>CACPJC010000003.1:0-173732 GCA_902634185.1 uncultured Candidatus Actinomarina sp.
TAGAATTCTAAAGGAACAAGGAAAGCCTGTAATTGGCTTTGGTGCAGGTGAACCTGATTTCCCAACACCTTCACATGTTATAGAGGAAGTAAAAATTGCATCGGAAAATCCAACATATCATAAGTACACAGCAGTTGGTGGATTACCGATTTTACGAGATGAAATTTCTAGAACAACAAGAGAATACTCAAATTTTGAAGTTAACCCAGATAATGTAGTTGTAACAAATGGAGGAAAACAAGCAATACTTACAACATTTATGTCACTGCTTGATCCTGGAGATGAAGTATTAATACCTTCACCTTATTGGACAACATACCCTGAAGCAGTAAAAATTTCAGGTGGGGAGCCAGTAATTGTTAATACAGATTTTGAAAATGATTTCAAAGTTACAGCTGAACAACTTGAAGAGAAATTTACAGAAAAAACCAAGGTTCTTGTATGGGTATCTCCATCGAATCCAACCGGGGTAGTCTATTCAAAAGAAGAAGCTGAAGAAATATATAACTGGGCATTTGATAAAAATATATGGATACTTTCGGATGAGCTTTACGAACATCTAGTTTATGAAGGCGTTACTTCGCCCTCTCCAGCAACTATTGATAAAAATCTCGAGAAAACAATTGTTGTGAATGGTGTTGCAAAAGCGTACTCAATGACTGGATGGAGAGTTGGTTGGATAATGGGTAATGATGATGTCATCGGTCTGTCTAAAAAAATTCAGTCTCATGCTACGTCAAATGTTGCAAATATTTCCCAAGTTGCTGCATATTCAGCATTAAAAAATGGATTGGACAGCACAAATGAAATGAAGAAAGCATTTGATAAAAGAAGAAATTATGCCCTAAATTTATTTAAAACCTTAGAAAACATAAGGGTTCCAAATGCAACAGGAGCTTTTTACGTATTTCCAGATGTAAGTCATTACACAAATGGTCTTATAGAAGGGGTGAACACATCAATTGAGCTTTGCGATTGGTTATTGGAGAAATTCTACATTGCATTTGTACCTGGCGAGGTATTTGGGAAAGAAGGATTTTTACGTTGTTCTTATGCTCTAAGCGATCAAGATCTAGAGGAAGGCCTCACGAGATTTAAAGACGCTCTAGAATCAATTTAATGAACGAAGTAAAGAAAAAAAGTTTATATTCCTGGTTACTTTTTGATTTAGCAAATACAGTTTATGCATTTGTAATTCCTGGTTTATATTTTTCGGTCTGGCTTGTGAGTGAACAAGGTTGGACAGATCAAGCTTTGGGTCTGGCAACTTCGGGAGCAATGGTGATTGTTGCGCTAACCGGTCCCTGGGTAGGGGCAAGAAGTGATGGAGCACAAGGAAAGAAACCATTATTATTCATTACGACAGCAATCTGCATAGTAGCAACCTTTCTTCTTGGGACATTTAATGTAAATATATCTGTTTTATTGTTCATCATTTCATTGATTGGATTTAACCTTGGTTCGGTAGTCTATGATGCTTTGCTTGTTTCCGTAAGTAATGAAAATAACAGAGGAAAGATTTCTGGCATGGGAGTTGCGTTTGGATACATGGGATCACTTATAGGATTTGGTGTTGCATCACTTCTTCAGGAATTTGGTTACAGTTATGTAGAAATTTTTAGATCCGTGGCTATTCTTTTTCTATTATTTTCAATTCCGGCATTTTTATTCATTGAAGAGCAAAAATTTAATATTGATAAAGTAAGTGTAAAATTTAGAGAATCTCTTTATATAGTTGTTAAGTCATGGAAGCATTCCAGAGAATACAAAGGTCTTACAAGATTCCTTATTGGGAGATTCTTTTATGCAGATGCAATTAATACTTTAATCAGTGGTCTACTCGCTGTATATCTTGTCGAAGAGGCTGGACTTACAGCTGAAGACAGTCAGAATTTGTTAGCCTTAGCAATTATCATCTCGATTATCGGTGGTTATGTATATGGTAAAGCTGGAGATAAATATGGTCCAAGGAAATGCACTTTATTTAGCTTAGGTTGTTGGATGGTTTCATTAATCATTGCTGTTATTTCTACAGAGTTTGATATTGACTGGTTAATTTATGTAACTGGAGTAATTGGTGGATTCAACATTGGTGGAATATTTGCGGTTGACAGAGTGTTCATGACAAGACTAAGTCCAAAAGAACATCTTGGTGAATTTTATGGTTTATATTCTACTGTTGGAAGATTTGCAACAATTGTAGGTCCAATTTTGTGGGGCTTTATTGTTAATACTTTAAATTTAGGACGAAATACTGCCATGTTGTCACTTGTTGTACTCTTAATGATTTCATTTTTTATAATCAGAGGTGTATCTGATGAAAGCAATTTTGTAAATTAAGTTATTAGAAAAAGAAAAACCTTTTTTTCTTTTTGAATGTGTTTAATTCTTCTCGTGTATTTTTTAGTTTTTCTCTTAAAAATTCACTTTCAGCCTCTGCTTTTGCTGCCCTCTCTCTAGCTTCAGCCATTAACTTATCAGCCTCATGTAAATTTCCTAATTGATCTAAAACTTTCTTCCAAGCAGATATTGGAACGAGCATGTTTTCTTCTTCTTGAGTTTCATTTACCTCATCTACATTTTCAATAATTTCTTCATTTTCTGTTTCCTTTTCAACTTCTGAATCAGAGACTTGGTTTTTATCCTCAGAAGAGAAGAAATTATATTTCTGCGACATTCTTTCTTCGTAACTACTCATTAAATAAAATCATCTTTCATTGTTTCCAAAGTAGGGTTTTTAAACTGAAATCCTTCTTTTAATAATTTTTGAGGAATTGCTCTTATACTATTTAAACCAAGTTGCTCGCCTAGTTCCCAGCCAACAGCTAATCTCATTATTATTGGCGGTAAAGGCGGAGCAAAGAAAGCCTTATCCATAATTTTGGCAATGGCTCTAGAAAATTCTTTTTGTTGCAAAGGTTCAGGAGCTGTCACATTCACAGCACCATCGATATTTTCATTTTCTAAACAAAATACGAATGCTTCCGCCATGTCATAAACAGATACCCAAGAAAAATATTGTTTACCATCTCCAATTGGGCCAGACAAATTTAATTTTGATATAAGTGTAAATATTTGTGTTGCGATATTTCCCTTCCCTAGAACAATTCCAGCTCTACACTTCATTACTCTTACACCCATCTTTTCAATTTCATATAATGGTTCTTCCCAGCATTCTTCTGCTACCATTTGTAAAAATTGACCTCGATTAAAAGAGGTTTCTTCGGTAACTATCTCATCTCCGTGATCTCCATAAATATCATTTCCAGATGCAGTGATAAATATTTTTGGATATTTTTCAGAAGATTTGTATGTATCCACAAAAAGATCAGATGCCCACTTCCTGGACCAATAAATTCTTGATTTTCTTTCTTTAGACCAACGACCACCTGCAAATGGGAGGAAGCCTAATATATCTTGTGGGGCTATACTTTCTCCTGCTAAATGGATTATTGCATCAAGTTCTTGAAATTTGTCTTTATCTATTTCCTTCTTTGCTGGGCTCCAATAAATTTCATCATCATTCTTAACTTCTCTTCTTACAAATCTTTTAACTTCATGGCCAGAATCCTTTAAAATTTTTATTGTTTTTTTACCAATAAAACCAGAGGCACCTGTGACCCCAACTATCATTCTTCTTCGTCTCCATAAAATAGGAAGAAGTCTTCGATTATCTTCTGAAAGTCTGTAACTGCAGTACCCATGTTTTTTGTGAAATTGACGGTAACAACATTCGATTGAATAAAAATATTTTCAATATCATTTGAGAATTGAAATAGTTTCATTGCTAGTTGTGCGCTGATTTCATTTGTTAATGAAGCATGGGCTATATTGTAATAAGTTTCACCATCTTGTCCTGATAAAGATCTGTTTAAGTCGAATATGACATTTTTTCCAAATTGAGTTGTCTTTAATTCAATTTTTTGGCCCATTAAAATTCACCAATCTTTATTACTCTAATAAGGTTAGTTGCTGCCTCTTTATTTGGAGGTGTACCAGCGACAATAACTACTTTATCATTTTTTAAAAAATTCATCTCTTCAGTTAACCATTGATTTGCAATTGCAAACATCTCATCAGTAGTTTCTAGTCTATCTATCTTTATCTGTTCTACTCCCCATATCAAATTAAGTTGATTGAAAGTTTTTGCAACAGTTGTAAATGTAAAAATTGGAGCAGTTGGTCGATGATTTGAAATCAACAATGCTGTTTTTCCAGTTTCAGTAAAAGCTACGATTGCCTTTGCATTAGAATCATTGGCTACTTGTACTGCAGCTTTTGAAAGTGAATTTGTTAGTTCATCAGAAGTCAATATGTCTTTAGATGAAGTTATTTTTGTACCAGAAACACTATCTACCTCACTACAAATCTTGGCCATGGCACTGACAACTTCAATTGGGTTTTCACCAATTGAGGTTTCAGCTGACAACATTACAGCATCAGTTCCATCGAGTATTGCATTTGTAATATCCGAAACCTCTGCTCTTGTAGGGCGATGAGAAGAAATCATAGAAGTTAACATTTCAGTAGCTGTAATCGTAATTTTTCCCTGTAAATTTGTTTCATTTAATATCTCTTTTTGAACGAGCGGAATTCTCTCAAGAGGAAGTTGTACACCTAAATCACCCCTTGCTACCATTACTCCATCTGACTCTTGAATGATTGATTTTAGATTTTTTACTGCAGACTTAAGTTCAATTTTTGCTATTACTTTTGTATCATCATCAATGTATTTCTTGACATTTATAATATCTTCTGCGTTTCGAACAAATGAAACAGCAACAAAATCAACCCCAAGTTGATTGCCGAACTCTAAATCTTCAATATCTTTTTTCGTTAAAGTTGAAACTGATAAATTAGAATCTGGGAAAGCGACACCTTGATTTGACCTCAATTCTCCACCAATTTCTACATCAGCAAGAACTTTATTTTTTTCTATTTTTGTAACTCTTAAGGACAATTTTCCATCATCAATTAATATTCGTTCACCTTCACTCACATCTTCAAATAACTGCTCATAATTTATGACGATATTTTCATCATTTTTCTTGGAATCTTTATTGGATATTTCAATTTCAGCTCCTTGAGATAGATCAAATGATTCTTCCAAAAAGCCTGTTCTTATTTTTGGACCTTGAATATCTTGCATTATTGCAATCTTTTTATTTGATGATCTAGCCCAATCTACTATTTGTTTATATTCGTCATTAGATCCATGTGAAAAATTTAACCTTAAAACATTAGCTCCTGCATCAATAATTTCATTGATGGCCTCTTTTGAATGAATACTTGGACCTACAGTTGCGATTATTTTAGTTTTTCTTGTCATTTCAATATATAACTTAATAGCATGGAATATGTAAAGTGTTGTAATGTTAAAAAATTTTTTGATAGGTATCCCCGTAAGAAATTTTAAAAATCCTATGTCTAGACTTGAAAATGTTCTGAGTGTCGAAAAAAGAATAGAACTTTCAAAAGGAATGTTTGAAAATATAGTGAAATCATTTGAAAATGAAGACACAAAAATTGTTTGTATCACAAATGATGAGCTTGTTATTGATTACTGTAAGAATAATGATATTGAGACATTCTCAACCAGAAAAAAGGGTTTAAATTTTGAGCTAGAAGAATTTCTTCATTCTTATGAATATGAATATTGGACTATCTGCCATGCTGACCTGCCATATCTAAACAATTTTTATGCACAAGAATGGATAAAAGAATGCAAGAGATCTCAGATTGTAATATGTTCAAGTAAAGATAGCGGAACTCCTCTGCTTGGGGGAAATATTAAAATTAAAAAATTAATGTATGGTAAAAATAGTTTTGATAATCACATGAATATTTTTCTTCAAGAAAATTTAAATGTCAAAAAATCATTTAATAAAGAATTTAGTTTTGAGATAGATGATGAAGAAGATTTCAATAGTTTTCTTCAGCATAGACCAAGATGGTCTAAAAATTTAGAGTTTTAGCAGCCCCGACCGGATTTGAACCGGCGTTTCCGCCTTGAGAGCGCGGCGTCCTAGGCCTCTGGACGACGGGGCCTCTGCTCGGGGAGAAGGACTTGAACCCTCAACGATGGGACCAGAACCCATTGTGTTGCCAATTACACCATCCCCGAAAGGTAGCAGCCCCGACCGGATTCGAACCGGCGTTTCTGGGTTGAAAACCCAGCGTCCTAGGCCTCTGGACGACGGGGCCGTATTTGTATAAGAATATAGTAACTTATATATTATTTGTTACAAATTATCAATCTTTTCGGCAATTCTTGCAATTGTGGAAGATTGACCTAGTGCATAAATGGATTCAAATAACGGTGGACTTATTTTTGTACCAGTTATTGCAACTCTTGCAGCCTGGAACCCTTCTTTAGGTTTTAAATCAAGTTTCTTTAATTGTTCACGCATCATTGCTTCAATTTTGTCTAGTTCAAAATCTTTCATTGTTTTAAATTCATTTCGAATGTTCGTAAGATAATCCTGTGCAGATTTTGAATTAACTTCTTCCCATTCGTCCTTGTCAACATTAAAAGGCTCATCGAGTAGAAATTCAACCTGTCCCATTAAGTCCTTTAATGTTTCAAGGCGCTCTTGGACAACAGAAAGAATTAAATTGATCCTTTCAATTTCCTCGCTAAATAGCTCCCTTGATAATGAAGTTTCAATTGACTCAACAGCAATCTTATTAAATGTTTTTTCATCAAACTCTCTTATATATTGACCATTCATCCAAAGAAGCTTTTGTGTATCAAAAATTGCTGGATTAGCTAAAACATTTTTTAAATCAAAATTATTAATTGCAAATTCTTTGTCAAATATTTCTAAATCATTTCCTGGGGACCAACCAAGAATCGACATATAATTAAACATTGTTTCAGATAAAACTCCACGTTCTCTAAAAGATGAGACTGAAGTATCACCATGCCTTTTACTTAATTTTTTTCCATCTGGACCAAACAATAAAGGAAGATGGCAAAAATCAGGAACTTTTGCATTTAATGCATTCATTATCATTATATGTTTTGGAGTGGAAGAAAGGATATCTTCTCCTCTAGCGATTATTGTTATTTCATAGTCAATATCATCTACAGTCGAAGCTAAGTGATATGTTGGGCTTTTATCAGATCTTAAAATTACAAAATCTTCAACATCATTGGAATTAAATTTCATATCCCCTCTTACGTAGTCTTGGAATAATATCTCTTTATCTTTTTCAACTCTAAACCTCACTGCTCCATCATCTTCATATGCAAAATCATTTTCCAGTAGTTGATTTGCTATTTCCTCATATCTGGCAAATCTATCTGATTGTTTATAAGAGTTTGAATCACTTAATTCATAACCCTCATCCCAGTCGATACCAAGCCATGAAAGATTTTGTACAATATTTTCAATATATTCTGGGGTGCTTCTTTCAGTATCAGTATCGTCTATTCTGAGAACAAATTGACCATTATTTTTTCTTGCATAAAGCCAGTTAAATAATGCCGTTCTTGCATTGCCAATATGAAGCTCTCCAGTAGGTGATGGTGCAATTCTTAATTTCATAATTTACTCAACTGAATTTATTAAGGTTCCAAGTGTCTCAATTTCAATTTTAATTTCATCTCCAGGCTTAACTTGACTAACCCCTTCAGGTGTACCCGTCATCACAACATCGCCTGGAAGTAATGTCATAATTGAAGTAACAAATTCTAATATTTCGCCGATTGAATAGATCATATCTCGACTGTTCCCATCCTGTTTAAGTTCACCATTTACAAATGCTTTAATGTTGAGTTCTGGATTATTTGTAAACTCTGTTTGGATAAATGGTCCTAAAGGACAAAATGTGTCAAAACCCTTTGCTCTTGTAAAGTGACCTGTTTTGCCTTGTAGTACTCTTTCTGATAAATCATTAGCTGCAGTTAATCCAAGGACATGTTCCGTCCAATTTTCTCTAGAAATATTTTTACTGACTTTTGAAATCACTAGTGCTAGTTCTGCTTCATGATCAACATGTTGACCTATTTTTGGATATATTATATTCTGACCAGTGCCAATTACTGAGGTTGAAGGTTTAATAAAAAATACTGGATTATCTGCCTGATACTCATATCCAGGCAATCCCATTTCCTCAGCATGTTTTGCATAGTTTTTTGCTACTGCAACAACTTTTGATGGTAAGACTGGTGCTAATAATTCAATTTCATCAAGTTGATAGATTTCTTCTGTACTTTCCCAGACAACTAGAGGTGATCCCTTGTAACGAACAACTTTGTCCTCAATTAGCTCTCCATAAAAGATTTCATTTTGATATTTTGCTCTTACAATTTTCATACTTTAAACAATATTAAGGCATTAGAAAAATAGAGTGTTTAGTAAAAATTAAAAATTGATAAAAGGTGTGTGCCTTTATTTTTTTCCTTAGAGCATTTAATTAATAATTCTTCAGATAGATCACCAAGGCTATTTTCAGATATTCTTAATATACCCAATATATGGTGAAGATCATATACTGTTGGAGCTCTACCAAAATGAGCTGCTCTATTAATCATAAGATTTGTAACAATCGATGAAACTAATTTATTTCTTGGATGGTTACCCCATAAAGTTTTGTACTTGTTCACTATTTTTAATGCAAAACCACTGTCTGGTCCAGTACTTCCAAAAACTTCTTTGTCATTTGGATCAAGATTTTCTGCATGTCTTTTAGAGTTTTTCCTCGGGACAGGCATTACCGGGTCGTTTATTCTTTTAATTTTATCTAAATTGATATTTGGTTCTTGAGGCATTAAATCAATGTTATATATGATTTAAAATTATCATTCTTTGCATTAACCACATCTTCATATGAATCAATTATGTCTGAAGTAATTTTTCCAACCAGCCCATCAGATATATCATCTTTATCAATACTTACTACTCCAATAACACCCGTTGCAGTTCCGGTAAAAAACACCTCATCTGCAGTTTTAAGATCTTCAACAGTAAGGTTTTTTTCTTCAATTGGTATATTTTTCTGTTCAGCAATCTCAATTACTGTTCTTCTGGTAATTCCATTTAGGGCACCTGTGGAATTTGGAGGTGTGAAAATATTATTATCTTTAACAATAAAAATATTTTGTCCACTGCCCTCAGCAACTGTTCCATCATCACCCAACATTATTGCGTCATCATAACCATTCTCAACAGCATCAATCTTGGCTAATGTGGAGTTCATGTAGCCTCCTACACCTTTAGCTAAAGGTATAAAACTCGTCGGACTAATTCTTCTCCATCTTGAAATACAAACGTTGACACCCTGGTTGACTGCCTCGTCTCCTAAATAAGATCCCCAGTACCACGCTGCTATTGAAACCCTTACAGGAACATCTTTTGGAAGAAGTCCCATTTCTCCTTCACCAAAAAAAACTAAAGGTCTGATGTATGCCGATTCGAGCTTGTTTTTGCTTACAACATCTTTTATTGCTTCGAAGATAACTTCTTTAGTGTACGGAATTTTTAAATTATATGAATCAGCTGAAGCAAATAATCTATCAACATGGTCATTAAGTCTAAAAATTGAGACACCTTTTTCTGTATTTCTTGCTCTTATACCTTCAAACACACCAGTCCCATAATGCAGAGTGTGTGTCATTACATTTATCTGAGCACTGTCCCAGTCAACAAATTCACCATCAAACCATATAAATTCGGATTTTTCCACAGTAAATAAATACTACACCTTTTAAAAGGTCTATCCAAGAAAAATACTATTATTCAAATTGTGAAACGATTTATTGCTTCAGGATTTGGAGTTGGCCTTTTTTGGGAGGCATTTTTTAAAAATAAAAAAGGCGGAGGCACTTTTGCCTCTTTATTATTAATATTTGAAATCTACTTCGGTAATAGTCTGTTTGGGATTTGGAACACTCTTAACTTATTCATATTATTTATTGTTTTAATTATTTTATATTTTGTAACTGTCGATGATGATGATGCATCCTCAGATCCAAGCTGGATTACGCTAGATGAGATTTGTGGAATGAGTCTTGTAACAATAGGTTCTGGGGCTGAATTGTTACCCTTATTGTCTGGTTTTCTAGTTTTTAGATTAAGTGATATTCTTAAGCAACCATCTTTTGTAGGAGAATTAGAGCAGCTTCCAGGGAAATTAGGAGTTCTCTACGATGATCTTGGGGCTGGGTTTATGGGATTAATTTCAGCTATGATTGTAAATCAAATTATCCAAATAACTCTTTAAGTAAAATATCTTTTACAGTTCCAGGATTAACCTTATTCTCCGAGCTTTTCATTACTTGACCTACTAAAAAACCAACAAGTTTGTCTTCGGGGTCTTCTAATCTTTCAACAATATCTTCATTTTCTTTAATTACTGAAATCACAAGTGTTTTTATTTCCTCATCATCTGAAGATTGGATAAGGTTGTTATCGGTTGCATAAGATTTAGGATCAATATCCTCACCTAACAATTTCGCAAGAATATCTTTTGCTGATGTAAAAGAAACCTCATTAGTTTCAAACAGATTTATTAAATTAGAAATTTTTTCTGAATCAACCCAATCAGGTAACTCATCAATTTCTGCTTTTCTCATTTGCCCCTGTAGTTCCCCTGTAAGGAAATTAAATGTTGATTTGCTATCTTTGGTATTTTTAACGGTAGACAAATAAAGATCGTATAACCACTTTTCACCTTTATCTAGATAGTTTGAATCTGATAAAGATAATCCGGATTCTTTTAAAGTTTTTCTTTTATTTGTAGGTAAGTTTTTAATATGCTTTTTTGAATTATTAATAAATTCTTCATCAATAATCATATTTGGTAAATCTGGATCTGAAAAATATCTATAATCAGCACTTCCCTCTTTTGTTCGCATTGATATAGTGACCTGTTTATTTTCATCCCAATGCCTAGTTTCCTGAATTACAGAATCACCTTTTTCAATTTGTTTGGACTGTCTCATAATTTCATAATCTATTGCTTTTTCTAATGACTTCAATGAATTCATATTTTTAATTTCTACCTTAGTTCCAAGTTCATCTGAATCTTCATTTGCTACAGATATATTTGCATCAAATCTTAAATTTCCTTTTTCTAATTTTCCTTTTGAAATTCCAAGATCGATGACTATTTGTCGTAATTCTTCAATATAAGCAACGGCCATTTTTGAAGTTGAGATAACTGGCTTAGTTACAACCTCTACTAATGGAATGCCTGATCTATTGAAATCTAAAAGTGTACTGGTTGCAGAATCAATTCTGCCTGAACCAATATGAACACTTTTTCCGGTATCTTCTTCCATATGTACTCTTTCAATTTCAACTGAATGAAGTTTCTCATCTAAAACAATTTCTAAAGACCCATTAACGCCTACAGGAAAATCAAATTGAGAAATTTGATAATTTTTTGGCAAGTCAGGATAAAAATAATTTTTTCTGTGAAACATACCTTCATTAGTTATTTTGCAATTTGCACCTAAAGAAAGCATGACTATATATTCGATAGCTGTTTTATTTGGTACTGGTAAAGCACCTGGAAGACCTAAGCATGTTGGACAAACGCTAATATTAGGTTCATCAGTTTCAACTACTTCGCAGGAACAGAACATTTTTGATTTTGTATCTAGTTCAACGTGAGTTTCCATTCCGATGGTTGCTTTAAGATTCATTATTTTCCTTTAATAGATTTGGAGAAAAATTAAATTCAACCATATCCTCAATGGATTCTGCTAAATCAATAAGGGAATAATCTGAGCACGGCTTACCCATTATCTGTACTGATAAGGGTAAGTTATTTTCCGATAACCCGGTTGGTATGCTTATAGCTGGTAGGCCTGCAAGATTGGCTGGAATTGTACATAAATCAGATAAATACATCTCAAGTGGATTCTTTGTTTTTTCACCAAAGCCAAATGCCGGTGTAGGTGTCGTTGGTGATAAAATAAAGTCAACTTTGTCGAATGCAGTTTTAAAATCTGAAATAATTTTTGATCTTACTTTTAAAGCTCTACCATAATATTCATCAAAATATCCAGCGGATAAAGCATAGGTTCCCAATAAAATTCTTTTTTTAACTTCTTCACCAAATCCAACTGAGCGTGTTTTATTCATCATTTCATAACTTGTCGATGCCTCTTCTCTAATGCCATATCTCACTCCATCAAATCTTGATAAATTTGCAGAACATTCCGCAGGAGCAATAAGATAATAAACTGACAACGCCATTTCAGTAAGAGGTAAAGAAATTTCAATCACATCATGCCCTTTATCTTTTAGTAGACTGACTACTTTGTTAACTTCATTTTGAGACTCGTGTGAGACTCCTTTTTGCATAAGTTCCTTTAAAATACCGACTTTTATTTTTTTATTTTCTAGTTTTGTATATTCAGGAGTTATCGATGTTGCGTCCTTACTGTCATATCCTTGAATTTCATTAAATATAATTCGTGTGTCATCCACTGTATTTGTAATTGGACCAATTTGATCTAGAGAAGATGCAAATGCTATCAAGCCATATCTTGAAACTGTTCCATACGTTGGCTTGAACCCAACCACTCCACAAAATGAAGCAGGTTGTCTTATTGATCCTCCTGTATCACTTCCTAATGATGCTACAGCTGACCCTGCAGAGACTACTGCAGCCGAACCACCAGACGATCCGCCAGGTACAAAATCAGGATTCCAAGGGTTTTTTGTAGGACCATAGGCAGAATTTTCTGTTGAGGAGCCCATTGCAAATTCATCAAGATTCGTTTTCCCCGTAAAAATTGTTCCTGCTTTTTTTAGACTTGAAACAACCGTTGCATCATATGGTGAAACATAGTTTGAAAGTATTTTTGATGAACATGTTGTCTTATATCCATAAACATTTATATTGTCTTTTATTGCAATTGGAATTCCATCAAGAAGCCCCAAACTATCATTTTTTGAATATCGCTTGTCTGACTCTTTAGATAGTTTAAGACCCTCATCATAAAATAATTCTAGATGTGCATGAAGAACAGATTCGGTATAAGTTGCAGTTTCATATACCTGCTCAAATAATTCAGATGGTTTCATTTCTTTATTATGAAACAATTCATTGATCTTGGAAATTGATGGTAAATTATCTGTCATGTCTATTTATTCTATGGATGGTGGTACAACAAAGTGACCATCTTTTGTTTCAGGAGAGTTCATCATTGCGTCCTCGTGTTTCAACGATTCTTTTGATTCATCTTTTCTAAGCTCAAGGACCTTGCTTAAAGGATGAATATCAATTTTTTCATCTTTAATATCAACATTTTTTAATGCGTCAACATGTTCAAGAATGATTTGTAAATCCTTTTGAAGTTTGGTTTTTTCATCTTGACTAAGCTCTATAGAGGCTAGATTTGATACATCATCAATGTTAAATTTTTCACTCATGTAACACTCTCAAGAAACTTATTTAATATCTCATAAGATTCTAATATTTCATTTTTAATAACAAATTCATCTGAAGTATGAGCCAGTAATGGATCGCCTGGCCCGAAATTTAATGCTGGAATGCCATGATTTGTAAACCTTGCCACGTCTGTCCATCCTTGTTTTGGAGTAACCTTTAAACCCGTAGAGTTTATAAATTCATTGATTATATCTAGATTTTTATTTGGTAACGCTCCAACGGATATATCTTTTACACTAACATTTCCAAACTTTTGTAACTCATCAGTAATATATTTTTCTGCATCCTCAGCGGAGAAAGAAGGGACAAACCTAAAATTTACATTAAGAGTGATGTCAGGTGGCGTTACATTATTTGCCACCCCACCATTTATTCTCGTTACAGTTATTACCTGTTTATAAATTAAACCATCAATTTCATAATCTTTTATTTCATTCTTTAATAAAAATTCACTCAATTCTTTAAGTTTAAAAAATGGATTCTCTCCCATCCAAGGTCTTGCAGAGTGGCTTGAAACACCAGGAATGACTAATGTTGCGTTAAGTGTTCCATTGCAACCTAGTTGACACTCTAAACTACTTGGCTCCATAACAATTGCTAATTCAATAGAAAAATCTTCCTTCAATTTACTCATTAGATTGTTAAGTCCATTTTGTTCTGGAGCTCCTTCTTCGCCTGTATAAAAAACACCAACTACATTGTCCCTCTCATCAAGTATGGTCTGAATCATGACTGCAACTCCAGCCTTCATATCAACGGCTCCCCGACCATAAATATTTTCTTCATCGGAATAATTTTTTTGACTTTCATGTATAGGAACAGTATCTAGATGTCCAACTAATGCTATTTTGGGATTTGAATCAGGAGTATTAACAATCAAACCCCCTTCATCTTTAAATATATTTCCTTTATATCCAGAATCCAGAAGAAAACTTTCAATAAAATTGATTAATTCCTGTTCATCACCAGTTACTGATTCAATATCTATTAATCTTTGGGTCAATTCGTTTAGATTCAAACGTCAACTCCAAATGTTCTGAGTGCCTCATTTAATGAGGTTTTCTCGTTCGTTGATTCTTTTCTCTGTCCAATAATTAGTGCACATTGAACTTCAAATTCACCACTTGGAAATTTCTTTGGTCTGGTACCAGGAATTACAACAGAGTTTTCAGGGACAATTCCTTTGTGCTCAATAGGGTTTTCACCAGAAACATCAATCACGGGAGTGGAAGAAGTTATCGTAACATTTGCGCCTATAACAGCTCCTTTACCAATTCTTACACCCTCAACAATTATTGCCCTTGATCCAATAAAAGCACCATCCTCGATAATTACTGGCATTGCTGAAGGTGGTTCTAAGACTCCTCCAATTCCTACTCCTCCAGATAAATGAACATTTTTTCCAATTTGAGCACATGATCCAACTGTTGCCCAAGTATCAACCATTGTTCCAGAACCAACATAAGCTCCAATATTTACGAAACCAGGCATAACAACTACTCCAGGCTCACAAAAAGCTCCATACCTTACGACTCCAGGGGGTACTACTCTAATTTTTAAATCTTCATAATTTTTTTTTGGTTCTAATTTATCAAAATAAGTAACATCGCCTGATGAAATGACTTTCAAATTTTCTATTGTGAAATAATATAGTATTGATTTTTTTACCCATTCATTGACCAGCCAGTCGCCGTCAAGTTGTTCTGCAACTCTTATCTTGCCATTATCTAATGCATCAATAGTCTGTCTGATTGAAGATATATCTTCGCTAGAGATGTTATCAGCATCAATGTTTTCAATGTTTTCTTTTAATTTTTCAATATTCATATTGGTCTCTTTTTAGTTATTAGATAGTATTTTAATGTATGAGTAAAAACACTTACAGATTTATTATTCTTTTATTAACTGGCTTATTAATTTTTGTTATATGGTGGGGAGTCTCATTTTCTAGAAATAATTCAGAAATTGTGGAGTTACCTCAAGTTATTGAAGATATTTATCCACTTCCAAACGATCAAGTGCCACAACAGTCAAGTATTATTGTTGATGTTCCCGTTGGATATGAAATTGTCTTGATTGTTGATAATTACATTATCCCAAGTAATGAAATTCTTTTTCAAGATGCAATTGGACTCGCAACATGGAGACCTGGTCCGAACAAATCTTTTGAGACATGGTTAGCTGGAAAACATACTGTTGTAGTTCAGTGGTCAAAAACAACTGGACTCCCAGATGTTGGCGAGTTTAGTTGGATTTTTTATACTTATTAATTAAAGATTTGAACTTATCTTCATTCAACATCTTAATTTGAAGTGATAGAGCTTTTTCATACTTAGATCCTGGGCTTGAACCATGTATCAGATAGTTTGTATTTTTCGAAATAGAAGTTGTAACTGTACCTCCAAGTTCTTCAATCAGCCGAGTTACTTCCTGTCTTGTAAATTCCTCAAGAGTACCAGTAATTACGAATGTACTTCCAGACAAGTAACTTTTTGTCTCATTCTGAGTTTTTTTAAAATTAAAACCACTTTTTTTTAGGTTCTCTATTAATCTCATATTTTGCTTTTCTGACTTCCATTCAGATAGAGATTCTGAAACACTTCTTGAAATACCGTGTATATTCTCAATACTGGATTTATTAGCACTAAATACTCCGTCAATCGAATTAAAATTTTGGATTAGTAATTGAGCTGTTCTCTTACCTATAAATCTAATACCAAGAGATGTAAGTAGCTTATCTTGAGGTGCATTGGTTGAGGAAGCTATTGCTGATAACAAATTATTTGTTTTTTTCTCTTCCCATTGTGGTAATTTAATGAGGTCATTATATTCTAAATTATAGATATCACTTATATCTTCTATAAGCCCTTCTGCCAAAAGTATATCTATCGTTTCCCTACCTAATCCCTCTATCTCAAGACCAGATTTTGAACCAAAAAATATCAGCGCCTCTTTTTTAGCAAGGTTACATGACAATTTTTCCTTACAACGAGGTACTTTTTCTTCTTCATTAAATTCAATAGTTGAATCTCCACAAGGGCAACTAGTAGGAAGATGCCAAATTTTTTCGGTTCCATCTCTTCTTTCTTTAATGGATGAAACAACTTCTGGTATGACATCTCCAGCTCTTCTTACAATTACATAGTCATTAATTCTAAGATCTTTTCTTCGAATCTCATCAGGATTATGAAGTGTGGCTGAAGATACTGTTGCTCCTCCAACATTTATTGGCTCTAAAACTGCGACAGGGGTGATCGCACCTGTTCTTCCAGTTTGTAATTTAATATCTTTTAATTTTGTTGTCTGTTCTTCAGAGGGAAACTTGAACGCGACCGCCCATCTTGGGGCTTTTGAAGTGAAACCAAGTTCATCTTGGGTTTGTAAAGAGTCAACTTTTAAAACAGCTCCATCGATTTGATAAGAGTATGTTGTTCTTGAGTTTTTGATAATATCAATAAAGTTCTCAAGCTCTTCTTGCGTATTCGATTTGTTTATCATATTGGTTTCAAACCCAAGCTCACCCATGAGTACATTGTTTTTAGAATGTAATTTGTTCTGTATAGAAGTATCGTAATTTATTAATTGATATGCTAGTAACCTCAAATCTCTCTGCGCTGTAGTTGATGCATCTTTTTGTCTAAGTGAACCTGCAGCTGCATTTCTAGAATTAATAAATATATTTGTTCCTTCTTTTCTAATTCTTGATAAGGTATTTTTTTCATCTTGAGTGAGCTGATCTTTTTCTTTAGTTTTTAATTTTTCAAGAATGATTAAGTCTTTTTGTCTTTGCTTATTAAGTTTTTTGAAACTATCAGTAGGCATATATACTTCCCCCCGAACCTCAATAGTTCCTTTAATCTCTTTTTTTAATCGTAAAGGAATGTTTCTAATTGTTTTAACATTGTGGGTGACATCTTCACCAACAATACCATCTCCTCTTGTAAGTCCTCTTTTTAAAAGGCCATCTTCGTAAATTAAAGAAATAGCTAAACCATCAATTTTTGGTTCAACTGTAATTGGAAAAATTGTCGTGTCTGTTATTTTTTGCAGTCTCTCAAACCATTTTTCTAAATCCTCACTATTTTCAATATTATCTAAGCTATACATTCTTCTTTGGTGCTCTATTGATTCAAATGCAGAGCTTGGAGTTTCAGTTACTCTTTGAGTTGGGGAATCTTCCATTAATAATTCAGGATGATCTTGTTCGATTAATTTCAAAGAATTAAATAACTTATCGTATTCTCCATCTGACATGATTGGGTCATTTAGTACATAATATGCATGTTCAGCATTTGTTAACTTGTCAATAATTTCTCGAACATCTTTTTTGTTCATCCCACATTCTCCAAAACTTTAGGGCTTATTCTTCCACCACAAACAACTTTTGTACCATTGTAAATAACACCAAATTGGCCAGGGGCAACACCAAATGCTGGTTCTTTTAGCTGTACTAAAACTTTTGTATCTGATAACTTTTTAATTTCACAAGGTAGATCTTCAGAGTTATACCTTGTTTGTATTGTAAGATTTGAGTATTCAAGATCATTTACACATGACAACTCTTCAACAATAAATGAACTAATTAAAAGATCATTTTTTTCTCCAATAGTTACATTTTTATTTTGTACATTAATTTTTGTAACATATCTAGGTGTACCGTATCCCCCTGGTAGTCCTTTTCTCTGTCCAACTGTAAATTCATGTATTCCATTATGGTCACCGACCTTGTTTCCCTCAGTATCAAAAATCTCACCAGGGGATGTTAAATCTATTCTTTTTTCAACAAATGATCGATAATCTTTTTTTCCTACAAAACAAATATCCTGACTATCTTTTTTAAAGGCTGTTTTTAATCCAATTCTTGCCGCAATTTGCCTAACATCAGGTTTACTTATTTCACCAAGCGGAAATGTTATGTTCTCTAGATCAGATGATTTCAACATATGGAGAACATAAGATTGATCTTTATCAACATAGTCTGCTTTATGTAGTTCGTATTTATCATTGTTTTTAATTATTTTCGCATAATGTCCTGTAGCAACTTTTTCACAATTTAATTTTTTTGCTTGATTAATGAAATGATCAAATTTAACAGATCTATTACATTCAACACATGGATTTGGCGTAAGGCCTTGTGCATACATTTGTGTAAAATTATCAACTACATTTTTTGAAAAAGATTCTGTGTAATCGAGTACATAATAAGGTATATCTAGCTTAGAGGCGACTTTTCTTGCATCCTCGCTGTCTGAAGCAGTACAGCAACCAGTTTCTGGCATTTCTCCATTTGGTCCCTCCCATAATTTCATAGTTACACCTATAACTTCATGGCCTTGTTCTTTTAATAACGCTGCGACTACTGACGAATCAACACCGCCACTCATTGCGACTAAAATCCTCAATTTATTTCCTTTACAGATTTTATGACTATCTCTGCAGCTTTGTTTCCATCACCAGCTTGCGTTGTCCATCCAAAACTAAACCTCAAATGATTATTTATAAATTTAGAGTCTACATTCATAGCCTCTAGCACGTGAGATGGTTTTTGTGCACCACTTGCACAAGCAGAACCTCTTGAAACTCCAAGTCCATTTAGATCTAATTGAATTAAAAGCACTTCAGAATTAATATCCTTAAACTGTATATTGCTTATATGCGGAAGTCTATTCATTGACTCTCCTATGATTTGTACATTTAATGAATTCTTAAGTTTATCTTCAAAAATTAGCCTTTCATTGTTCATCAAACCAACTTCTTCATCAAATCTTGTCTGTTGTTCTTGCAGTGCTGTCGCAAATGCTGCTATACCAGGAACATCTACTGTCCCTGCCCTTCTCTCAAGTTCTTGTTTTCCACCATGTAAAAAGCTGGGTAATTTATATTTACTATTAATAAACATTGCACCAACACCTTTTGGGCCTCCAATTTTGTGAGCAGATATTGCTGCACTTTCAATGCCATTTTTATGAAAATCTACATTGTCTGAGATAATGCCTTGAACAACATCTGAATGAAAAAGGGTTGATGAATTGGTAGATTTTAATTCTTTAGAAATATCTTTTATTGGTTGAATCACTCCTGTTTCATTGTTTCCCCACATTAACGATGCAACTATGGTCTCATCATCAATTTGATTTATAAATTCATCCTTAGTTACAAACCCATTCTCATCAGATTTAGCATATTTAGTTTGAAAACCATTTGAGGATACCCATTCTGCTGAAGCTAGAACTGCCTCATGTTCTATATTTGAAGTAACAAGATTACTATTTGTAATTTTTGAATCAAATAATGACTTAATCGTCCAGTTGTCTGCTTCAGTTCCGCCACTTGTAAATATGATTTCACCAGGAGCAGAATTGAATAATTCAGAAATTACTTCTCGAGAATCTTCTAATAAATTCTTTGAATTTCTAGAAAGTTTATGTCCCCCTGAAGAATTTGCAAAACCAAAGCTTTCTGCTTCTATATATTTGTCCATTGCCGATTTACGCATCGGAGTTGATGCGGCATGATCTAAATATAAATAGTCTTGATTTTTCATACTCAATTATTTTAGTGAGGAACTATTATTGTAAAACACACTATGAGTAAAACAATAAAAGTAGAAACTGTAATAAATGCTCCATTAGATGATGTATGGAACGAAGTTTCAAAGATTGAAAATCACTCAAATTGGATGAAAGATGCAGTAAATATTGATTTTCAAACCGAAAATAAATCTGGTGTTGGAACAAAAATTAAAGTACTAACAAAAATTGGACCAATTAAGTTAAACGACTTCATGACATTCACTAAATGGGAAGAGAAAAAATCCATTGGCGTTGATCATATAGGGATAGTGACTGGGAAAGGTGAGATGCAATTCGAAAAAGTAGATGAAAATACAACAAAGTTTAAATGGATAGAAACATTAAAATTTCCTTTTTATTTTGGTGGACCTATTGGAGAAATATTTGGAAAACCAGTTATAAAATTAATATGGAAAGAAAATCTAAAAAATTTAAAAAAGGAAATTGAAAAATGAATAAAACAATTTATTTAATTTTTTTTATTCTAGTTTTTATTGGGTGTGCAAACGAAGAGACAATTGAAGAACAAGAATCCGATTTTGATCAAGAAACTACTGAAACAATTCCTATAAATAATGAGATAGCGTGGTCAAATGGATTAGGAGAACCTCCGGAAGAATTCATATCTAATTGGAATAAATTAATTAACTCTATCTCAAACGATGAAGATACGATATTGTTTTTTTCGATTAATCCTAATAATGTAAGTTGGGCAAGTGAAGCTGAGCAAACACTTGTTTATCAATTTGGAAAAATTACATCGAAAGAAAATGTATTTGTTCTTAATTTAAATATTGATTACAACGCGGTTCAATCTTTAGAGTTTTTTGCTCCCGCTTCAAATGATGAAATTACTTCACAACAAACAAAATTGTTCTTTTTAATGATTCTAAGTATTTCAGATAGTGATTTAACTAAAGAAGAGCGAGAGTCTGTTCTAGCTGAGCTCGGGCTCTATGAAGATGTTTCTGTACCATCTGAATATGGTCAAACAACTACAAGAAATCAAATTGAATATCAGATTGAGCCATTGATTGTTAATGGTCAATTGATCGGAATAAATTTTTACAGTAAGTTGTTGTCTGGACAATAACTAGTTTAGGTAGCAATAACTTGCTCTACTCCAGGTACCTTATCAATAAGAATTCTCTCAATACCACTTTTTAGAGTAGCTATGGATAATGGGCATCCTTGACAAGCTCCCAACATTTCTATATTTACAACACCATCCTCAACTGACGATAATTTTATATCTCCACCATCTGCCTGAACTGCAGGGCGAATATATTCGATTGTGTCATTAAGGATATCCATATCAATATCTACCTTTTCAGGTCTCTCTTTAAATGTTGGAAAATTTATACCTTTATCATCCATGTTTATCATTATATTCTATAGTCGACCCTAATGAGGTTAATGAAGCGACGATATCTTCGTATCCTCTGTTAATATGATCTATTCCGGTAATTGTTGACAGACCATCAGCTTGTAAAGCTGCAATGACTAAGCTAGCTCCTGTTCTAATATCTGTTGCATGTACAGGAGCGCCGGATAAAGTTTTCACGCCCTTTATCATTGCATGTTGCCATCCGGTCTGAATATTTGCTCCCATCCTTTGGACTTCTGGTATCCATTGAAAACGTTGATCATAAACATTCTCAGTCAATATTGATGTTCCTTCAGCTAACAATAAAGCTGAGCCAAATATTGGTTGAAGATCCGTAGCTATACCAGGAAATGGTAAAGTTGAAAGTTCTATTGATTGAAGATTATCTCGATATTCAATATTAATAGAAGTTTCAGTGCTATCAATTATTGCACCCATTTCACCGAATTTTTTTAACTCCATAGGCAAATGCTCTGGGTTAATACCATTTACTTTCCCTGAACCCTTCGTTGACAATATTGCAGCTAAAAAAGTTCCTGCAGCAATTCTATCGCCAATAATTTCATGGTCTGTTGGGTTCAGTTTGTCTACACCTTCAACAATAATTTCGCTTGTACCAGCACCGCTTATATTGGCACCCATCTTTAAAAGCATATTGACAATATCAACTATTTCAGGTTCTCTTGCAGCATTTTCAATGACTGTTCTCCCTTTAGCTAATACTGCTGCTAGTAAAGTATTCTCAGTAGCTCCAACTGAGGCATAAGGAAGGTTTATCTCAACACCATTAAGGCCATCTGTTTTACCAATTAAAACTCCATGATCAAGTTCAAAATTTGCACCCATTTTTTCTAATGCATCTAGATGCATTTGTACAGGTCTTGGTCCTAATTGATCTCCACCTGGAAATGCGATTCTCGCTTCACCACAACGAGCTAACAAGGGGCCAAGAATGATTATTGAGGCCCTCATTTTTTGGACTATCTCATATGGAGCATCTACACCAATTGTTGAAGGTGAAACTATCTCTAAAGAATCATTTTTAAAATTACTATTTATACCTAAAACTTTTAAAACGTCCTGCATGTATTCAACGTCGTCAATCAAAGGTACGTTTTTAAGAAGATATTTTCCTTCTGCAAGTATGGGAAGGATCATTTCTTTTAATACGGCATTTTTAGCGCCTTTTACATTTATCTCACCACTTAATTTGTGGTTACCTTCAATCGAAATATGTTTTTCCACTATCATTGATACTACTTGAAGTTTAAAGTGTAACAATTTTTTTATGACACATGATATAAATATTCATCATGAAGACAACCATGAGAGTGCGTCCAGTTATCTTGTAGAAGAGATAAGAAACTTATTAGTTAATTCAAATAGAGATTTTTCAATTGGACTTTCTGGTGGAAACACTCCTAAATTAACTTATTCAATGATGGCAGAAAAGTTTGATGACCTCTCAAAAACCTATCTTTGGACAATCGATGACAGATGGATTGAAGAAGATAACGACCTTTCAAACCAGAGAATGATTAATGAATATTTTGAAAGAACTGACGCAAATATTTTAAAATTTGAATTTACAAGCTCCTCTCCTGAAAGTGATGCGAAAAAATATGAAGATAAATTAAAAAGCACAATCCAGATATTCGATGTAGCAATTCTTGGTATGGGTGAAGATGGACACATAGCGTCCCTATTTCCCGGTACGAAATCCCTTGAAAATAATGATTCACTTTATGTTGCAAATGAAGTAAATATAAAAACAAAGTGGAGAGTTACATCAACTTTTCACTTACTTGGAAAAATTGAAAAGATATATGTTCTAGCAACTGGAGAAAGTAAGAAAAATATACTTAAAAGTGTAAACGATGACAATGACTTACCTATTAATCTTTTAAAGAATTATTCAAAAAATATTGAAATAATTACTGACCAGATAATCTAATTATTCTTTCATCTAGACTTAAATTGGAGCCGCCTTTTGTGTAAGTCTGAACCACTGACACTAATCAACTACCCTGTTGGGGTGGCTCCATAACAACAAATCTATGTTAGTCTCGTTATCTTGTGCAAATTAAAAATTTAACTTTGGCTTTAATTACTTCCTCAATTTGGGGATCATCTTTTTTGATGATTAAATATTCTTTAGATGAACTAAATCCATCTGATATTGCGATTTATCGAATTGTAATTGGTGCCATATTCATAAATATTTTTGTTAGAACAAATGAGAAAATTGAAAAGAGTGATCATATTTGGATGTTAATAATTTCTTTTTTCTGGATGGCACTCCCTTTTTATATGTTTGGGATTGCTGAACAAACTATAACATCTTCTTTAGCTGGTTTAATTAACGGATCAACTCCAATCTTCGTGGCATTTATTGCTGTTGTTTTTTACAAACTAAAAGTAACCCGACTTCAACTTATTTATATTTTTTCTGGATTTATTGGAGTGGGATTAATAACTCTTGGAGATGGCTTAAATGAATTATCCTTCAGTATTGGTTCAATTTATGCCCTAATAGCGTCTATATCTTATGGTATTTCTGTAAACCTTGTTGAGCCTTTAATTAAAAAATATGATTCACTAATCGTAATCAAAATAGTTATGAGATACGCATCTTTGCTTTCTTTGTTGATGTTTGGTTTTACCGCTACTTTTAAAATTCCAACTCTTGAAGTTTCACTAATTCCAATGACGATATTAGGAATTGGCGGAACAGGAATAGCTTTCTTAAGTTATTACAAATTACTAAATAATGTCGGACGTATTTCAAGTTCGTTTGTTGTTTACATGATTCCAATATTTTCCATATTTTTTGGATATCAGTTTTTAAATGAGATAACTAATTCAATTCAATTTGTGGGAATAGGAATAATTCTTTATTCAGCCTTTTTGTATTCAAGAACTCAGTCTATTTAATTTCTACAAGCTCTGATTCAGCAATTGCAGCTAGTTCACCATTGTCTAAGTAAAGTTTACCTTTAAATACACTATTTCTTCCATCAGTACTCTCTCTCCAAGCAACAGCTGTGACATAGCTTGTAGATGGCCCAACTGGTTTAATGTATTTAATAGAAAAATTTCTAGAAACAGATTTTTGACCAAGTAAAACACTTAGTGGTCCCATGGTGATGTCTATCCAAGAATCAATAATTCCACCTAGAGTTGTTGGAAGTGGATTAAAATATCTTTCTCTGACTGGAAATTTACATTTTAAAGATTCATTTTCTTTATCAAATTCTACAAATTCACCCTCAAGCTCAATCCAAACATTTGGAACAGGCATTCCCTTGTTGGCTAGAACATCTTCATAGTTCTCTTCAGTCATCTGGTAATAATAACAACTTATATGAATAAGCTGCCTTGATAACCAAGACAGCTTAAACAGGGTTAATGAGTAATGATTTTATATTAAGACTCAAGTGTGACAGTTTATTGGCCCTTAGGGTGCCATACTGTTTTTGTCTCAACAAATGGAATTATAGAACCCAAGCCCTCATCACTTGGCAAATTAACTATTCTCTTTACTGAATCAGAACCTTTGACATCTAAAGTTTCTAATAGGTCATTTGAAATATTTGAATAAATTGCAGCTAATCTTATTTCGACATGAGCCCCAACGTCTTCTACAATATTTTCAAAATTTCCCGTTAAAATGTTAAGACTTCCTGATGGGAAATCTGAGTTATTGATATCCTCTGAGAGTTTTAAAGCCAAGACTGCATTCTGGTTAGTAAATGATATAACAGAACAGCCAACTGACATTGCTGGCATAAAGGATTTAATTAAACTATTCAAAGATATATCGTCAGAGCTTAATGAGAAAGTCACTCCGATTGGTTCTTGATGCGATATATTAAAATACTCTCCTGCGACTGGATTTAAATTACCGGTCAATTGTTCCCATTTATCAACAATTCCTGCGTACCAAATAATGGTATTCACAGCATCCTCAACATCATTTTTCGAATCATTCTTTGTTAAACCGTGTTGTTCTAATAAAGCAATATATGATTCTTTATTTCCTTCAATCATTTCAGACAATCTATAAATTATCTGTGATTTGTTGTACATAGTTAATGAATTCCATTTCGCAAATCCAGCTTTAGATGATGTAACAGCGTCTCTTAAGTCTTTCTTTGAAGTAAGAGGGATCTCATATTTTTCTTTTTTAAGATCAATTGCATACACTTTACCTGACTCAGATCTCACAAATTTCCCATCTACGTAATGTTTATATGTTTTCTTTACTTCTGTCATGATGATGCCTTCAAATAAGAAAGGAGACCATGTCTGCCACCTTCTCTTCCAAAACCAGATTCTTTATATCCACCAAATGGAGAAGCAGGATCAAATTTGTTAAATGTGTTTGCCCAAATAACACCAGCATCAAGCCTGTCTGCAGTCCATAAAATTTTTGATCCCTTTTCAGTCCAAATCCCTGCAGATAATCCATACTCTGTATTGTTTGCTATTTCAACAGCTTCATCTGGAGTTCGAAAGGTTAAGGTAGTCAATACTGGACCAAATATTTCTTCTGTAGCAATTTTATAATTTGCCTGAACCCCAGTAAATAAACTTGGTTTAAACCAAAAACCATTCTTAGGGAGTTCACATTCAATTTGAAAGAGCTCTCCACCATCGCTAACACCCTCATTGACCAGATTTGTAATTTTATCAAGCTGATCTTTTGAATTAATTGCACCAATATCAGTGTTCTTATCGAGAGGATTGCCAACTCTTAAAGTCTGCATTCTTTTTTCAAGTTTATTGATAAATATATCATGTATATCCTCTTGAACTAATAATCTACTTCCAGCACAGCACACGTGTCCTTGATTAAAGAAGATTCCATTTACTACTCCTTCTACTGCTTCATCTAAGGCTGCATCGTTATAAACAATATTGGCTGCCTTTCCACCTAGCTCAAGGGTAAGGCCAACATCTCTTCCAGCTAATGATTTCTGAATGTACTTGCCAACACTTGTCGAACCAGTAAAAGCAATTTTCTTTATATCTTTATGATTTACTAATTCAGAACCTGTAGTTCCATCACCAGTAATTAAATTAAAAACACCTTTAGGGAGACCCACTTCATCACATAGTTCAGCAAATAATAAAGCAGTTAGCGGAGTTGTCTCAGCAGGTTTTAAAACTACAGTATTACCCGTTGCTAGGGCAGGAGCAACTTTCCAAGAAAGCATCAATAACGGAAAGTTCCATGGAATAATTTGACCTACTACTCCATAAGGTTTTGAAATTTCACTTCCCCATGCAAGATCAATCTTGTCGGCCCAGCCTGCATAGTAGAAAAAGTTTTGTGCAACTTGTGGAAGGTCAAAATCTCTAGATTCTTTAATTGGCTTGCCACCATCTAAACTTTCCAGAACTGCAAACTCTCTGGATCTCTCTTGGATTAATCTTGCAAGCTTGAACAAATACTTTGATCTCTCTGATGGAGAGGTTTTACTCCATTGTTTGAGACCTTCTTTTGCCGCGTTTACCGCGAAATCTACATCCTTTTCATTACCAATTGAGATTGAGGATAAAACTTCTTCACTTGATGGAGAGATTGTGTCGAGATATTTTTTAGAATTTGGTGATACAAATTCACCATTTATAAAGTGACCATATTTTTTTTCTATTTTTACAATTTTTTCTGATTCAATTGATTCTGCGTATTCCCAATTATTCATAAATTACCCTCTTGGAAAATAATAACTTGATTGATAAGCATTAGTTTTTAGTTTTTTTATTTGTTTAAGAACATCATCTAATAAGCTTGATGCGCCAAACCTAAAATAATCTGAGGAAAGCCAAGAACCACCTAGCTCTTCATTAATAATTACTAAGTATCGTATTGCATCTTTAGCGTCTCTAATACCACCAGCAACTTTTATACCTCTCATGCCATACCCGTAGGATTCAAACTCACGAACAGTTCTTGCCATTATTAGGCACGCTTCTCTTGATGAACCATTAGATATTTTGCCGGTTGAAGTTTTTATAAAATCAGATCCTGCACATAAAGCAATTACACTTGCTTTCTTAATGTTTTCATATGTTTTCAGCTCGCCAATTTCTAGTATTGTTTTTAGATGAATTTCTCCACAAACATCTTTTAGAGCCTTTATCTCTTCATAAACTTTCTTGTAATCTCCTTCAAAAAAAGCTTTTCTATTGATTACAATATCAATTTCATCAGCACCTTCATCAATCGCGAATTGAGTATCTGAAATTTTTGATTCTATAGGAGCTTGGCCACTGGGGAAATAAGAAGATACAGATGCTACTTTAACATTTGAATCTTTTACAATTTTTTTAGCTGTCGATACAAGCGCTGGGTATACACATACAGCAGCAGCACTAGGTACATTGTCATCATTTGGATCTGGTGACATAGCTTTTGATGACATTTGGATAATTTTACCTTCAGTATCTTCACCCTCTAATGTTGTTAGGTCACACATGCTTACTATTTTTTCTAAAGCATCTAATTTAGACTCCCTTTTTATACTACGTGTAGCAAGAGAAGATACTCTATCAAGCACCCCAACCTCGTCAACTTTCACATTTCCAACTAGATCTGATGTTGTTGTCCAGTCGACCATGTTATTCATTGATAAATTTGTATTCATATTCTTATGGTATAACTTAATTTGCTATAAAGAAATAGTTAATTAATCAAGGGCCTCAATTTTTGCTTTTGCAGTGTCTATGTCGCTTTCGGTAACATTGGCTATCCCTCCAAAAACAGTAAACATTTTTGACCAATCTTTTTCTTTCTTAAGAATATCTTTAGCTAATTCAGATCCAGTTTGTTCAATGTGTTTATTTAAGAAAGCTCTCAACTCAAGTAGATCAATATCATTCATCTCTCGAGATTCTGGTGCAGATTTTGATATGTATTGTGAAAAGTTCTTTTGTGTTTTTAATACTATTACTTTTCCACCAGTCATTCCTGCACCAAAATTAAACCCTACACTACCCAAAATGATTAATGTTCCACCTGTCATATACTCTGCGGCGTGTGCGCTGCAACCCTCAACTACTGCTATTCCTCCACTGTTTCGAACACCAAATCTTTGACCAACTCTTCCTGAAATATAAAGTTGCCCACCTGTAGCTCCATATAGGATTGCATTACCCGCAGCATGGTAAGCACCCTTGTTTTTAGTACCCTGTGGAATAATAGTTATGCTTCCTCCACCCATTCCTTTTCCTACATAATCATTGGCACTACCAATAAGTTTAAGATTGATTCCATCCCGTATAAAAGCTCCAAAGCTTTGGCCAGCTGCACCAGACAAACTTATATGTGTTGGATTGTCTTTTAGAACTTCTCCTAATTTGTTGATTGATACTTCGCCTGAGACTCTTGCACCTATACTTCTATCTTCATTTGATACTGGATACTGAATAATTGTAGATTGTTTACTTCTCAAGCCTTTCATTATTTCTGATGTGAGTCTTCTAGATAAACGGCCTTCATCATGTCGTATAAAGCCAGGATGTTTTTTATCTGACACTGCATTTCTTAGTAACTTGTGCAAGCTTTTTGGAAGGTTATTATCCATTACTTTAAGACCCAGTAAGTCTGCATGGCCGATTAAATCATCTAGTGAATCTACATTAAAAATTTGAAGATAAGACCTAACATCCTCTGCTATAAATTTAAATAATTGCATTACTTGTTCGGGAGCACCGGTAAATTTAGCCCTTAGGTTCTCATCCTGTGTTGCAATACCAACTGGGCAAGTATTTTCATGACATTGACGGACCATCTTACAACCTAAAGCTAATAGAGGTAATGTTCCAAATCCATACCTGTCAGCACCAAGTAGTGTGGCAATGATAATGTCCTTGGGAGATCTGAGCCCACCATCAACTTCAAGTAAGACCTTATCTCTCATGTTATTTTCTACAAGAGCTTGATGGGTTTCACTTAAACCAAGTTCCCATGGTGAACCAGCATGTTTAATACTTGTCCATGGACTTGCTCCAGTGCCACCATCGCTACCAGCAATTGTAATAATATCTGCACCAGCTTTTGCTACTCCAACTGCTATAACACCTACACCTGGCTCAGAAACAAGTTTTACATTTACAGGATTGTTTGGATTAAATGTTTTTAAATCGTAGATTAACTGTGCTAAATCTTCAATTGAGTAGATATCGTGATGAGGTGGTGGTGAAATTAATGTCACGCCTTCGACAGTATGCCTTAATTTTGCAATATGAGAATCTACTTTAAATCCAGGTAGCTGTCCTCCCTCTCCTGGTTTTGAACCTTGAGCCATTTTAATTTGAAATTCTTCAGCAGATGCTAAATAATCAGGAGTAACACCAAATCTTCCTGACGCAATTTGTTTGATCTTTGAATTTTTTTCTGTTCCATATCTATCAGGGTCTTCTCCACCTTCACCAGAACCAGATTTAGCTCCTATGCGATTCATTGCAATTGCTAGTGCTTGATGTGCTTCTTCGGACAGTGCTCCTAGAGACATTGAGCTAACAGTAAATTTTTGATATATTTCTTCTAGTGAAGAGTCTTCATTTTCATTGCTAAATATTTTATTATTTTCTGGGAGAGTAAATAAATCACGAATTTGAACATTGTCTCTGTCTTCTAACGATTCTAGATATTTGTTCCATTCCTCTCTATCACCAGATCTAACCGCCTTTTGTAATTTCAGGACTGTCACTGGAGATGTTACATGTGGTTCACTTCCCTTTTTATGTTTATAGAAGCCACCAATCTCAAGATCAAAAGGTTCTTCATTTCCAAAAATGAGTAAGTTGTCATTTATCTTGTCATATCCCAAACCTTCAGTTCTGGTATAAGAATTTGAGAAAGCATCATTTGTCATTTCTTTATCGAGACCTATAATTTCATAAATTTCAGACCCTCGATAAGAAGAAACTGTACAAATTCCCATTTTTGACATTATCTTTAACAGGCCTTTATTAAGTGCGTCTCTATAATTTTCTTGAGCCTGTGCAGGTGATAAATTTAAATCTGGATTGTCAATTGAAAGTAGTCTTGCTTTTTCAAGGGCTAAATATGGCCAAACAGCTGATGCTCCATATGCGATGTGACACGATAAGTCATGTGCATCTCTTATCTCTCCAGATACAACTATCAGTGATGCTTTTAGTCTTACACCCTTGTTAATCAAGTGTTGATGAACTCTTCCAATCACTAATAGTGATGGGGCGACACTGTTGCCTTTTACTACATCTCTATCACTTAATATAATTAAAGACTTTTTGTTTTTTACAGCCTCATAAACGTCCTCACATAATTTATCAAGAAATCCTTCAAGATTAGATTTTGCTTTATCAAAGCTGATATCAAAAACTTTTGATTTGTCTTTTGAAAATTCTTTTGAAACCAAAAGATCATAACTTCCTTTACTGAGAATTGGTGATTCAAGTGTTATGAGATTTGCTTGTTGAGATGTCTCTTTTAATATTGATCCTCTCTTTCCAAGATAAGTTTTAGTTGACATTACAAATCTTTCTCTTATCGGATCAATTGGAGGATTCGTTACCTGAGCAAACATTTGATGAAAATATCGACTCAATCTTGGTTTATTTTTACTCAATACTGCAAGTGGAGAATCATTACCCATTGAACCTGTTGGAATATCACCTTGGATCATCGGTAATAAAATTAATCTTTCCTCTTCTGGTGTGTATTGGAAATATTCTGAGAGCAGATCTAGCTCAATCTCGTCTGGTTTATCACTAAATTCGGTATCAGCAACTAAAGGTTTTGTATTTACCCATTCTTTATAGGGGTTTTTCTCAGCAAGTTTTTCAATTACTTCTTGTTCGTCTAATAACTCATCATTTTTGATACGATATCTAATTGTTTGTCCTGGCTCAAGTTGAGCAGTTTTATATGCACCGGCTTCAACTGAGGGACAAATACCTACTTCTGAGGCAGCTAAAATATATCTATCTGAAACCATCCATCTGAGTGGTCTCAATCCGCTTCTATCCAACCCTGCAATAATATCGTCTCCATCAGTAGCAACAATAGCTGCAGGACCGTCCCATGGTTCTGATAAGAATGCATGGTATTGATAATATGATTGCTGGTCTTTTGAAAATCTCGGGTTGTTTTCCCATGCTGAAGGAATAAGCATCTCTTGAGCATGAGCGAGTTTTCTTCCAGATTGAACAAGTAACTCTATTGCATTATCAAGTTGTCCAGAATCTGAAAGGCTTTCATTAACAAATGGTTTTAACTTCTCAATGTCATCTTTCCAAATGTTTGAAGAGGCATCCACCTCTCTAGCTTTCATCCAGGAATAATTAGCTCTAATTGTGTTTATTTCACCATTGTGTGCGAGCATTCTAAAAGGTTGTGCTTTATCCCATGTTGAACTTGTATTGGTAGAAAATCTTTGATGAAATACTCCATACCTTGTTTTGTACAAAGGATTTCTTAAATCCCAATAAAAATCTGCTGTCTGAGTGGCTGTAAAGAGACCTTTATATACTACTGTTTTACTCGAACACGAATTGATATGAATGTTGAGAAATTCATTTTTTTCAAGATCTGTTTCTAGTGATTTTCTGAAAAGATAAAGATATTTTTCGAAACTGTATTCATATTCTTTTGTGGAACAAATGACAGCTTGATAAATTCCAGGTTTTGAATTTTTTGCCATTGTTCCAAGGATTTCTTTATCTGTAGGAACTTTTCTCCAATAGAGTAGCTTAATGTCAAACTCTTCAAGCTTGTTATCAATTAGCTCAATTGACTCGGTAATATTTTTTGGATCAAAAAAGCAAGAGATCAATCCTAATTTTTCTTTTTCTCCAAGTGTGATTCCTCTTTCAACTAATTCAGCTTCAATTAATTCGAAAGGAATCTCTGTAAGTACTCCGGCTCCATCTCCGGTTCCATCCGCAAACTTAGCACCTCTATGGTCGAGGTTAGAAAGACATTCTAGAATTTTTAAAGTCATCCCATGTGTCCTTGGGATACCTCTTGATGCAATAAAACCTACACCACAAGAATCTTTTTCTTCGAAATGAAATGTCATTAGTATGATAATTTTACTATGAATAAAGGGTTATTTAAATAAGAAAACCAGCCTTAAAAATCTTTAGGGGGGGACCTAAATTTAGCTGGTTTTCTTAATTATTTGTTACTTTTTAGTGATGAAATCTCCATATGCTGATGTTCCGTGCTCTGTAGCATCCAACCCAGCAATTTCTTCTTCAGCTGTAACTCTAAGTCCAACTGTTGAATCAATAGCTTTAAACACAAGGAAAGATGTTCCATATGCCCAAGCACCAATTGCTAAAATACCGATTAATTGTGGCAGAAACAATGTGGCTCCTCCGCCATAGACTAAACCATCTGTAGTATCAAAAATTGCCACAGCTAGTACACCCCAGATACCACATATTCCATGAACTGAGACAGCACCTACAGCATCATCAAATCCTTTTTTCTCTAAGAAGTTGATGGAGTACACAACTAACACACCTGAAACCAAACCGATTAGAACTGCACCTAAGTTGTTTACATTTGCACAACCAGCAGTTATTCCAACTAAACCAGCTAGAGCACCATTTAAGGTCATACCAACATTTGGTTTACCCGAAATCATTGATGTATACATCGCAGTTATAGAACCTGCAGAAGCTGATAAAGTAGTTGTTACTGCAATTGCTGCAAGGTCAACATCTACTGCTGCTAAAGCAGATCCAACGTTAAATCCATACCATCCAAACCAGAGGATAAATACACCAAGTGCTCCAGCTACCATTGAGCTTCCAGGTATTACTTGAGGGTTTCCATTATCGTCGTATTTTCCAATTCTTGGACCCACAATTTGAACACCAGCTAGGGCTGCAAAGCCACCAACCATGTGTACAACACCAGAACCTGCAAAGTCAATGAAACCTAAGTCACCGAGCCAACCTTGACCACTCCAGACCCAGTGGGTAACTATTGGATAAATTACACCACATATAAATGGTTGAAATAATAAGTATGCGCTAAATTTTGTTCTTTCTGCGACTGCACCAGAAACAATTGTTGCTGCAGTTGCCGCAAAGACTACTTGGAAGAAGTAGGTAATTGAGTCACCTTCCAAAAAGAAACTACCATAGGCTAAAAATCCACCAAGAGTAGTTCCACCGTATGCCAATGCAAATCCAAATGCCCAATAGGTAATTGCACCGACTGAAAAGTCCATAAAGTTTTTCATAACTATATTGACTGAGTTTTTAGATCTTGTAAATCCGGTCTCCACAAGCATAAAGCCAGGTTGCATGAACATGACTAATATACCTGCAACAACGATCCACAAGCTATCTACATAAGTTGCTAGTTCCATTTTTTAAATCTCCTTTTGTAACAACCTAATTAAATATAGATGTTAAGAGACCTCTTAAAAGTTAAATGATTATTACCGGAATGTTTCATAAATGTTTCACAAAAATGTAGTCTTTGTGATTTAAAAGTCTATTCTTAAAGTGTTATGTCAAAAAATGTATTAGTTTGTGTGGCTTGGCCATATGCAAGCGGGTCAAGACATCTAGGCCATATTGGTGGAGCATATCTGCCTGCTGATATTTTTGCAAGGTACCACAGAGCTGTTGGTAACAATGTTTTAATGGTGTCAGGAAGCGACGTTCACGGTACCCCAATAACTGTAAGAGCTGATGCAGAAGGTGTTCAACCAATAGATATAGTCAATAAATATCACAATGAATTTTTGGGGTATTGGGAAAAACTTCGTATTTCTTGGGATAACTATACAACAACAATGACTGATAATCATAAAGAAGTTACTCAGGAAATGTTCTTAAAAATAAAAGAGAATGGCTTTATTGAAAAAAATAAAAGTATCCAGGCTTTTGATCCACAAGAAAAAAAGTTTTTACCTGATAGATATGTAGAGGGTACTTGTCCTTGTCCTGTTGCTTATAGTGAAGCAAGAGGTGACCAATGTGATAGCTGTGGTAAAACTCTTGATCCAGAAGAGTTAATAAATCCTATAAGTAAAATATCTGGAAACAAAGCAGAATTTAAAGAGACTGAACATTATTTTTTAAAGTTAAGTGCTCTAAATGACAGACTTTCTGATTGGTTAAATAGCAAAGAAGGTTGGAGACCTCACGTTATAAACTTTTCTAAATCATTTGTTGAAGAAGGTCTACAAGATAGAGCTATAACGAGAGATTTAGACTGGGGAATCGACATTCCAGAAAATGAATTAGGTGATGGAAAAAAAATATACGTATGGTTTGAAGCTGTAATTGGTTATTTATCTGCAGCTAAAGAATGGGCAATAACCAATGGCACACCTGATGCATGGAAAGATTTTTGGATGAATGAGGATGCAGAGTCTTATTATTTTGTTGGAAAAGATAATGTTCCTTTTCATGCAATAATATGGCCTGCCATGTTACTTGCATATGGTGATTTGAACCTACCAACAAATGTTCCGGCAAACCAGTACATATTGATTAAAGGTGAAAAGGCATCTGCAAGTAGGGGTGTTGGAAAAACTTTGAACGATTATCTTGATGAATGGAATCCAGATTCATTAAGATACGCACTAGCCAGTATCCTGCCAGAGCAAAATGATTCTGAAATCTCTGAAGATGAAATGATTAGACGAAATAACGAAGAACTTGTGGCGGCATGGGGAAATTTAGTTCAAAGAGTTTTTTCACAATATATAAATAATTTTGAAAAATTAGACTTTGATTTTGAGTTAAATGAAATTGATAAAAAAATAATTGATGAAGCTAGTGTTTGTTTTGAAAAGACAAGTGAATTAATCGAAAAGGTCGAACTCAAATCATCACTTCAGTCAGTTATGGGATATGTAAATAAAATAAATGCTTATCTTAATGAAACAGAACCATGGAAGATAATAAAAGAGGACAACGCCAGAGCAACAGCAATACTACACACATCACTTACAGCAATAGATGCATGTGCATCATTATTTACTCCTTTTATGCCGACAACATCTGAGGTTGTAAAAAATGCAATTGAAAAAAATACAAATAATAATTGGTCAGTAAACGACATAAAAAAAGGTGCCCCTTTAGAAAATATTGGACACCTTTTTAAAAAATTTGATTAGCTCTTTGTAGCTTGAAATACCTCATCTATTTCATTAATCAAACCTAGAAGTTCCTCGCCTACAGCAGGATCTTCTGTTTTCTTTGCTTCTCCAGCTTTCTTTGTTGCATTCCAAAAAAGATCATGAACATTTGGAAATTTTTCAAGGTGTTCTGGCTTGAAATAATCTGTCCACAATACCCATAGATCTTTCTTAACCTCTTCAGCCATATCTTCTTTAATGGTGATGCATCGTTGTTTGAATGCAGCATCATCAGATTCTTGATATTTTTTGGAGGCATTTACAACTGACTCTGCATTGATTCTTGCTTGTGCAGGATCATAGACACCGCATGGCAAATCACAATGAGCATGAGCTACTCTTGTTGGTTTAAATAACTTCATAAATCTCCTTTAATAATCTACTATTAATTTTAATAACAAAAAAACTATATGATTAAAAGCATTACACGGATATTAAATATTAGAAACCTTCTTATCATCGCTGTCTATTTATTTCTAAAAAATAATAAAGATGGAACATATAGAACATATGAAATCAAAGAAGAAAGTATGGAGCCATCATTACATGAAGGCGATTACGTATTAGCTATAAAAGTTGCAGAACCATTAAATCGAGGTGATATTGTTATTTATGAATATGCTCCAAAAAATATTGAAATAATTAAACGAGTCATCGGACTTCCAGGTGAGACTATTTCAAATGAAGATGGGGAGATAAAAGTTGATGGAAAATCAATTAGCGATAGTTGGGGTAATGGTAAGTCAGCTTCTTTTGAAACTATTACATTGCAGGAAGATGAATTATTTGTATTAGGAGATAATAGAGAAAAATCTTCTAGTGATTCGTCATCTATTGGTCCAATTAAAAATGAGGATTGTTGGAAATTAAGATATCTCTATTGGCCCTATCATAAGTTTAAGAGTTATGAATAATTTAGTTTGTACCTGGTGTAAAAGAGAAATGACCTATCTTCATGGTCATGGAGCTTGTATCAACAATCAATGTCCTATGTTTGGTTTGAACCAAGCTGAATGTTGTGATGGTGAAACTGTTTCAAACTGTGTTTCACCACAGAAAAATGAAATAACATTATCCCCGCGTGCATTAAACTAGGCAGGTAAAGTTAAATTATGAGTGAAGAAAAACCTTTAAACGTACCTGAATATCTATTGATTAGGTCTGCTGAGGCAAGAGCTAAACATTTAGGTATTTCTGTTGAACAAGCTTTAGCTGAAATCAAGGGAGAAGCTCAACCAGTAGTTGAGGAACCTGTAGCTGAAGTTGAAGAACCTGTAGTTGAAGTTGAAGAGCCAGTTGAAGAGGAACCTGTAGCTGAAGTTGAAGAACCTATAGTTGAAGTTGAAGAGCCAGTTGAAGAACCTGTAGTTGAAGTTGAAGAGCCAGTTGAAGAACCTGTAGTTGAACAAGAACCTTTAGAGGAAGTAAGCATAGAAAATAAAACTGTTGAGTCTATACCAGCCGTTACCATTCGTTTTGCTGGTGATTCAGGTGATGGTATGCAATTAGTTGGTACTAGATTCACAGACACTTCTGCTTTATTTGGAAACGACCTTGCTACTTTGCCAGCGTTTCCTGCTGAAATTAGGGCTCCTCAAGGAACAGTTGCAGGTGTATCTTCCTTCCAAGTTCAAATTGCTGACTTTGATATTTTGACACCAGGAGATGCCCCTGATGTTTTAGTTGCTATGAACCCTGCTGCTTTGAAAGCTCACCTACAAGATTTAACACCAAACGGAATGTTGATATTAAACGAAGATGCTTTTGATGAAAAAAATATTAAAAAAGCAGGTTATGGGATAGATCCTAGAGAATCTGAGGAACTTGATGGATATAGAATTTTTCAAGTCCCAATGGAAAAACTAACAAAGGAAGCTTTGGAGGAATTTGATTTACCTGGAAGAGCAGTTTTACGTTCTAAAAATATGATAGCTCTTGGTTTAATTTCATGGACTTTTAACAGAGATCTAAAAGATACTGAAAATTGGATAAACGAGAAATTCAAAAATCTACCAGAAGTCGCAAAAGCAAACATAAAAGCACTCAAGACTGGATACAACTTTGGTATTACAGTTGAGGCATTTCACCATACTTATAAAGTAGATAAGGCCTCATTACCAGCTGGAGAGTATACAAATATAAATGGAAATATCGGTTTAAGTTGGGGTCTTATTGCGGGTGCTAAAAAAGCTAATCTCGATCTGTTTTACGGAAGTTATCCTATTACTCCTGCATCAGATATATTGCATGAGTTATCAAAACACAAAAATTTCAATGTGTTGACTTTCCAAGCTGAAGATGAAATTGCAGCTGCTGCAGCAGCAGTAGGTGCTTCCTTTACAGGAAAGCTTGCAGTTACAGGAACCAGTGGACCAGGTCTTGCTCTAAAAAGTGAAACCATATCTTTAGCCCTTTCTGCAGAATTGCCTTTAGTAGTAGTTAATGTTCAAAGGGGTGGGCCATCAACGGGACTACCTACAAAACCAGAACAGTCTGATCTAATGTTTGCAATGTATGGACGCCATGGAGAGGCTCCTTTACCAGTAGTTGCAGCTAAATCCCCATCTCATGCTTTCTATGCAGCGTTTGAGGCAACACGTATTGCTCTTAAATATATGACACCCGTTATTTTATTGTCAGACAACTATGTTGCTACAGGTTCTGAGCCATGGAAACTACCTGAGATTGAAAACCTTGATGAATTGGGAACAAATTTAACCACGACTTACAACACTGAAGATGGGTTTTTACCATTTTTTAGAGATTACGAAACTAATGCTCGACCATGGGCTATTCCTGGAGTACCAGGATTAGAGCATCGTGTAGGTGGATTAGAAAAAGAAGATGGAACTGGAAATGTTTCTTATGACACTGATAATCACCAATACATGACAGATATGAGAGCATGGAAAATTGAAAATATAGCAAATGATATTGACCCACTTGAAATAAATGGAGACATATCATCAGATACTCTCATTTTGGGTTGGGGATCAACTTTTGGTGGTATCACACAAGCTGTAAACAGACTCAATTCAAAAGGTGTAAAGGTAGCAAGTGCACACTTCACACACATCAATCCTTTCCCAGACAACACGGCTGAAGTTTTGAGTCAATTTAAAAACATCATTGTCCCTGAATTAAACACTGGCCAATTGTCAAAACTTTTACGTGCACGTTATCTTGTCGATACTGTCGGAATCAATAAAGTTGAAGGTTTACCTTTTACAGCTCAAGAATTAGAAGAAAAAATCGAATCTCTCATAAACTCTTTTGGTACAAAACTCGAGCCTATCGTAGAAGAAGTTGTAGCTGAGGAAGAACCTGTAGTTGAAGAGGTTGTAGAAGAAGTTGTAGCTGAGGAAGAACCTGTAGTTGAAGAGGTTGTAGCTGAGGAAGAACCTGTAGTTGAAGAGGTTGGAATACCAGAACACCTCATAATGAGATCTGCTGAAGCACGTGCAAAAGCATTAGGTATACCTGTTGAGCAAGTTTTAGAAGAAATGAGTGCAGATAAACCAGCAGCAGAAACCCAAGAACCAGTTGTTGAACAAGAACCAGTTCTTGAAGAAGAGCCAGTTGTTGAAGAAGTAAAATCAGATACATCTGAAGAACCAGCAGCAGAAGCTCAAGAACCTGTAGTAGAGAGAGTTGTCGAAAGGGTCACTGAAAGAGTGACTGAGAGAATTATTGAAAAAGTTGATGAGAATATGCCTGAGAATAAAGAACTTGTTCAAGACATTGATGAAGAAAGAAACAAGGTAGAGGAAGAGAAAAAAGAGGAAGTAAAGACTGATGAGTAAAATTCCTCTCTCATATAAAAGAGCTGACTTTGCTAGTGACCAAGAGGTTAAATGGTGCCCTGGATGTGGTGATTATACAATTCTTGCTTCAGTGCAAAACTTTATGACTGAATTAGGTATCAGAAAAGAAAATATTGTGTTTGTATCTGGCATTGGTTGTGCAGCAAGATTTCCTTACTACATGAACACATACGGTTTACATTCTATCCATGGTCGTGCTCCTGCAGTAGCTACTGGAGTAAGTGCATCTAACCCAGATCTTTCAGTTTGGGTAGTATCTGGAGATGGTGACGCACTATCTATTGGAGGAAACCACTTAATTCATGCACTAAGAAGAAATGTAAATATGAAGATTTTAATGTTCAATAATCAAATATATGGACTTACCAAAGGACAGTATTCCCCTACCAGTGAAGAAGGAAAGAAAACAAAATCTTCTCCCTTTGGTTCTGTAGAGCTTCCACTAAACCCAATGAGTTTAGCCTTAGGAGCTGAGGCATCATTTGTTGCAAGGTCAATTGATATGGATAGAGATCTTACAGCAGAGGTACTTCGAGCAGCATCTGAACATGAGGGCTCAGCTTATGTTGAGATTTATCAAAACTGTAACGTTTTTAATGACAAAGCCTTTGAGCAGTTAACTTCAAAGGAAGGAAAAATAGCAAATCGTATAAATCTAAAACATGGTGAGAAAGTTATCTTTGGAGCAGAAGATGAAAATGCTGTAACAATTCGTGATGGAGAAGCGGTCATAGTCAAAAGATCTGAAATAGATGATAGTGAGATTTATGTTCATGACATTACAAAAGATAACCCTTCAATTGCTTTTTCATTATCAAGATTATCTCATGGGCCTTATGGGCCAACGCCAGTAGGTATCTTTAGACAAGTTGAAAGAGATACTTACAATGATGAAGTCAGAGAACAAATTGACTCATCTATTGAGCAAAAAGGTGAAGGAGAACTTGATAAGCTTATTCGTTCTTTAGGAACTTGGGAAGTTAACTAAGGGCAGCGTTTAATCTTATCTCATCTAAGAATATTTCATTAAACAATTTGCCGTTTTCATATCTTTTTTTTAACAAATTATTTTGAATTTCTTTATCTTCTGAAATAATCTTAATTTTTTGATTCTTCATTATTGCAAAACGCCCTCCTCTAGAATTTTTTGATTTGTCTGTTATCGGTTTTTTGTAAACATCTCTCCACGCCACACCGTCATGTAATGCAGAAACTTTCATGGCAAATGAAAAAGTATCTCTATCGACTTTTTGCAACAATGAACCTCCCATACCGAAAGTAATGTTATTTGCTGAATACTTGTTCTTCTGCATTGATAAAAGAATTTCATTAATAACATCTTTGTCTACTCCATCACCTTGAATGACTCTTATGTAATCAGGTAGCTCTTTATACCCTTTATCATTCCATAAAAATCCAAAGTTTTTTTCATTTGATAATATATCTAATAACTTAATAATCGTTTCAGGTAAATCTCCTGAGTCTGGCCTAACTACAAGCCTTCCACCAGAGTTAATAATTTTTGATTTGAGTTCATTAGAGATAATATTTGTTGCTGTATCAAAAGTATTGTATGAATCAATAACCGAAGCAGCAACTTTACCATCTTCTTTCAAGAAAATATCAATAACATTTTCATGAGCTTCTAATTCATTTTCTTCTCCCCAGGAAGTAATTGTTGAATGTTCCGAGGCAGGAATTGAGTAAGATATGTCTTCTCCCGAATAATAATCTCTTAAAAATATTGCTCCCTCAACAGTATCAGAGCCAAGAAAATTTATAAGGTGTGCTGCTCCTCCAATTTGTGATGATTCTAAACTAGATACTCCTCTTGCGCCAAAATCATGAAGCTTAAATGGTAAATCTTCTTCATACTTAGTTGAAGTTATAGATAAATAATGATTTATTATTTTTTTTATTTCTCTCGAAATTGTCGATACAGTAGTTGGATACCAAATAGACCTTAAAAGAGCTGTTTCAATATATGAAACAAGCCATGGAACTTTAATATCAGTATTCACTATCTGAACTAGTGGAATAGGGTTATCAACTATACTTCCTTCATCAATTGATTGAATTTCTAGCGGAAGAAATCCATTATGCTGATTTAAAATGTACTCCCAGTCTTGACGATTAAATATCCCTATATGATCCATATAAAATTTTTCTGCTTCATTAATATCTTCCATGGTTATAGGATTTAACAGATACTTCTTAATAAAGGCTTGGAGGCCAAAAAATACAAGTTCTTGATTATTTAAATCCCTTGCTTCAATATATGCTGATAATTTCTGAGTACTTTTTGGGTATTGTTTAAAATGTGAAACTTTATAAGAATCTACATCAAGTATAAAATTATATTTTTTTGTGTTCATGCATAAGCTACTTTTTGATTTTTACCGTATGTTTAATTATATTTTTTTAGAATAACAATATGGCATATACTAATGGAATCTAATATTTATAAAATCCGGTATGCTTTGATTGCAGAATTTTTAGGTACATTTGTTTTAGTTTTTATTGGGTGTGGTTCTATTATCCTTTCAGAAATAATGGAATTCAATAAAATATTTATTCCTATATCTTTTGGAGGATCAATTGCATTTATGGTTTATATATTAGGTAAATATTCGGGGGCACATTTTAATCCAGGTGTAACAATAGGATTTTTGATTGATAAAAAAATTAAATTAACTGACGCTTTTTTATATATTTCAATACAGTTGTTTGGAGCCTTAATTGCATCATACATTCACTTATTAATGTTTGGCTATAACAACTCATTGGGTTTAACTGTTAAAAATACTTCTGATTTAAATGCTTACTTGTTAGAAATCTTCTTTACATTCTTACTGATGACCGTAATATTTCTTGTTACAAAAAAACAAAACTATTATGATGGAATAGCAATTGGTGGGATTGTTGCAATAAGTGCATTCTTGATTGGAGATCTTACTGGTGGTTCATTAAATCCAGCACGTAGTCTTGGACCAATGATTGTAAAAGGAAATTTTTTAAGTTTAGATTTATATATACTTGGACCAATAGTTGGAGCATCCTTAGCTTCCCTTATTAAAAAATTTATTGAGCAACTAATCAAAAACTAATATTAGGTAGTTAATCTATCTTTGATTTCTTCCTTTTGAAAATTTTGATTTTTTAATATGATTCTTTTTACTTCTTCAGATTTTGTTGCCAGACAAACTACATCTTCTTTAATTAAATCAATTTCATTGCCTTCTAAGTCACTTATTGTTCCTCCAATCTCTTTAAGGATTGGTTCATAAGGTAACCTATCATGAGGAAATGGTGCATAGAAAACTATTGCATCAAAATCTGAAAATCCAAGGGAAATGATATCTTTACAAAATTGTTGTTTAGTAATGTGGGTATGTAATTTAGAAAAATCAAAATTAGAAATTGATTTTTCAACATTTATATTTTTTTCTATCATTACTGAAATTTTCTTTGATGAAGAAATATCTAAAGTATGATCAAACGTCGCTCTAATTAATTTATTTTTCATTACGGCAACATAGATATCTTGAATTGGACAGATTACAATTCCTGTGTCCAAAATAGTATTTTCGTATGAGGCAATTAAAGTCCCCCATTCTGGCCTTCTCTGAGAAAAAGCGGTTGTTCCATCAATTGGGTCTATAATCCAAACTCTTGAACTATTTCCTTTTGTAAAACCCAACTCTTCACCAAATATTGAGTCCTCTGGAAAATAATTGCTTAAAATTTCTCTTATATTCTTTTCAACTAATATATCTACATCTGTAACAATAGAACCATCATCTTTAATGCGAATATTATATGGTTTGTAAAAGCCATTGAGTGAGGTTTCATTTACCTTTTTTACTAATTCATCAACAAAATTATCAAATTTAAAACTGTACATAAATTAATTCTAAAGTCAAAACCAAGTGAAAAAGTAAAATAAAGAATGCAAAAAGTAAATTTATCTTAAACTTAGTATAAATCCATCCCTAATTCCTAATGGTGAGATCTTAATTCTTTCTAAACTTAAAATCTCCAAGATAACATAAATAACATATATTCCTGAATATAAAACTTCTGCTCTATATTTATTAATGTACCCCAGATTAATTAATTCATCTAAAGACATCATTTCAATTTTGTTTAAAGAATGAATAATATTTTCACGATTTAATTCATAAAGATATTCTCTATCTAGATTATTTCCATTTGTAAAAACCTGGTATAAATTTCTTGCAGAACCTCCACAAAAAATAACATTATTTTTAAAGTACGTACTTTCTAAATTGGCAAATTGTTTTTCTATAAATTTTTTTGTACTCTTTTTTTCATCTTCAAAGTAAGGAGGGCCTCCAATTATATTTCTAATATCTGACGTACCAAATTTAAAACTTTTCACATTGTAAGCATTATTATTTCTTACGGTAAATTCAGTACTTCCACCACCAATATCGATAACAAGTTTTTCAGAATCATCGATTAATCTGTGAACAGCTTTATACGAAAAGGTACCTTCTTGTTCAGGTGTTAAAATTTTGCCATAAAGATTCAATTCAGATTTTAAATCATTAAAGGCATTTAATCCATTTTCAGCTCTTCTAAAAGGACTTGTACCTAATATATTCCACTCGATAGACTGGTTAAATTTCTTATTTAAAAGATCAAGAACAGCTTTTAACTCTCTTGATAATTTTGTTATCTTCTTTTCTCTTAACAATCCATGCTTTGTAATTTCACGTCCAAGCAAAGGCCATAATTTGTCAGAAAATATTAATTCCTCATTCTCATAAATAGCAAACCTTGCTGAGTTCCCACCAATATCAATTACTCCATCAATAATAATTTATCCTTTTAAATTTTAAATAGCTTTGCAGATTTTAATTTTCCTTTTTTTATTTTTATCCACCAATACCCAGCTTTTGGAACCTCAAAATTTTTAACTTCTTTTTTGCTTAATTTATTTTTATTTAAATATTTTGACAAATCGTACATTGTATCTCCATGAGTTGAAAGGATTACAGTTTTTATCTTCTGCTCAAGTGCAAACTTTAGGGAGGATTCAAACGAACCGTTTTCATTGAGTGAATCTAAAATGTTAATTGGTTGAGAAGAGTTTTGACTTAATACTCCTACTGTTTCAGTGCATCTAGTTTTAGGAGAAGAAAAAATTAATAATGGAGCAACATCTTTAAATTTTTGTCCAATTTTATTTGCTTGAAGATTTCCCTTAGCACTTAGCGGTCTTAGAGAATCGTCACCAAACCATCTTTCCCTTTTCCCGGCATGTGCGTGTCTTATAAATATTATATTTTCTAATTCCATATTATTTGTTTAACTTCTCTTGGATATTGTAGTTTCCATCTAATTTTTTCCATGTTCCATCATTTTTTAACGTCCATGAATACTTGTCAGACTTTATATATTTTTCTAAGAGACTACTGAGTTTCTTTTTTATTATCGGGCTTTTTATAGGTACTAATACTTCAATTCTATGTCTTAAGTTTCTTTGCATTAAATCTGCAGACCCTATATATATTTTTTCTATATCTGATTTTCCAAATTTATATATTCTTGAGTGTTCTAAAAAAGGACCAAGTATAGAAATAACATTTATATTTTTAATTGGTATGAGACAACAAATTCCCCTTACTATAATATTTATCTGATTACCTGCATTAGCCGCATCATATAATTTTTGTATGATTAATGGATCAGTAAGATTATTCAATTTTAAAACAATTTTTCCTTCTTCTCCTAAATCTATTTGTTCTTCAATTAATGAGTTAATATTTTTCTCTAAAGACTCAGGGGCTACTAGCAACTCATCAAGATTTTCTCTATCAGCATAAGCAGTTAACGAATTAAAAACTATTCCACAATCATTACCAATACTTTTATCAGATGTGAAAATGCCAATATCCTCATATCCCTTTGATGTTAAAACATTGTAATTACCTGTTCCAAAGTGCATATATGGTACTAATTCATTATTTTCTTCACGAACAACTAAAATCATTTTGGTATGAGCTTTATATCTTGGATCTCCATACGTAACATGAACACCTGATTCTTCTAAGTATTCAGCATTCGAGATGTTTTGCTCTTCATCGAACCGTGCTCTCAATTCAACTAAAACAGCAACTTGTTTACCTCCTCTCGCTGCACTTGCTAATAGGGATGTTATCTTATCGTTTTCAGCAGTTAAACCAGTTCTATATTGTGTCATTTTTATGGCACGTACATATGGATCAAAACATGCTTTTTCTAAAAATCGCAAAACTGTTTTCTCAAATGAATCATAAGGATGATGTACCATCACATCATTATTTTTAATAATTTCAAACATATCATTGCTAAATTCAAATTCAGTCTCATGTAATTTCCAACTTGTAGAAAATTCGATATGGTCTATCAAAGAATTAATTTGAAATCTAGTAAGTGGGTCCTTTAATTCTACTTGAAGGTCATAATCTATTTCTAAATTATTTTTTAAGTATTTTTGAGTTGTTACTGAAACTCCCTCTTGGATTTCTAATCTTACAATTTTTCCTAATTTTCTATTTTCTAATCCCTCTTTTACAACTTCCAGAAAATTTCGCTTTAAACTTGCTCTAAATTCTAAATCTGCATCACGAGTTGTTCTAAACCAAAACTTTTCAATAACTGTGTGTGGAAAAAACAGTTTATCAATATAGTGAAGAACCAATTCATGTATCCATACAAGTTGTTCCTTATTTAAATTTAAAAATGAACCTAAACTTGCTGGGATTTTTATACGTATAAATTGATTATCTTCAAATTCGTTTTTGATGACTACGCCGATAGACAATGATAAATCAGAAATGTATGGAAATGGATGTGTAGGGTCTGCAGCCAAGGGAGTAAGGAGGGGTTTTATATTGTTATCAAAATAATCTTCTAAGATATCAAGCTCAGATTCAGTGAGGTCTTTCATCCTCTTAAAATTTACACCATGCTTTTCTAGATCTTTTACAAAATATTCTTTCCAAACTGTGTTTCTATTTATCATCTCCTTTTTAGCTTCTTCAAGAATATCTTTAAAATATACAAATGTTTCTTTCGAAATTGAAACATCCAGCTTTTGATTAATAGTCTCGTAAACTTTTTCAAGCAATCCAGAAATTCGAATCTGAAAAAACTCATCTAAATTAGAATGTGTTATACCGAATAAAAATAAACGATCCTTGAAAGGAACACTGCTATCTTTTGATAAAGTTAATACTCTTTTGTTGAACTCTAACCAGGATGATTCACGATCAAGAAGATCTATATCTGTCATACATTTTGTTTAAATTTAATTGAAAAAGTAGTGCCCTCACCTAGCAAACTGTCTAGTTCAATTGTCCCGTTATTCCTATCAACTGCATGTTTTACTATTGAAAGACCGATTCCTGTTCCACCTAAGTTTCTAGACCTGCCTTTATCAATTCTATAGAATCGTTCAAAGATTCTTTCTTGATCTTGTTGAGAGATTCCCTTACCTTTATCTATTACTTTGAATAAAACATCTTCATCATCCTTCTTCAAATGAACTTCAATAGGAGTGTCTGGGTCAGAATAAGTAACTGCGTTACGTAATATATTTCGAACGATTAATGCAAAATCTTCTTGGTCAACATTTATATGAATATTTTCAATGTTTGCATTAAGTCTGGCTTGATCGTTTTCTTTTAAGTATGAAATTTCCATATTTACTATATTTTCAAGATCAGCAATTTCTAAATTTGGTTCATTTTGCTCAATTTTAGATAAATCAAGTAAATCACTGATAAGGAGTGACATTCGTTCACTGTTTCTAAGAATTTGTTTAATAAACTTTAATCCATCCTCTGTATTTCCATCATTTATAGCATTTAATGCTGTCTCTGCTGCTAGTTGGATAGACGTTATCGGAGTTTTCAACTCATGAGATGCATTTGCAACAAAATCTTCTCTTATTTTTTCAATATTTTGTTCTTGATTTTCATTCATCTTCTACAAGTTTATATCCTACTCCTCTAACAGTTATTAATTTTTTAGGATCTTTTGGATTTTTCTCAATTTTTTCGCGAATTCTTTGTATATGTACATCAAGTGTTTTTGAATTACCTATAAACGTATATCCCCATATTTCATCAAATATTTGTTCTCTAGACATTAAATTACCTTTATTCTCACAGAGAGCATAAAGAAGTTCAAATTCTCGAGGTCTCAAATTAATTTGTTTATCATTAACTTTTGCTTCATATTTACCAATGTCTATCTCAATATTTCCAACTTTTATTGCCTGTGATGATTTTTCATTCTTAGACATATCTGTCCTTCGTAGCACTGCCCTGACTCTGCTTAATAATTCTCTTACAGAAAATGGCTTTATAACATAATCGTCAGCACCGATTTCAAGTCCAGCAACTCTATCAGCTTCACTATCTTTAGCAGTAACCATAATTATTGGTATATCTGATGTTTTACGAATCGATCTACATATATCTAAACCAGAAATTTCTGGAAGCATCAAATCAAGAATAATTAAACTAAACTCTTCTTCCTGGAATAGCTCTAACGCAATAGGTCCTTCATCAACATGAGTTACAGAAAAACCCTCTTGTTTTAAGTTGTATGATATTGAGTCAGCAATACTATGCTCATCCTCTACTAAAAGGACTTTTTGCTTCATTAAAATTCTTTAAACTCTCCGGTAACCAAAAAGTGTGTGAGCTCACAAATATCAACTGCATGATCTCCACCCCTTTCTAGTGTTCGCATACAGGTAACAAGTCTAAATAATCCATTATACAAATCTTCATTGCCAGCAATTTTTGGGGCTTCTTCTAGCATTGAGTTGTATAATCTATTTACTTGACTATCTTTTTCTGACGTTACTAGAGCTAAGTCTTTATCTCTGGTTTTTAAGCTTTCCATAGCTGATGATGCCATGTCAATTACTATATCTCCCATTTCAACAACTGTTGCATGGATAGACTCTGGTACAGGTGAATCAAAAATCTCTTTCGTCGTTTTTCCAAGATAGACAGCTAAATCACCAAGACGCTCTAAATGTAAACTGGCTTGTAAAATAGATGTAGAAAGTCTTAAGTCAGTGGCAACAAGTTGCTCAGTGGCCATAAGTTCAATCCAGTCCTCATCAATCTTTAGGTAAGATTTATCAATTTCATCATCTTTTTCTATTGTTTCTATAGCTCTATTGACATCTTTATCCTCTAAAGCTCTTACGCCATCTACTAAAGAATCTAGTACAAGTCTTGCCATTAAATGTAAATCTGTCTCAAGATTGTCAATCTTGTCTTGTAAACTCATCCAAACCTTCCAGATATATATTGTTCAGTTAATTCCTCATCAGGATTTGTAAACATGGTATTCGTTTCATTGAACTCAACTAATTCTCCAGTTCTTCTTTTGCCATCATCGGAGGTTTTAGTTGTAAAAAATGCACAATAATCAGAGGCTCTTGAGGCTTGCTGCATATTGTGCGTAACAATAAGAATTGAAAACTCTTTCACTAACTCTTGCATAAGGTCTTCTATTTTTTTTGTTGCTACAGGGTCTAATGCAGAGCAAGGCTCGTCCATTAAAATTGTATCTGGCTCAACTGCAATTGTTCTAGCAATACACAATCTTTGTTGCTGACCACCTGATAGCTCTAATGCATTTTTGTTTAAATCATCTTTTACTTCATCCCATAACGCTGCTTGAGTTAATGCCCTCTCTACTCTTTCATCCATATTGTCAGTCATGTTGTTGACTTTAAGCCCAAAGGTAATATTTTCTTTGATAGTTTTTGGGAAAGGATTTGGTTTTTGAAAAACCATTCCGATTCTTCTTCTCACTTGCACTGGATCAACCATTTTGTCGTATAAATCAACACCTTGATAATTTATTGTTCCATTAACTTTTGCACCCAATATAAGATCATTCATTCTATTAAATGTTCTTATCAAAGTACTCTTTCCACAACCAGATGGGCCAATAAAAGCTGTAATTTTATTTTTAGAGATATCCATATTTACATTTTTGATAGCTACGAATTCTCCGTAGCTTACGGAGACATCTTTTACATTGAATACATTTTCATTGTTTACTTGAACTGTTTCTTTAGTTTCCATTCTCATTCTCCTTTATGATTTTCACTAAAAATCTTTCTCATATCTGTTTCTTATAAATATTGCTATTGAATTCATTAATAATAATAAACCTAGAAGTAAAATGATTCCAGCGGAAGCTGTCTCCTTCCACTCAGCTTGAGGATAACCAACCCAGTTATAAACTTGAATTGGAATAGCGGTAAACCCACTTAAAGGAGTGTCTGGAAAATAATTAACATAAGTCAATGCACCCATAAAAATTAATGGTGCGGTCTCTCCAATTGCTCTTGAGAGCCCAAGGACCATTCCAGTAACCATTCCTGGTATTGCAGAGGGAACAACCTGCCTAAAAACTGCTTGAAATTTAGTGGAACCTAGCGCCAATGCACCCTGGCGTATTGTATCTGGAACAGCTTTAAGAGCCTCCCTAGATGCTACGATTACAACTGGAAGAATTAATAACGTTAATGTTAAACCTCCTGAAAGTACTGACCTTCCAAATCCAGCTAAACGAACAAAAACAGCTAATCCTAGTAAACCATAAATAACTGATGGAACTCCAGCCAAGTTTGTTAGATTTAATTCAATAAATCTTGTAAGCCTATTTTTTGGAGCAAATTCTTGAAGATATATTGCTGCTCCTGCACCAAAAGGAAATGTTGCAGAAATAACTATTATCATTAACCATAATGTTCCAGCAAAAGCAGGTCCAATACCAGCTCTATCTGGATATCTTGAGTCTAAAGTTGTTAAAAAATCTCTCGGGTTATCAATTTGTATTTTTGTAATGAGGCCAACCTCGTAGTCTGATGTCAATCTTGTAGTCCCAGTAGAAAGAACATCATAGATTAAGGTCATCAAAGTTAAAATAGCAATCGTTACACAAATATAAAGAGTGAACAGAAACAAACTCTCCTTTATTGCATTTTCAGCTTTCTTGCCGGTTATAATTGTTTCGTTACTCATATTCTTTTCTGTACTTTCTAGCGACATAATCAGAAGCTATATTCAAAATAAAAGTCATAATAAATAAAGTTATTCCAAGTGCGAATAAAGCATTATAAGCAGTGGTGCCATGAGGTGTATCACCAAGGGATACGTTTACTATTGAGGAAGTGATCGTATACATTGCACTCCTAGGATCTAAATTTAATTCAGGATACTGCCCACCTGCAATAGTCACAATCATTGTTTCACCTATGGCTCTTGAAAAACCTAATATAAATGAAGCAATAATTCCAGATATTGCTGCAGGGAACATAATTTTAAGTGCTGTGATCCTCCTGGTAGAGCCAAGAGCTAAGGATCCATTCCTTAGAGAGTTTGGTACTGCATTAAGGGCATCATCAGAGATTGATGCAATTGTAGGTATTATCATTATTCCTACTGCAATACCTGCGGACAGAGCATTGAATACACCGGTACCTGGAATAAATCTTTGAATTATATTTGGCGTAATCCAGTTAAGTGCAAAATAACCAAATACCACTGTAGGAACTCCAGCCAAAACTTCTAAAACTGGTTTGATAACTTTTCTTGTTCTTTTTGTGGCAAACTCAGATAGGTAAATTGCAGAAAACAAACCTAATGGAAAAGAAATAAGACACGCAATAACCGCAATATAAAGAGTTGAAGAGATTAAAACAATAACACCGTACTCAGGATTTTGAAACGTAGGTGTCCACCTAGTTGCAGTAAAATAGCCCTTTAAAGTTACAGCTGGATCTTGAAAAAAGTTAATGGCTTCAGTTAGTAAGGTAAAAACAATTGAAATTGATATTAGTATTGCTGCAAAAGCAGAGACAGTTATAAAAAATTTTACTACTTTTTCAAAAGGTTTTATTGAGGTTTGAGATAATTCAGATAGTAGACTCATATTTTGCTTTTTATTCTTTCTTTAACTTCTTCTTTAATTGTAGTTTGTGAGGGCCAATTAGGCCCTCACAAATTTACAAATAATTGAGGAGTTTTATCCTCGACTGAATGCGGACCAGCCCATCAATGATGCCATCTTTTGTTCTGGAAGCATTGGAACATATCCCACTGCTGGGACAATTGCATCCATTGCTACGAAATAAAAGTCAACAAATTGACGAACTTGAGACATTCCTTTTGCAGCTTCAGCTACATAAATGAATAGCGGACGTGCTAGGAAGTAATTTCCTTCAAAAGCTGCTTCTGGTGGTTGACAACCATCACCTGCATCAACTTCAACAGCAGTTAGTTTATCTTTGTTCTCTTCATAATATGCGAGTCCAAAGTATCCTAATCCACCAGCTGATCCTGCGACACCGTTTACGAGAACGTTGTCATCTTCAGATGCTGTATAGTCTGATCGACTTCCACCTGCGTCTTCTGTAAGCTCTTCATTGAAGAAGTCAAATGTACCTGAGTCTGTACCTGGACCATATAGGTCTAGTGCAACATCAGGGAAACCTGCTCTAACATCTTTCCAGTTTGTTATTGTGCTATCTGCACCCCAGATTGATGTTAATTCAGCAGTTGTTAAACATGTTGCCCAGTCATTTGATGTTGGAACAACAACAGAAAGTGCATCGATACCTACTTGAATTTCAAGGTATCCAACACCATTTTCTTCACAAAGTGCTTTTTCTTTATCTTTAATTGGACGTGACGCGTCTGAAATCATTGTCTCACCTGGACAGAATTTCTTGAATCCTCCACCAGTTCCTGAAACACCGACTGATATAGCTACATCTGAATGAATAGCTGTAAACTCTTCAGCAACGGCTTGTGTTACAGGGAACACTGTCGATGAACCATCAATAAGAATTTCTCCACTGAGGGTTGAATCGCCAGATATAACCTGCCAGTATTCTAATTGTCTATCAGCTGCATCTGGCAACATTGGTATGTAGCCAACAGCTTCAACAATTGGATCAAGTGAGTCAAAGTAAAAGTCAACGAAAGCTTTGATTACAGGATCTTTTGCTTTAGCATCATTTACATATATAAATAATGGTCTTGCTAATCCATAAGTTCCTGAGAAAGCTCCTTCAGGACCTATACATCCTTTTCCTGCATCAACTTCAACAGCAGTTAGTTTATCTTTGTTCTCTTCATAATATGCGAGTCCAAAGTATCCTAATCCACCAGCTGATCCAGAGACACCGTTTACGAGAACGTTGTCATCTTCAGATGCTGTATAGTCTGATCGACTTCCACCCAAATCTTCAGTTATTTCTTCATTGAAGAAGTCAAATGTACCTGAGTCTGTACCTGGACCATATAGGTCTAGTGCAACATCAGGGAAACCTGCTCTAACATCTTTCCAGTTTGTTATTGTGCTATCTGCACCCCAGATTTTTCCTAATTCTTCAACTGTTAAACATGTTGCCCAGTCATTTGATGTTGGAACAACAACAGAAAGTGCATCTACACCGACTTGTAGTTCAGTGAACTCTGTGCCACCTTCATAACAGAGATTTCTTTCTTTATCTTTGATTGGTCTTGAAGCATCAGATATATCTGTTTCTCCAGGACAAAATTTCTTGAATCCTCCACCGGTTCCTGACACACCTACAGATATTTCTACACCTGGGTTAACTGCAGTAAATTCTTCTGCTACAGCTTGTGTAATAGGGAAAACAGTTGAAGATCCGTCGATAAGTATTGATCCAGTTAAGCCTGCATCACTACTACCACTATCAGAAGCTACAGTTGTTTGACTACTGGCTGTTTCCTCCGATGTTGTTGGTTCTTCACTTTCTTCTGAAGAGGTATCATCATCTCCACCACCACAGGCAGCAAGAACGAGAACCATCACAAGAAGTAAAGACCAAAACTTAGATCTTGATCTAATCATGGATTTCCTTTCTTTAATTTAATTAAATTAACAATGGTAAGAGTATTTTGTAAAAGTAAACGCAAAGTAAACGTTAAGCTTAAATATGTTTAAGTTTCAAATTAACTCAGTAGGTGAAAACCAATTTCCTCTATTAAATGCTAGGATATAACTTTCGTATCCAAGAAAGTCTTTTTGATATTCTTCAGGGATATTGAATCCCCACCAATCTGTTTTAAATTGTGATCGATGAGCCTTCATAGAATTGATTTTATTTTCAATATACTTTGTTCCATCTATTTCGACATCAATATCCTCATTATCACTTCCGATAGGATTAAATGCATTAAACTCATCTTCAGTTAATATTCCAGCCTCATACATTTGAGTTCGTCTTGCTTGAATTCTCGATTTTGACCACGCATTAAAATAAAGTCTTTCTGGAATCCATATGTCTTCTTCATCTTTTAATGGAAACTTATCTATATCACCAGCTGCAAAAAACGCAGCTGTTCCAACTCTATGTGTTTGAATATGATCAGGATGCCCATATCCCCCAAATGGATCATAGGTTATTAAAACATCAGGTTTATATTTTCTTATTTCTGTCACAAGCTTGCCCACAGGTCCAAAATAGTCTTGTCTCCAAAAACAATCAGGATCATTGTTCTCCTCTGTGCCCATCATTCCAGAGTCTTTATATCCAAGCCATTCATATTCTTTTACACCTAGAGCATCTAAACTTTTTTCAAGTTCCTCTTTTCGCATTTCAGCCAATTTTGGAAATAACTCTTCTGGGTTTTCATAGTTATGAATTTCTCCAGCTGAACCATCAGTTGCTGTAACAACAACAACTCGATGACCTTCATCTGCATATTTAGCTAAGGTAACACCTGTTGATACGCTTTCATCGTCAGGATGTGCGTGAAAAGCAAGAATTGTTGCCATTATTCGTCTGAGGTAAATGTCTTCTTTGCTAACTCTTGCCCGAGTTCGATGGCTTTATCATGATCACCGTCAATTTTTTCAACTAACTCACCAAGAACAATTACTTTTTCACCAGTAATTTGAAGTATTCCGCCAGAAATTGCAAAAGATGTTCTCTGATTATCATGCTCTATGGTTAACCCACCTGGAACTAATGTAGCTACGGTTGGTTCATGGCCTTCTAATATACCAATCTCTCCGTTTGGAGTTCTTGATATGACCATTGTTGCATCCCCTGTAAAGCAACTCTCCTCAGGAGAAACGACCTCTACATACATTTAGAGATTTTCTTCCAATTCTTTGGCTTTAGACATGACTTCATCTAATCCACCTGTCATATAAAAAGCCTGTTCTGGCACTGAATCGAGTTCTCCACTTAAGATTGTTTTGAAGGCTTCGACACTATCTTTAATAGAGACAAACTTACCTTCTATTCCTGTAAATTGTTCAGCAACAAACATAGGTTGAGATAAGAAACGCTGTATTCTCCTCGCTCTACCAACGATCTGCTTATCTTCTTCTGATAACTCATCGATACCAAGAATTGCAATAATATCTTGAAGATCGTTGTATCTTTGAAGCACTCTTTGGACTTCACGTGCAGTTTCATAGTGTTCATCCCCTACAACGCCTGGATCTAAGATTCTTGATGATGAGTCAAGTGGATCCACAGCAGGATAAATTCCTAAGTCAGCAATGGATCTTGATAACACAGTTCTAGCATCTAAGTGAGCAAATGCAGTGTGAGGTGCAGGGTCAGTAATATCGTCTGCAGGCACATATACCGCTTGTAGTGATGTAATGGATCTACCTTTAAGAGATGTAATTCTCTCTTGTAAAAATCCCATTTCATCAGCAAGAGTAGGTTGGTATCCGACAGCAGAAGGCATTCTACCCAATAATGTTGAGACCTCTGAACCAGCTTGTGAGAAACGGAAAATGTTATCAATGAACAAAAGAACATCTTGTTTTTCTTCATCTCTGAAGTATTCAGCCATTGTTAGTGCTGACAATGCAACACGAAGCCTCACTCCAGGTGGTTCATCCATCTGACCAAAAACTAAAGCTGTTTTATCGATAACTCCAGATTCTTGCATTTCTCTGAACAAGTCATTACCTTCTCTTGTTCTCTCTCCAACACCGGCAAAAACAGATACACCACCGTGTTGTGTTGCAACTCTGTTAATCATTTCTTGAATAAGAACAGTTTTACCGACACCAGCTCCACCGAATAATCCGATTTTTCCACCTTGCACGTATGGCATCAATAAATCAATCACTTTAATACCAGTTTCAAACATTTCATTTTGTGCAGTCACATCTTCATATGGAGGAGGTTTTCTGTGTATTGGCCATTTTTGTTTAACACCTATTGAGCTAGTTTCTACATCTAGGGTTTCACCCCAGACGTTAAATATGTGTCCTAATGTTTCTTGTCCAACTGGAACTGAGATAGGCGCACCAGTATCAGTTACTTCAGCTCCTCTTCTTAAACCATCAGTACCTTGCATAGAAATAGCTCTTACTCTTCCTTCACCAAGGTGTTGTGCAACTTCTAAGACAATTGTGCTTGTATTCCCATCAATTTCGACATCTACTTCAAGAGCAAATGTAATCTCTGGTAACTCATCTTGTGGAAAAGCAACGTCAACAACAGGTCCTGCTATTTTTACTACCCTACCTATATTTTCACTCATTTAGTTTCTCCTTACCCGGCTAAAGCTTCCGCTCCACCAACAATTTCTGAAATCTCTGTTGTAATCTCAGCTTGTCTAGCTTGATTACTTTGTCTTGATAAAATCTTGATTAACTCTTCTGCGTTCTCGGTAGCAGCTTTCATTGCTCTCATTCGTGACGCATGCTCTGATGTTGAAGCATTCAGTAATGAAGAGAAGATTGTCGCATTTGTATATTTTGGAATGATGTTGCTGAGAACCTGACTTGCTGAAGGTTCAAATGTATACCCACCAACTGACTCTATTTCTTTCGCTATCTGTTCTACTTCGAAAGGAAGTACTGTCTTATACAACGCCGTTTGAGTCATTGCAGATTTATATTCTGTGTAAACAATTTCAATTTGATTTGTTTTTCCATCATAGAATTCTTGTACAAGAGGTGTCATAATCTCTAGTGCATTCTCGAAATTTGGCTCATCAGTAATGCCCTCATAGTTTTGTTTAGGTTCAATATTTCTGTACTTAAAGTAACCATTTGCTTTTTTTCCAACGGTCACAATCTCAACTTTATTATTCAAGTTTTCATATTCAGCTTTTCTTACCTCAGCAAGTTTTAAAATATTGGTGTTATATGCACCAGCAAGTCCTCGATCTGAAGTAATAACAACTAATGTTATTTTTTTTGTTCCTTCAACCGGTGGTGAACTTGGCATCTCTCCACTTCCTGTTAATTCCTCAACAATTTGTGAGAGTAGATTTGTGTAATTATTTGATGATGTAAGTCTTTGTTGTGCTTTTACGATTCTTGAAGATGCAATAAGTTCCATTGCACGTGTTATTTTCTTAGTGGATTTAACACTCTTTATTCTTCTATTTATGATTCGTAATTCAGCACTTGCCATGGTTTATTCTTCTTTTTTCTCCAATGTACTTACAAAGGCTTCAACAGCTGTTTTTAATTCCTCTTCAGGTAATTCACCTGTTGTTTTTATTGAATTAATAACATCTGAATGTCTTGTTTTAACAAAATCAATCAAATCTAATTCGGTTTGAGGGATGTCAGCAGGATCAACTACATCTAAAAATCCCTCTGTTACTGCATAGAGTGAGATGACTTGCTCTTCCATTGGCACTGGTTGATATTGTGGCTGCTTTAATAATTCGACAACTCTTCTTCCTCTATCAAGCTGTGCTTGTGATGCAGCATCCAAGTCTGATCCAAACTCTGCAAAGGCCTCTAACTCTCTGAACTGTGCAAGGTTAATTCTTAAAGGTCCTGAAACTTTCTTCATAGCTTTAGTTTGTGCAGCACCACCCACTCTTGATACTGATGTACCTGGGTTTACAGCAGGTCTAACACCAGAATAAAAGAGTTCTGATTCCAAATAAATCTGTCCATCTGTAATGGAAATAACATTTGTTGGGATGAATGCCGATACGTCTCCAGCTTTTGTTTCTATGATTGGTAGCCCTGTAAGTGAACCGCCACCTAACTCTTCACTAACTTTTGCACAACGCTCTAATAGCCTCGAGTGAAGATAGAAAACGTCACCAGGATAAGCCTCTCTTCCAGGAGGTCTTCTTAGTAGAAGTGATATCTGACGATATGCGATGGCTTGTTTTGATAGATCGTCAAAAACAATTAATCCATGCTCACCGTTATACATCCAATGTTGGCCAATTGCTGACCCAGCATAAGGAGCATACATCTGCAATGCAGCTGCAGCTGAGGCGGGTGCGTTTACAATTACTACTTTATCTAGAACACCCTCTTGCTCAAATCTCTCTACTACTTCTGCAACAGTTGATGATTTTTGACCAATAGCAACATAGATACATTTAACATCTGTGTCTTTTTGATTGATTATTGTATCAACTGCAACAGCAGTTTTTCCAATCTGTCTATCACCAATAATTAATTCTCTTTGTCCACGACCAATTGGAATCATTGAGTCAATAGCTTTAATACCAGTTTGTAGTGGCTCCCCAACGGGTTGTCTTTCAACAACAGATGGGGCTTGAAGTTCTAATCGTCTTCGTTCAGTAAATTCAATAGGTCCTTTGCCATCAATTGGATTTCCTAGGGGATCAATAACTCTTCCCAAAAAGCCATCACCAACACCAATTGACAACACCTCTCCAGTTTGTTTTACAGGCATGCCCTCTTCTATGTGATTTGAGTCACCCATCAAAACAACACCGATAGAATCCTCTTCAAGGTTAAGTGCTACTCCAACAAGTCCCCCTGGGAATTCAAGAAGCTCTGATGCCATAACATTTTCTAAGCCTTTAACTCTTGCTACTCCATCAGCTACCGCAGAAACGTAACCAACAAGATCGTCTTTTACAGAATCCTGCCAATCACCTAGAGTCTCTTTTAATGAATCTGATATTTGTTTTGCATCAATATTAAATTCGCTCAATTTACCTACTTTCTAAAACTGTTTTTATCTCTGAGATTTTTGAGGAAATCAATCCATCAAATGTTCTCTCACCAATACTTACGCTAAGTCCACCCAATACATCTGGATTAACTTCAACTTTTATTTCCACATCGGTGCCTAATTTTTTCTTGAGGGCACTTATTAAACTTTTTTCAGTTTTTGCATCTAATTCAACAGCTGAAACAACTTTTGCAACTGATGCCCCTCTTTTTTCAGCAATATAATTTGCGACCGAACTCTCGATATCAGAGAGGTTATCTCCAAAACCTTGAGATATTGTCAAGGTTATTAGATCAAGAGTGAGTGGTAACACTCTTTTGTCGAGTAATGAATTAACTACCTCTATCTTCTTTTCAACAGGAATACCAAAATTTCTAAACACATCTAATGCTTCAGAGCTTTTTGAAAATGCATTGAAAACTTGGAGGATTTCATTTTCAACTCTTTCAGCATCTTTAGATGAAGAAATAATTTCAACAATTCCTTTTGAGAAAGAATCAACAGACATTTACTTAATTCAACTCCTTAATAAACTTTTCAATTAATTTTTTTTGATCAGCTTTTGACATTGAAGAAGCTACTTTTTGAGAAATCTCAAGAGATAGATCAGCTACCTCACTTTTTAACTCAGTTGAGACTCTTTCTTTTTCAGCGTCTGAGTCTGACTTTGCTTTTTCAATTATTGCTTCTGCTTCAGCTCTTGCTTCAGTTAAAACATCTTCTTTAAGTTTTTCTGCAGCTTGCTTACCTTCATCAATAATTTTTTGAACTTCTGCGTCAGCGTTTGAAACTAAAGCATCATATTCTTGCTTTGATTTCTCAGCTTCTGATTTAGTATCTTCAGCTTCCTTTATCTGTCCTTCTATTTCAGCAGATCTTTTATCAAGTGTTTCGTTCATGGCAGGTAAAGCCCACTTCCAAACAAAGAAAAATACTACTGCAAAAGCTACTACTCCAGCTACTAATTCTGAAGTTGCAGGCAGCAATAAGTCAACACCTGAGCTTGACTCTTCTGCTTCCGCTAAAAATGTATCCAAATAAAACATCATTTTTAACCAACCAAAAAGAATAGAACGAATCCAATAAGGGCAAGAGCCTCAGTGAATGCGATTCCCAAGAACATTGTTGTTCTTACCATTCCAGCTGCTTCTGGCTGTCTAGCCATTGCTTGTACTGCGTTACCAGCAATAAGACCAATACCAATGCCTGGTCCAATCGCCGCTAGTCCGTATCCAATTAATGCGTATGCACTTTCCATTATCCTCCTTTAATTAATGCTCTGGATGCAGAGACGTCTGTATATAAACTGCTGACAACAAAGTAAATATGTATGCCTGCAGAATAGAAACTATTAATTCAAAACCATATATTGCAAGACCTAATGTAAACCATGCAAGACCAACAGGTGCTTTTGATACGATATACTCGCCTACTCCAGGTTGTACAACAAAGAAATATGCTGAAGCCAAGAGAAGACTTAACATTACGTGACCCGCTACAAGGTTAGCAAATAATCGAACAGCTAAACTAAATGGTCTTACAAGTAGAACTGAAACTAACTCGATTGCGCCAACAAGAGGTTTTAAGGCTACAGGAACTCCTGGTGGCCATAGTAAGTTTGTAAAATATTTTATTCCCTCTGTTTTGATTCCGACAAAAAGAAATATTACGTAGGTGATAAGGCTTAAGAATAGAGGAAGTGCCATGCGAGATGTTACTGGGAAATTGATAAGTGGAGTGACCTCAAATAAGTTACCAACCAAGATAAACATAAATACTGAAATTAGATATGGTGTAAATTTCTCTCCACCTCGGCCAATTACACCTAGGGCTATTTCATCTTTCACGAAAGTAAAGATGCTTTCAACTACAGATTGAAGTCTTCCAGGAACAACTGATTTTTTTCTAAGCCCAAAAAACATTAAAACTACTGGGATAATCGCAGCTAAAAGTATAAGAATTTCTGTTCGGGAGATATCAGAAGAACCAAAGTTCCCAAATTCGAACAAAGAGTTTACATTTTCAGGTTTGCAAACAACGTTGTTTATAAAATCACAAGTCTCAGCTGCTGTTATCATTTGCCCAATCTAAGTCAGTGTCTTTTCTTTTAATTACCATAGCCATTTCTAAGAATAACATACTTAAAAACACGATTGGCACTGTCAAAGACATTGCCAATTCATCAATAGAATATAAGCTTCTCAGTAATAAGAGAAGTCCAAAAATGAAAATTAATCTGAATAAATATCCAAAAATTGCGGCGAAGTAATAGAAATTTAATGAGACTTTTGCTGCATATGACATGATGACTGCACCCAAATAAAATCCAATTGCAACAATTATTGATGACGCAAGAGATGTAACAAATGCATTTTGTGATCTAATTAAAAAAAGAAGTGGGCAAAGAATATAAATTATTGACGCCCTTTTAAGCATTCTTGTAGCTAGTACTAATTCAACATTCATTGATCTTGTTCAAGCTTTTTTGAAATTTTCCACATTCTTCTGAAACCATCATAAATTCCAACAAACAAAAAGATGATAACTGTGTACGGCTCAAACCCGATAAAATTTTGGACAAGTAAACCCACTAACAGACCGCTAATTATTGAAGTTGAAAACGAACTTACTGGACCGTAGTCTTCTAAATTTAATTTTCTTCGATTGTTAGACATATGGCTTGTATTGTGAAGCTAACTCTTTTACTTCATCTTTTAATTCATCAAGCTTGTTTGAATCTGATCTATTTTTTAGAATTTCTGAAATTAAATATCCTACTTTTGTTAATTCACTTTCCTTCATTCCACATGTTGTTGCAGCTGGCGTACCCATTCTTATGCCTGATGTAACAAATGGTGATCTCTCATCAAATGGAATGGCATTTCGATTTAGCGTAATTCCCATTTCATTGAGTAAAATACCTGCATCTTTACCAGTTAGCTCTTCGTCAACACTGTTTGTATCAACTAATACAATGTGATTAGTTGTTCCCCCGCTTACAACTCTTAGACCTTCATTTATGAAAGAGTCAGAGAGTGCTGAAGCATTCTTTAAAATTTGAGCGGTATAATCTTGAAAATCTTTTGATAGTGCTTCTTTAAAGCAAACGGCCTTTGCTGCAATCTGGTTATTTAATGCTCCACCTTGTGCTCCTGGGAAAATATTTTTATCTACACCTTTTGCAAATTCCTCAGTTGATAAAATCATTCCACCTCTTGGACCTCTCAGTGCTTTGTGAGTTGTTGCAGTGACAACATCAGCATATTTCATTGGATTCTCAACAACCTTACCGGCAACAAGGCCAATAAAATGTGCGGCATCAACCATAAAATAAGCTCCAACTGAATCAGCAATCTCTCTAAAAGCCTTGTAATCAAGCTCCTGAGAATAAGATGAGTATCCTGCAATTAGTAATTTTGGTTTTGTTTCCTCTGCTAATTTTGCAACATCATCCATATTGATCAATTCAGTTTCTTTATCTAATCCATAACCAACAAAGTTATACATTCTTCCAGAAAAGTTAACAGGAGAACCGTGTGTTAAATGCCCACCTTGGTCAAGAGACATACCCATAACGGTGTCACCAGCTTCTAGGAGGTTTAAGTAGACTGCCATGTTTGCTGATGATCCTGAATGAGGCTGGACGTTTGCATGATCTGCCTCAAATAATTCACATGCTCTGTCAATTGCGAGTTGTTCTATCTCATCAACAGTCTCACAACCCTCGTAATATCTTCTTCCTGGAAAACCTTCTGAATACTTGTTTGTAAGAATAGAACCTGACGCCTGCATCACTGCCTTTGATGCAAAGTTCTCCGAAGCAATTAAATGTATATGTGAGTTTTGACGTGCTAAATCATTATCAATTAATGATGCTATCTCATTATCTGTTTCAAATAATTCAGTGTTTAATGCGCCAGTATTTTCCATATTTACACTTTAACAGTAACTTGGAGGCCATTTAAGTGGCCCTTGCCTTAAAATTTCCCCACCTGTAACTCTAAAATCGACAACTGTAGATCCATCTCCATGGATTGATGATCCCTCTAAATAATATCCAATATTGTCTTTAAACATTTCATATGCCTCACTGTCGTTCTTTGCTTCTTCGTCGCCAGAGGTATTTGCACTTGTAACTGCCAGTGGACCAATTTCATTTAATAGTTGTATAGTTAGTTCATTATCAGGAACTCTTAATCCAATTGTGTTTGGATTTTTTGTACCGACACCATCAACATATTCTTCATTGGTTTCAACAACTGCAGTCAGAGGTCCTGGCCAGTAGAGATCTACAATTTCAGGTACTTGTGTAACAAGATCAAGTTGTTGCAAATATGTGTATGAGGGAATAAGTAATGAGATAGGTTTTGAATCATCTCTTTCTTTTAATTCGAATAATTTTTCTACAGCTTCTTTAGAGTTTGGATTGACGCCTATACCGTAAACGGTTTCTGTGGGAATACCAACAACTTCATTTTTATTAATTGCATCTATTGCTTGTGAGATATTATCGCCTTGCATAAACATACCTATCTTTGTCTGCCAAGTCTTTAATTAATTCTACATCGTCATAGTTATTCAATAATTCAATTACTTTCTGCCCAAATCTCTCATCAATCTCAAGAAATATTTCAAAGTCTTTGTATTCTTTATGATCAATTTGATTTATAAGGTTTTGAATAATGTTAATCCCGTCATTATCTCCACCATCAAGGGCATTTAAAGGTTCGTAATTAAGGACTTCCAAATCAAGAGTTTCAATTTCACTACTTGGTATATATGGTAAGTTTGCAATTATTAAGTCAAAATTATTACTACTTACTTCATTAAGGAGATCTGATTGGATGAATTCAATATTCATTCCATTGAGGGTTGCGTTTTCAGTAGCTAATTGAATAGCAAAAGGTGAGATATCGATCCCTTTTACTTCAGCTTCTGGATATAAATGTTTCATCATCAGACTTATACAACCAGAACCAGTACCAACATCTAATATGCTTTTTGGTTTTACAACCTTGTTTTTAATTATCTCGATCAAATACTCTGTTTCAGGTCTTGGAATTAATGCACGTTCATCTACTTTTAACTGGACCGTATAAAAGGGCATGAATTCTTCAATATATTGAATTGGTTCGTGATTTAACCTGCGTGTAAGTAATGTTGAATATTCATTTTGATATTCTGTTTTACTACCAGAGATTTCTTGAGCTTTTTGTTTTAACCTCTCAAGTTCATGATTTGGGATAGATTTTATATCCAATTATTCCTCTAGAGTTGCGAGTCTTGTTGTTTCATTATCTGCTATTAGAGCGTCAATAAAATCACCTAAATCACCATCTAAGACCTGATCTAGTTTCTTGAGGGTTAAGTTGATTCTGTGATCAGACACCCTGTTGTCTTTATAATTGTAAGTTCTAATTTTGTCAGATCGCTCACCAGAACCTACTTGTTCCTTTCTATTCTTTGCTCGTTCAGCTTCAGCTTCGTCTTGACGTGCTTTTAATAATCTTGCTCTTAAAATTCTCATAGCTTTTTCTTTATTTTGTAACTGTGACTTTTCATCTTGGCAGGAGACAACAAGCCCAGTAGGTACATGAGTAATTCTTACAGCTGAGTCTGTCGTGTTCACACTTTGGCCACCTGGTCCACTTGATCTGTAGACATCGACTTTTAAATCATTTTGATCAATATCTATATCTACTTCCTCTGCTTCAGGTAAGACAGCTACCGTTGCAATAGAAGTATGGACTCTTCCTTGTGACTCTGTTTTGGGAATTCTCTGTACTCTGTGTGCACCAGCTTCAAATTTAAGTTTCGAATAAACACCTTTAGATTTTATAGCAAAGATAACCTTGCTATATCCACCCATATCAGAATCAGTCATCTCTATCTTTTCAACATTCCATGAATTACGTTCTGCAAAACGGGAATACATTTTAAATAAATCCCCAACCCAAATAGATGCTTCCTCACCACCTGCTCCTGGACGAATCTCTACAAGAACATCTTTCTCATCAGATGGATCTTTTGGTAGTAGGCCAACTTTTATTTTTGTAACAATGTTTTCAATTTCAGCAGTTGAGTTTTTAATGATGTCCTCATATTCACTCTTCATCTCTTCGTCGGTTTCCTCATTAAGCAACTCTTCAGCATCTGATATATCTGAAGTTAGTGTTTCCCATTGTCTGAAAAGCTCAACAATTGAAGACATATCACTGTGTTTTTTTGCCATTTCTGCATATTTATTTGGATCACTTGAAATATCAACTTTTGATAAATCATCTTCTAATTGTTTTTGTGACTCAACTATTGCAGTAAGTTTTTTAATTAATGTTTCATCCATGAGTTACCTCTTTTGTATTTTCAAGAAAAGTATCAAGTTCATCAGTATTTTCACTATGTTTTATGCAATTTGCCATAGCAACTCTTGCGACCTCAATCTGGTCATCAGATGGAGGTTTTGTTGTCATTTTCTGCATCCATATTCCAGGAGTGCTAAAAAATCTTGAAAAAAGTGAGCCTGAGTATTGAAAATTTAATTTAAGTATCTCATATGAAAGCATGGCAACGACAAACACATGAACAATACGTGTTACAAGTGTCATGAAAATACTCAATGTTGGAATAAATGGAAGAGTTAACAAACTAACAAAAACTATCAAAAATATGAATGCGGTTCCACATCGAATGTGTTCTTTAGGGAAAGTCTTTATATGATCAAGATTAAGATCTCTGTTATTTTCAAAAGCTGCAATGGTCATGTGCTCTGCGCCGTGAAATTCGAATAGCTCTTGTGCATCTTTTGTTTTTCCAATAAGGAAAATGTATAGAACAACGATTACTCCACGTAAAAGTCCCTCATATAACCCTTTCGATGTCTGATCTGTTTCAATCAAATCGATCAGTAATCTTGGTCCTGCAATAAGGAGCGAGAGAAACACAACAATAAAAACATAGTTAAATATTTTATTAATAAGTGTTGGTTCTGGCTCATCCTCATAATATATTTCATCAGACATTGTTAAACCTTGATATCCAACATATAAAGAATCAATGAGTGCTCCAATACCACGCATTAATGGAAGTTTAAAAATACCAGGCCTTCTAACCAAAGGCGTTCTCTCTTTAAAGAACTTTACAATTTCATTATTTTGATTTCTTACAGCAACTGACCAACCCTTTGGGCTTTGAATTAGGACACCACTAATTACAGCTTGTCCACCATAAGAAATATCATTTTCAGACATGAGAAAAAGGGATTAAAGAAGTTATTCTTCTTCTTGAGAAGAAACTTCTTGCTTAGGTGCTTGTCTTGTACTTGTTGATCCGTATCGTTGTTTGAATCTTTCAACTCGACCTGTAGAGTCAACTAGTTTTTGTTTTCCAGTAAAAAAAGGATGGCTTGCACTAGAGATTTCTAGTTTTACAAGCGGATATTCTTTTCCATCTTCCCAAGTAATTGTTTCAGATGTTTTAATGGTTGATCTTGTTAGAAATGCAAAATCAGCATCTTCATCTCTGAAAACGACTTCTTTATATTCGGGATGTATATCTTTTTTCACAGTGTCTACTTTACTTTATTTATTGGTTTTTGCGACATCCTTTAAGAATGCGTCATTGCTTTTGAGAGTTTTAAGCCTATCAATTAATAATTCTGTTGCTGCACCACCTTCAAGGCCAACAAGAACTCTTCTTAGAGTCCATAATGACTCCAGTTCTTTTGGAGAAACTAGTCGTTGTTCTTCACGAGTTCCAGATGGAGTAACATCTATCGCCGGGAATACTCTTTTATCTGCAAGCTGTCTATCTAATCTAAGCTCCATGTTTCCAGTTCCTTTAAACTCTTCAAAGATAACTTCATCCATTTTTGAGCCCGTCTCAACAAGTGCAGTACCAAGAATTGTTAAACTTCCTCCACCTTCTATGTTTCTAGCTGCACCAAAGAATTGTTTTGGAGGTGTTAAAGCAGTTGAATCAACACCACCTGATAAAATTCTTCCACTAGCTGGAGTAGCTAAGTTGTGAGCTCTCGCAAGTCTTGTAATTGAATCCAATAAAATTACTACGTCCTTACCTTCTTCAACAAGTCTTTTTGCTCTTTCGATAGCTAATTTAGAAACTTGAGTGTGCTCATCTGGTGGTCTATCAAAGGTTGAAAATACAACTTCTCCGTCAACCGAACGTTGCATATCGGTAACCTCTTCTGGTCTTTCATCAACTAAGACAACCATTAAATAAACTTCTGGATTGTTAGCAGTAATAGAGTTTGCAATTTCTTTAAGAATTGTAGTTTTACCTGCTTTCGGTGGGGAAACAATCAATCCTCTCTGACCTTTTCCAATAGGTGCAATAAGGTCTACGATTCTTCCAACAAGTCGCTCTGGTTCACCATCAATCTCAAGTTTTAGTCTCTCATCAGGAAAAAGAGGTGTCAGTTTATCAAAGTCTACTCTACGAGCCAAAAGTTCTGGATCAGCTCCATTTACAGTCTTAGGTTCAACTAATGCAGGATACTTTTCTTTTGCACGTGGTGCACGAATTGGTCCTGTTACGAGATCTCCTTTTCTCATTCTAAATTTTTTGATTGCTCCCGCTGGTACATATACATCCATCTCACTTGGTTTATAACCACTACATCTTAAAAATCCATAACCCTCTGGCAAGATATCAAGAATACCCTCTCTTGTTTCACCCTCTTTAATTTGGCTATCACCAGAATTTACAACAGATGGCATATCTTTGTCTGAAGCTACAACTGCTACTTCTTCTTCTGCACCATCTGCAATATCACCAATTGCGTCACCTTGTTCTAATAAAAGATCTATTAACTTTGCCTTTTGAAGGCCTTTGTGTTCAAGACCTAAACCATCAGCTATTTCACGAAGATCTGCTACTGGTTTTGATTGTAATTGTGACCTTGCGGACATATTTCTCCTAATTTCAAAACATTCATGGTTTGGAATGGTTTGTGAATTGTGTTTGTCTGAAAGACATTCTTATTATATACACAGCAATTTTAAATTAACAACATTTAAATTTTTTTTAAGCTGAACAAATATTGATGTAATCGGTTAAATACTCTTGTTCACTTGAATCTAATTCACCTGCTGTTCTGTAGTGATTGTATGCACCACCGTAATAACGCACAAGTGCATCAACTAAATATTCTTCCCCTCCAAAAAAGTCTCGTGCATCTTGACGATATAACGTTGTTGAATTTTTTGGACAGTTCCTAGTTAAATATGTAAATGCATGAAGTGATTCATGAAGTAAAACATCATAAGAAACTGCAGCTGAAAAAGCTCTATCCGATATCCAAATAGAAAGTTTCCATTCTGCATTTTTGGTTCCATCTGAGCTTGTTCCGCTTGGATCCCATACTCCATAAGGACACCTCCCAACAAGTGAAGCCCCATATTGATGACAACCATTAATAACACTTATATTGTTTGTTTCGATTATTTGTAACAGTAATGGAGGTAATTGTTTGACTAGTTCACCCAAAGTAGTTTGATTTGTGCCTTCGAATCCTGCGTATTCTGCAAATGGACCTGTGTAAACCGTTGTGGTTGTGGTTGAAGTGGTTGTTGTTGAAGTTGTAGATGTTGTGGTTGAAGTGGTTGTTGTTGAAGGTGGAACAGTTGTTGTTGAAGGTGGAACAGTGGTTGTAGTTGAAGATGTAGTAGTCGTTGGCTCAAGAGTTGTTGTAGTAGTATCAATGACTTGAATTTCTTCTTGTTCAAGTACAATTGTCTCTTCTTCTTGATTAAAGTTTATTACAACTAAAGAAACAATTAATAACAGAAAAATAAATGAGTTTATATATCTGTTGTTCATCTTCTGGCCTTTACTTTTATAAATAAACCTAGAATCAAAATTGTTAAAATGTATCCAATTAGGCCAATTGCAAAGGTTAAAGAAAATGAACCCATACTTAATAAATCTTGTTGCATGTTGGCAAATTCACTATCTGGAGGAACAATAAGAATTCTTATAAACAACCACAAACCCAATATAAAACTTAAAAGTGGAAAGATTTTAAAAACACCTTGAGAGTCGGTAAGAGATTCAAATAACTCATTTCCACCACCCGGCAGTGACTTAAACAAAACTCCTTCTAAACACATCAAATAGCTAAGGGCTGCAGCTGCCGTCAGTACCGTTGAGTCTTTAATAAGAGGTATAGATGTTAGATAGAAGAAACCAAACCCTGCAAGACTCAAAGCAATTGTTGAGTAAAATTTTGGTGAAAGTTTTGCTATATTTCTTCTTCCAGTGATGTACGCAGATGCAAAAAATCCAAATATAAATCCAATTGGCATTTCAAAATAGATGAAAGCAAGAGTAGAAATCCCCGCAAAAAATATTGCTTGAGGAGCCCATTTAATTCTTACTTTTTGCTTAAAAACTTTACTCTCAATTAATCCCTCTGTCCCCTCGTAAAACAAAGTAACAGCAATTAACCCAACGAGTGCAGCAATAAATATTGCTAAATTTTCAAGATCTAAAGTTAGATCAGCTCCTTCCTCAACAAAGCCTATTAAAAATGCAGTTGAAAAAAGAACGAAAAGAACTTTAACTAAAGTAATAAGCTTCTTTGAGCCACGAATGTTTCTATCTTTGGCAAACCATCGAATATTATTCGTTGAAATAATTTTGTTAAACCATTCTTGTAAGAGCAACACTACATAAAACAAAAAGATGATTCCCGTTGAAACAATTACAGCGATGCTGTTTTTTTCTTGATCTGTCAGATCAACATCCTCAAATAAGGGAATAGACGTAATCAACTCATTTGTTATTTCAATATTTAAAAAATCAGTTTCCTCGATGACGGGTGGTGGAAGAGTTGTTGTAGTTGTTGAAGTGGTAGTTGTTGTTGAAGTTGTTGTTGGTGGTGGAATTATTTTTAATAATTTTTGATTTATGTATTCCATCTCAACTATTTTTTTACATTCCTCTGCAGGACAATCAGGCCCAGTAACATTCTCAAATTCAGTAATAAAAACGCGTATTGTGACCCTTACATAATCTGGATAGCAACATAGCTCAAGTTCGCCATCTGGGCTTTCAAGTTGAATTGTTTCAATATTGTTGTCGTGTGAAATTTGGAGGACGATGTCATCATAGTCCTCAAAATTTATAGACCATTCAACTAATATCTTTTCATTTTCTAATCGTTTTATATCAAGCTTTATATTTTCGGTATCTAAAGTTGGAGTAAAAAATGAACCATTGAAAAAGAGGAGGAATAATAAAAATATTAGACTTTTTTTCATTGACTACTTTTGGATTTTAGTTGCCTTTTCAAAAATTTCATTTACATTTTCTACATACCATTCATCTGTATATTTAGACCAGACGGGATAACTTGGATCATAACGTAGCCATAGAAATGTGGATCCATTGAATAATTGAAAAATATCATCAGCAAGTTCATCAGCAGAATCAGCATCATAATTTTTGCAGAGAGATTTGAGAACATCATAGGGTTCGCGCTGTATCCATTTTCCCGATGCTTGAATATCTCTAACTTCAAACCAAGCAAATCTAATTGCATTACCAAGTTCAACAACTTTATTTGCGATTGTGTCCAAAAACATGGTTATAGCGGCACCAGGCTCTGGGGAGGTTTGTAAAAATGCATTCAACTCATCAGCAACATCTTTAAATCCTAATTGAAATAGTGATCCATAAACATCTAATTTATTCTCAGGAAAATGATTGTAAGCAGTTGCAACAGACACTCCAGCATGCTTTGCAATTTGTGAGACAGTGACTTTTTCATGAGAAACGAGTGGATTATTAAATAGCTCGACTGCACTATTTATAAGTTTTTTATGCGCCTCATCATATGTTTTTTGTGCACGTAATGATCTTCCATCCTGTTTTTTTAATGGTTCAATGCTCATTTAATTACCACTTTCTATCCTAGTAAGAATCCCTGAAACAACGAGTCTTTGCCTAGCAGAGTACCTAGGGTGACAAGTTGTCAATGTCAGCCTGTCATCACCTCGATTAAAAAGAACATAATCTCCTGTGTTAGCATCAACCACTTCTATATCATCCACAATGTAATGGTATTTATTTGACCCATATGTTAAATAAATCTCATCTCCAATTTCGACCAAATCTAATCTACTGAAAGGGGCACCATATGTTGTCCTATGGCCTGCAATTCCAACATTTCCACCTGAACCCGGTAGTTTTGTCCCAAGATAGTGTCCTGGACCAAATTGCAAATTAAGTTCATCAGTACCTGAAACAACATATTGATTTACGTTTATACCTGGAATTTCAAGAAGACCGAATATTTCAGGTTGAAATTCATCAATCTTTGCACTTTGGTCAATGATGGTAAAATCTTGCAAAGTTTCAAAAACAGGAATGTCACTTTGGAATAAGCGAAGAGGATTTGAAAAAATTGTAGGAGGATCTACGTCCTTTATTTCCTCACCTAGATAGATTTGTTCAAGATAAGCTTGAGCATTGTCTTGTTGAACATTTGATAAAAACATTTGTTGTGTTGCATAAATACCAAAACCCATACCTGTAATTATCGATAAAACAGCAAATCCAAGAGCAGGTCGTTTTAATTTTTTTCTATCAAAAAATTTTCTGTTAATTTTTTTTGTGTCTTTTTTTCGAGAAAATACCTTTTTCTCCGCGATTTTTGCATCGAGCTCATTACCAGAATATATAATTTGAAAGTTATTTGAAATTAGACCCAAACGCTCTTCAAGAATTTCTTTTGTAAGTTCTGTATTTTCTTCCTCGCAAATAGATTTTATGTTTTCAATTGCGACTAGAGTATATTGAAGCTCACTATCAAGTGCTTGTATCTCTGATTGATAAGTTGTAAAACTCTTTGCATATGGAGCAAATTTATTTATATCAATACTAATTTCTACTTTTTCTTGTATTAGTTTCTCAATTTTTGTTTTTAATTTGAAGGCATGCTTATAAATATCCTCTAGCGAAATTTCACTTTCCATTAGTTTTCTTTTTCGATAAGATGTAAAAAGTATTACACCACCAACTAAAAATACTGAACCGCTTATGACAATATAGTCTAAATTTATTCCTGTAGCTGCCAAGGCTATACTATCCTCTCGATAGATGTAGGTAACGTTGTAACTACCATCAGTGAAATATATGTCATCATCATCATCCCACTCTAGAAAGTCATTTCCAGTTTCATCAGTAAGAGGTGCTTCACATATATCATCCTCTTCTAATATCATATCCTCACAAAAGTCATCCACTAATGGATCCGTTGGGTCTGGATCCGTTGGGTCAACTATACACTCAAGAAGTTCTTGTAAGTTTGTTGGATTACAAAATTCTTCTGGAGCAGGATCCGTTGGGTTTATAGGATCAGGATCTCTTGGATCAATTGGACCTGGATCTGGATCTGTAGGATCAGTTGTTGTAGTTATTGTAGGATCAGTTGTTGTAGTTATTGTAGGATCAGTTGTTGTAGTTGTTGGGCAATCAACTGTAAAGCTTGGACCCCAACGTTTCCAACCGCCTGAAAAAGAATTAGAAGTTGTAGAGGTTTTGTATCTCCATCTAACGTTTTGTCCGCTTGGAACATTTACAGATCCCCTTTCTGAGCTACCTGGTGGAACAGATCGATTAGAAACGAGTGTTGACCAGTTTTTTCCACCATCTAGGGAATACTCAGCTAAGAAATAAGCATTCGCATTTGAAGAGTCGGAGTTAGCCATATTGAAATGTATGAGTTTTGCACCTCCTGAACATTCCTCTCGTGTATTTGAAACAGAAGGGTTAATTATTGGAGGTCCTGGCAGTGTTGTTGTAGTTGTTGGACAATCAACTGTAAAGTCTGGACCCCAACGTTTCCAACCGCCTGAAAAAGAATTAGGAGTTGTCGAGGTTTTGTATCGCCATCTAACGTTTTGTCCGCTTGGAACATTTACAGAGGCCATTTCTGAGCTACCTGGTGCAACAGATTGATTAGAAACGAGTGTTGACCAGCTTTCCCCACCATCTAGGGAGTACTGAGCTAAGAAATAAGCATTTGCATTTGAAGAGTCTGAGTTAGCCATATGGAAGTGTGTGAGTTTTGCACCTCCAGAACAAGCATTTCGAGTATTTGAAACAGAAGGGTTAATTGTTGGAGGTCCTGGCAGTGTTGTTGTGGTCGTTGGAGACGGATCATCAATACAATCTAAAACTTTCTTGGTACCACCTTTTGTTTTTCTACCACTTAGTTCATCTTTAATAATAAAACGAAGTTTATATGTAGATCCATTTGGGACAGATAAAAGTGTAGTTAAGTCTCGTGTTTCTCCAGCAGCAATACTAAAAGTTTGATCAACAACTTTGGCTTTGTTTATTCTAATTCTCATTCTAATTGTTATGCCAACAGTTGACCTTGAGTTATCTACAATTAAACCAATTCTCGCAGTTCCATCATCATTACATTCCATGAAGTTTGCAATCCTAAAATCTACTCTTGGAATTTCAACTGTTGTAGTAGTAATTTCCGGCAGTGTCGTAGTAGTTGTTGTAGTTGTAGTAGTTGTAGTTGTAGTTGTAGTAGTTGTAGTAGTTGTAGTTGTAGTAGTAGTGGTTGTTGTTACAACACAGCTAGCCGTATATGAAAGAGTAGGATCTACGCCTGGGATATCTGTATCTTCAGTCACCCAAGTACTACTGTCATGAGCGCCTCCAGATTTTCTTGAACTATATCTCCATTGAATACTTTCTCCATTAGCTAATGCGGGAGCAGAATACGTCTCCGATGAAGTAGCTGGTACCTCTTCATCATCTTTCAATTGTGTCCAGTTAGAGCCACCATCAGTTGAGTATTCCACCCTATAAAAGACTGAGACAGTCGAATCAGAACCGCTACTAAGAGTTATTGAAGGTGTTTGTGTCTGAGAATCAGAACATGATCCTAGTGATGTTGAAACACTAGCGCACGATATCGTAAGCTTCGATCCTATCTCTGTCCATGTTGACCCACCATCAGTTGAATACCTATGTTCACGTCCAGTACCATTTGCTATTGCAGTATTTACCGCAAATTCTTGTGTAGCGCCAGCATTTATTGACTTACCACTGTCTTCACCGGTAACACTGCCTCCAAAATATGCCCAATCCCCAACATTTCCAGTCACCGCATTGGTTGCTCTTTTTTGTACTAAAAATGTAATAGCGACATTACTTCCGCTGTTGTCGACAGTTATTTTAATTTTACCCATTGTGCCGCCCTGGCTTGTGCCGTTATTTTTACAACCATTTGTTTCGTGAGAAACAGCCGGAGCAATAACGGGACAATCAATAGTTATTGTTGAAAGTGTTACCTCTGATTGGCTGAGTCCCTCTGATGAGTTAGCAACAGAGTATTTTATGATTACCGAGGTATCGTGACTTAGTGCTGGTACGGAAAGTGAGGAGGAGTCTGTCGCTCCAGCTCCAACGGTTGTAGCAGTTAATACTGTAAAGTTTGATCCCCCGTCAGTTGAGTAGCTGACGGTGAATGTTCCAGCAGCGGTTGAATTTGTATTTATAAGAGTAATTGGGATTGCTGCACTTCCACTCGAACAACTTGCAGCAGTTGCTGTGGCAGTAGCATTAAGTATGGGGCAATCTATCTCAATACTGCTTAGGTTGGTTGTTGAAGCAGATGAAAAGTCGGTACTTGATGAGGTCTGATAACGAATATAGACGGTAGTGTCGTTTGTAAATGATGAACCTGAGAGACTAACAGTAGAGGTTGAGTCTGCTCCAACTAAAACATGAGATCCTCCGATACCGTCTGTCCAGGTTGAGTTATCTGTAGAGTATTGAACTTTAAAATAATTACCAGAACCCTGTCCAGTATTGTCAAGGAGTACGTTTATAGGTGCTCCCCCACCTGAACATGTTCCATGCGTTGCAGAGACTGCTGGTGTTGTACAACTGACTGTGGCACTATTTAAACTAGCACCAGTGACATAATCTCCTGAGAATGATCCAGAAACCGTAGAGGTTTTATATCTCCACTGAATTGCAGTACCGTTATTGACAGTTTGCGTCACTGTATCTGATCCACCAACCGTAACCGATTTACTTGCTTCTTTTTCAACCCAGTTTGATCCACCGTCTATTGAGTACTCAATTAGGAAATACGCAGTAGCTTGTGATGAACCACTGTTTGAGATAGCTAATGTTGATGTCTTTGAAGCTCCACTACAACTAGCTGATAAACTCTGTGAACCAGAAGTTGTAATATTACATGAAACATCTGAACTTGCACTTCCAGTAGCAGTAGGAGTTCCTGTAAACGTTGCACTTGTTGTCGATTCTTCATATCTCCAGGTGATGTTTGAGCCAACCGGGACGCTATGCGTCAATGTTTCTGTGCTATCAACACCAACAGACTGATTAGCTTCCTTCACTTGCCAGGCACCGCTATCAATCTTGTACTCAACTTTTACATACGCTGTTGTTGTTGCAGAGGATGAGTTTGTAATTGCAAAACTTGATGTTGCGCTACCACTGGAACAAGTTCCAAGTGTAGCTGAAACACTTACGTCTATAACAGGACAGTCAACAGTTGCACTATTTAGATCACTACTTGTGACATAACTTCCTGAGTATGATCCTGAAGTTGTAGAGGTTTTATATCTCCATTGTATAGCTGAATTATGTGGTACAGACTGTGTAAGTGTTGCTGAGCCATTATTATTTACAGTTTGATTGGCTGCTTTCTCTGTCCAGTTAGATCCGCCATCTAAAGAGTACTCAACAAGGACATAAGCTACAGCATTTGCTGAATCAGAGTTATTAATAGTTAATGTAGAGGTTTTTGCTCCACTAGAACAACTTCCAAGGGACTGTGATGCACTGACATCTATTATTGGACAATCAACAGTTGCACTGTTCATATCACTACTTGTGACATAACTTCCTGAGAATGATCCTGAAGTTGTAGAAGACTTATATCTCCACTGAATAGCTGCATCGTGAGATACAGATTGTGTCAGTGTTTCAGATGCGTTTTTTGCAACGGACTGGTTCGATGCTTTCTCTGTCCATGTTGACCCACCATCAACGGAGTATTCAACTAGGAAGTACGCTGTTGTGTTGGCGGAGTTAGAGTTTGATAAAGTTAAAGTTGAAGTTGCTGCTCCAGCTGAACAACTACCTAATGCCTGTGATGCACTTACATCTATTACTGGACAATCAACAGTACCACTTGCAACAGTTGTGGGTGTCAGTCCTGTAAAACTAGCTGATGTATCTGAAGATGTAACTCTCCAAGTTATTGCAGAACCATGAGATACATTTTCTGAAAATAAGGAACCCGTTCCAGTTAATATAGTGGCGCTTGCATTCTTTTCTGTATAAGTCGAACCACCATCCGTTGAGTATTCTACTTTTACGTAAGCAGTTGAACCTGACGTATTCGTTACTGTAAGTGTTGATGTAGCAGTTCCAGAACCAGAACAACTACCTAAATCTTGAGAGCTTGAAACTGTTACGGCTTGAGGACAATCAACAGTTGCACTATTCATATCATCAGCTGTGATATAACTTAGTCCCGTCCAGTTCCCTGATGTATCAGAGCTTTTATATCTCCACTGGATAGCTGACCCATCAGGTACACTAACCGTCAAAGAGGTATTTGTTTGACCATCGGAAATTGATAAGTTATCTCCTTCCTGTGCATCTGTGTGAACAGTCCAGCTTGAACCTCCATCTAGTGAGTACTCAGCAGTAACATATGCTGTTGAACCAGAACTATTTTGTAGAGAAAGGGTAGAGGTATCAGAACCAGCTGAACAACCTCCTAGTGATTGTGAATCTGTCAGAGATATAGCTGTAGGACAGTCAACAGTACTACTTGTTACTTCTGTACCTGAACCAGAAAATGTATTACTTGTTGAAGAAGTTAGATAGGTCCATGTAATAGTAGATCCATCAGGAACTGTTTGGGCAGCCAGTGTTGTAGAAGCACCTGCTGCAACTGATTGATTTGTGACTACTGTATTCCAGTTTCCACTATCGATTTTGTATCGAACATAAAAATATGCTGTTGTATTTGCTGATCCAGAGTTAGATAAAGTTAAAGTTGAATTTTGAGATCCTCCAGAACAGCTACCATCAAGTGATTGGGATACAGAGGGGTCAATATATGGGCAATCAATTGTATCGCTATTTACTATAGTGGCGTCACCGCTAAAATAACCACTTGTAGTTGATGTCTGATAATACCATTTAGCATAAGAGCCATCCGCAATCGGTAATGTGACGGTCACGGAGCTACCTGCAGCCACTGCTATATTGAAGTTACTATCTCCCGACGATACGGTCAAATTAGATGATGATAAACCTCCTGATCCATCAAGTTGGTACCTTATCTTTACGTAGACAGTTGAATTTGCTGATGCGGAGTTTGATAAAGTGACCGTTACTGTTGCTGAACCAGCGGAACAACTACCGACTGATTGAGCAAAAGAGAAATCTGTATATACACAATCAACAGTTGCACTATTCATATCACTAGCTGTCACATAACTTAGTCCCGTCCAGCTCCCTGACGCGTTAGAGCTTTTGTATCTCCATTGGATAGCTGATCCATGAGGTACGCTTACTGTTAAAGAGGTGTTCGTTTGACCATTGGTAATTGTTAAATTGTCTGCTTCCTGTGCGTCTGTGTGTACAGTCCAAGTAGACCCGCCATCGGTTGAGTACTCAGCTGTGACATACGCTGTTGATCCAGAAGTATTTTGAAGAGAAAGTGTAGATGTAGCAGAACCAGCTGAGCAACTACCAAGTGATTGTGAATCTGTCAGAGTTACTGCAGTAACACAGTCCACCGTTAATGCCGTACCATCTGGAGAGGTATAGCTTCCAGAAGTTGGATCCGATGATGCATCAGCTCGAGCTCGCCAAGATACCTGATACCCATGTGGTTGGGCGGATAATGAACGTGTAATCGATGCACCTTGAGCTAATTCAATTCCAGTTAAATTGTCAGTCCAATCAGATATATCACTGCCGTCTAAAGTGAGTTTGTACTGAAGGTCGACAAAAATTGAACCGTTAGCAGTGTTGGTGATTGTAGCTGAAGGAACAGCTGAACCAGCTGAGCATGAACCCATAGCATCTGTAATTGTAAATGTTGCCGTTGCGCAGTTAACTGTTGAGCTATTCATGTCACTAGCTGTGATGTAACTTAGTCCTGTCCAATCACCTGATGTATCAGAGCTCTTGTACCTCCATTGAATTGATGAGCCGTGAGAAACACTGACCGTCAGCGAGGTATTCGTCTGACCATTAGTAATAGTTAAATTATCTGCTTCCTGTGCGTCAGTGTGAACAGTCCAACTAGAACCACCATTGGTTGAGTACTCAGCAGTAACATACGCGGTTGAACCTGAACTATTTTGTAGTGATAGTGTAGAGGTAGCAGAGCCTTCAGAACAACTACCAAGTGATTGTGAGTCAGTGAGGCTAACTGCTGTTGGATCAGGAGAACAACCGGAGGCATTAATCGTTATTGAAGAAAGAGCAGTCGTATTTGAAGTCGGTTCACGCAAATCATAAGTAGTGTTTTCTGCATACCAACTAATTACCACTGTAGCACCATTAGATTGACCTGGAACATCTAGGGAGGTATTGCTCGATGATGACGAGACAGAAGTGCCTGATGTCAGAGATTGTGAGCTTCCACCATTAACTGTATATGTAACAACAAAGTTAGTAGTTACGTTAGAACTTAAGTTATTTAAGGTAACATCTATTTTACGATTTGACCCATCACAACTTCCCTGAGTAGCTGTAACAGTGGGGGCGAAATCAACATTGGGTGCACCTTCGTGGCATGCAGCACCATCATTTTTATTTGCTCCAGATTGTACTGTGCCTAGACTTGAACTCCAGCTCCAACTACTTCCGTTATATTCAGCTTTTCGAACATCTCCAGTTGAATTATGCACAAAATAAGCATGTTCTCCACCAAATCCAAACGCAGCACCAACATCTGAATTGCTCCATGAATATGGTGAAGTTGGTGAGCTTAATGAGTGGTCAGTTATTTCTATTGTGAAAGAACTCCCAGATACAATTAAGTATCCAAGCATTACTTGATCATTTACATTGTCATAAGCCACAAAATCTGCTTCGTGGTTTACACCTCCACTAGAGAATGTTGGAAAGTTTGAACCATCTCTCAACCAGGTAAAGTCTTTTGCTTTAGCTAAATTACCTGCAACAGAGTTTGTGTTTACTGTAAGAGAGGAAGTTACATCTGTATAATTTGAAGAGTTAGTGTAATCTGTACCATCTATACGAATTAAGAGTGGTGATGAGCCCTTTAAGAACCCATTACCTGAAAGTAAATAACCAGTTCCGTTGTATTCAAAATAGGATGCAGCATTATTATCAGCAGAACTAAAACTGGCTATTAACGATGGGTTGTTATCAGCAATATTATCGTTGTTAGCATCAGTTGCATCCATATAGTAAAGTGTCCTATTTTTACTCGAATCTTTCCGAATCATCCAGAGATTTCCAAGATTATCCATCATCGAGTTGTTCCACTCATTTGAATTTGATCCTGGAAGGTTTTGATACTCGAATGTTGCTCCTGATGGTGTGGCAGGACTAGAACTCACAAGATTTCCTGAGTTACTGTCCCACCCGTATACTTCAACTTTGTCATCTGAAGAGTTGTATTTTGTTTGATAACCTAATGGATTTCCATCTGAGTTAAAACATGAGAGCTGTGAAGATGCAAAAGCAGGTTCAGGATCAACTGTCTCAATGGTCACATATGCAAGAGAGACAATCATTAAAAATGACATAACTAAATTGAAAGTTTTCTTATTAAAGACGAACGAAAACAGCTTTTTACACAAAAGCACAACAAAGTCGAAGGCGTTTAATATTTTTATATTCCCCACTTCTACAACAAATTTAATTTTACCTTAGAAAAGTTTCTAATCAAACAAATTTTTTCAGGAAAACCTTGCTTTTATAGATTCAATGATTTGATCTTTTTGAGGCTCTAGAGTCTCAAAATCCTCATCCTGATCAATCTCAGAACCAGGAAAATCTTTAATAAGTGGAGATATCACATTGCTGAACTTTTCAGGTGATGCAGTAGCTACAGCGACTGTTGGAACACTTGAGTTTATATCTATAGCCATTCTTAAAGAGGTGACTGTATGAGGATCAAAAACAATATTAAAAAGATCATTGAATGTTTTTATTTCCTCTTTTATCTTTTCATCATCAAAGGTCTGTGAGCTAAATATATGTTGTAATTTATCTCTGCTACCTTCACTTAACATTCCTTTTTTATTTTCATTAAGATCTTGATAGAAAGATGATGCATCTGATTCAAAGTCATATATTAATCTCTCTAAACTAGATGGGATCTGAATATCCATACTTGGGGCAACACTGGGTTTTGTTGTTTGTGGTTCTAGGATTCCAGAATCAATAAAACGCTTCAAGACATCATTAACATTTGTTGTACACATGATCTGATTTATTTTCAGTCCATGTGATCTACCAAACCATGCTGAGTAAGCATTACCAAAATTTCCAGACGGTATTGCAACATTTATTGGTGAAGTAAACTGTTTGGTCAACCAGACATAATAAGTGACCTGTCCCATAACTCGAAGCCAGTTGATTGAGTTCAAAGAGATAATTCTTCTCTCAAATGGATTGTCAGATAATATCTCTTTTGCAATTCTTTGACAGTCATCATATGACCCTTCAACTGCAATATTGAAAACATTATCTTTGATAACACTTGTCATTTGTTTTCTTTGATATTCACTAATTTTGTTTGCGGGATGAAGAACGACAATATCAATATTGTCTGAATCTTTTACAGCTTGGATAGCAGCACTCCCTGTATCACCGCTGGTTGCTACAAGAACGAGCCCTCTCTCTCCTAATTCACTCAGTCTTTTACCAGCAATTGCTCCTAGAGGTTGTAGAGCATAATCTTTAAATGATTTTGTAGGTCCATGAAAAAGCTCCATGACGACGGTTGTATCATTTAAATCTTTAAGTACTGGTTCTGGAGAGTTTTCAAATCCAGAATATAGTGATAAGCCATCAACATATTTAGCTGAGTTTTTATCTAGTGCAATAAAGATTGTTTTTACAAAATCCTCATAACTTAAGTCCTCTTCAGTTAAATGATTAAGGTTATCAATTGTTAATGAATCAGGTAAATAAAGGCCTTTATCAGGTGCTAGCCCTGAAAGAATGACATCTTCAAAAGAGATGGTCTCTTTATGTCCCCTGGTTGATTGATACTGTACCACTTAGACGTAGACGCGAAGTGTTGAGGTCACTGTTGTGACGGAATCTAGTGCTGATATTTGATCAATAGAATTCTTGATATCTTTCTCTGGTGCCTCGTGGGTAACTAAAACAAGTTCTGCTTTATCTCCCCTGCCTTCTTGGATAACACTCTCAATACTTACGTTATTTTCACCAAAAGTTCCAGAGATTTTTGCCAAAACACCAGGTTCATCATTGACGGAAAGCCTTATAAACATGCTTGATACCACATCCTCAAAACTTTTCATTTCGCCTTTAAATTCTCTTAGTGGATACCAGTTTGTTTGATCACTGCTTAGTTGATGGCAAGCACTTAACACGTCTCCAATAATTGCACTTGCTGTTGGTTCAGCACCTGCGCCTGGTCCTGAAAACACCAACTGATTTATATTATCTCCTTCAACGACAACAGCATTTAAAGCTCCTCTTATTGCAGCAAGAGGATGTTTCGTATCAATTAAGACAGGATGAACCCTTGCATTAAAGCCATTCTTATTTTCAATCTGTGCAACTAATTTAATTGTCTTTCCGAGCCTTGCTGCCCATTCAAAATCTTCTTTTGTAATGCCAGAAATTCCATCGGTAAAGAGTTCGTCTGCACTTGGTGATACTCCAAAACAAAGAAGCGATAAAATTACTGCTTTGTATTTTGCATCTATTCCTTCAACATCATTTGTTGGATCAGGTTCTGCATATCCTAGTTCCTGTGCAGTCGATAGTGCATCTTCGTAGGAACTTCCCTCTTCCATAGCAGTCAGCATATAGTTGGTTGTTCCGTTTATGATCCCGAGTACCTTTGACAACTCTTCGCCTCTAAGACTTTCTATGAGTGGTTTAAGTACAGGTATACCTGCAGCGACTGCTGCCTCAAAATATAAACAAGCATTATTTTCTTTTGCAGTATTAATTAGATCAGATCCAGAATCGGCAATGATATCTTTATTTGCTGTTATTACTGCTTTACCATTTTGCAAGATTGCCTTTATGTACTCTTTACCGGGATCAATACCTCCAAGAACTTCTATAACAAGATCAATTGAATCATCATTTAAAATGTCATCAAAATTGTCAGTGAGAATATCGTCTGGTATTTCTCTTTTTTTACTTTTATCTTTTACTAAAACTCTTTTTACATTTAATCCAACTATTCCTTTATCTAAGTTCATGAGGCGTGAGATAACAGCTGAACCAATATTGCCAGCACCCATAACAGCTACATTAAATGTTTTATTTTCCATATTTAGTAAGGATAAATGTTATTCAGATTGAAACAACAGTTTTTTATTCATCACCATCAGCGATTCCATCTGTGTCAGCATCTGAGCTTGCATTTGGGTCTAAAGGAAATGCATCTAAAGAGTCTAATACCCCATCACCATCATCATCTGTGTCTGATGAATTATCGATACCGTCTCCATCTGTATCAACAGCAGTTAGTTTCCATCTTCTCATAAATTCATCTTCAAACATTACTATTCCTACTTCAGGGTTCACCCAAAAATTTAGTATCTGTAAAGACCGGTGAAATGAACTTGATGCACCAATACTAACTTGTGAATGAGTAATTTTGTATGCATCGTATGCACCGTGAGGTGTAACAACTAACTCTTGATTTACATAATTTGTAAAATTCCAAGTATCGTAATAAGTAGTGCCAAAAGTGGATGTATTTTCATATCTTGAAGAACAATCTGATTCATTATATTCACCTGTCTTCATGTAATGGTCAATGAATAGACAAGGATTTTGAAATTCTCTTTCAATAGAGCCGTCACTTGGTGTTGAACCGGCAAATATCTTTTCCCAACCAACAGTCTTTATAAAGTAATTACCATTGTTTATATAAAATAATATTCCAAATTTATGGTTAACATCGCCTGTATTAAATGGATTCACATAATTCATGTCACAATTTTGTGTATCACACCAGTAAAAAGTTTCGTATGTAGTTCCACCATCCTCAATATCTGAGCCTTTTTCGACATACATTGTTTTTGTTGCAGAAGTAGTTTCAGAAATTGATTCTGTAAAGCTATATGACGATGAACCACCATCAATTAATGGAAAATATGCTTTTGATTTTATTGAATAACTTCCGATGTCAACGCCATAATTTGTAGATGGCCCAAATCTGTCATATTCATGTGCATATTCTTGCATTACTCTCGAAGCATCAGATTGATCATTTACTCCAGCACTTTGTGTGCCTTGTGTTCCATCATTTTGATAGTGGAAAGGAATGCCAAGATCATTTACTTCTGGAAATCCAGCACATGTTAAATCTGGATTTGAATAAATTCCACAAAAAGCCATTCCATACCCTACGAGAGTTGAGAAAGGTTGGTCGCCTGTCTGATTATAAGCATGTGCATAATCGGTAATTCCATCTCCTGTTGATCCAGGATTTGAACTTTGCTCTCTTGAATGTGCTATCCCCAAAGCATGTCCTAACTCATGTGGAAAGAGCTTGTTATTATATCTGTAATCCAAGCTTGTAACTTTGAAAACATTTCTCCTGTCTTTTGTTGTATCTCTATATAAATATGAAGAACTTCCCTCTCCAGGAAGGAGTGCACCTACAATATCAGCACCTTTTTTAACTTTAGTTTTGTGGACTTCTTGATCATATTGTAAAAAGTTTAAAATATTGCTACTTACGTCTGAGTAAGTCACATTCCAAGAATGGATATCCAAAACATTCATTTCCAAGTTAGTAATCTGACTATTCGCAAAAATCTCATTTTGATTTGTCTCTAACTGACCCTGAGCAAAAGAAAGCAATTCACTGGTAGTATCGTAATCGCTTGGTGCAGATCCAATTGTGTCATTGTGGTAAACAAGTAAAAGATCTATGGAAAATTTTTCTGATATATCTGTCACGTTAACTGTAAAATTTTTGCAAGATATTCCCAAACTGTCAGTCACATTTGCAGTTGCTGAATAACTTGTCTTTTGCTCATAGTCAGCATTTGTATTTAAAGTTATTACTCCGTTTGAATCAACCGACATAAGTCTTGAATCACTTCCAGTAATTGAGTAAGACAATGTGCCTGATCCCGTTGCTGAAATGGTATCAATAGATTTTTGATTTTCATTTATTGTTATTGGAGTAGTTAAATTAGTAATTGTTGGACCATTGCTACAGCTATCCTCAGAAGAATTTCCTGATCCAGTTCCACCAGTTCCACCAGTTCCAGGTGTTATTCCTGGGATGGGTTTTTCTATAAAATCAAAACCACTATTTTTTAATTGTTTATGTTCATCGCAGTCTCTATATGTAGTCCATTCACCTGCTGCATTCCATAAAGTTCCAACTTCTCCATGCCACATCTTTCCACCATCATCACAATCAATTTTCTCACTTACTGTTTCCGTGATAATTTCATCAACCTCTGTGATAACTTCATCGACCTCTAAGAGATTTTGTTTTATTGGTCTATTTTCAAAAAAAGTACATTCTTTGTAAGCTAAATAGTCACCGCAATCTATAAATATAGCTTTGACCTCCATCTCACAATTGTTATAAGTTGTCATAGCTTTATGTGTTGAAGGTCCAATAATGCCATCAACTCTAATCCCAATAAATCTTTGAAAATTTTTGATTGCTAGCCTAAGACTTTTTGTCATATAAGCTTCAATTTTTCCAGTGAAAAAACCTTCTTCATTCAGAAAATCATATAAATTACTAACTTCAAGAAAATTTACGTTACCGTAATTATTTTCAACACATTCCTGAGTAGTTTCATTAAAGACTGATTCAGTTACTTCGATTTGGGTTGGAAACATTAGAGTTGTAAAAATAATCAAAAATACAAAAATAAAACAAGTAAAAATTCTCCAACCCATAGAGAAAAATTCTAAGTTATAAAATTTTCTATTTCAAATAATTTAAGTCAGTTTTTGTTTGACTATTTTACTTACGACCGAACCATCTATGCCGTCACCTTTTGCCATAACTGCACCAATTACTCTTCCCATTTGAGAAATATCAACGTCACCTAATTCAGAAAGGACCTCATCAACAATTTTTTCAACTTCCTCTTCACCAAGTTGTTCTGGTAAATAGGTACTTAGAAAATCAATCTCAAATTGTATTTTGTCCGCCATCTCTTGACCCCTTTCGCCCAAAGATTGATATTCTTCAACAGCTTTTATCATTTTTTTAACATATGAAGAGATCACTCCAAGTACAAGGTCGTCATTTACTTCTTCGCCTTTTTCAGCTTTCTTTTTTGCAATCTCTGTTTGGATTTGTCTAATAGCATCAAGTTTGGGTTTATCTTTTGCCTTCATTGCATCTTTTAATGCTGAGCTTAAGTCATCTGCTAGTGCCATAATTTTCTATCCTATCTAGTTAAAGTTTATCACCAATATCAGTGACCACACCATAAACTCCTGTATTTAAAATATTATCTATTTCATCTTTATCATTAACTGTCCACACAACACATTTATCTTTTGGTAGGTCAAACTTTCTAGAATGAAAAATATCTTTCTGGATCATAAACATTAAATTATCATCTAAATTCGAAATAGATTTGCTTTCGAATAATTGATTTTCTTCATCAATCAAAATACCATATCTTGAATTAAATTTTTCTCTGTTGCTTAAAATTGTTCCCCAATCAAATGAAGAAACAATATCATCAGGATTTGTTAACTCAATAATTTTTTCTACAAAGATGGTGTTTAGAGTTTCTTGTTTATTGTTTACTTTTAATTCAAAATTTACATCTCCCAATATTTGATCTCTAGATGTTAAATGATTATCACTTAGGTCAGTACTTTTAATGTCTGATATCTCTTGTAATGACAAATCTTCAATTTCTTGATTATTAATTGTCGAATCATGAAAAAGAATTAACTCTTCATCTTTTGTTATCCGTACATCTGTTTCAACGAAATCACATATTTCAAGGGCTTTATTGAGACTCAAAAAGGTGTTTTCAGGGTATAAATTGGGTAAACCTCTATGACCAAAAATTTTTTTCAAAAATACTTCCTTATATTTCCAATTTTAGTACAATTAATTCACTAGATTGTGAAACATTTCACAAAGTAAGGAATAAAGTGCAAATAGTAAATTTTGACTTAGAACAAGAACTTTGGATGCAGGAGGGTGCATGCGTTTTTGCTGATCCTGACCTGTTTTTTCCAGTAGGTTCTTCTATGAAAGCATTAAAACAAGCTGCTGAGGCTAAGGCAATTTGTAATGAGTGTGACGTAAAAATTGAATGTTTAGAATATGCTATTAGAACAAATCAAGACTCTGGTGTTTGGGGTGGAACAACAGAGGACGAGAGAAAATCAATTAGAAGAGAGTATAAAAAAACAGGTACTCTTGTAACTTCCTAAACTAAGCCAGCTTCCCTTTTATCGGTATCATCAACAAATTCAATGGAATGTATTTGTTTAGCGTTGATTCCAATCTCACCGTCTTCATCTTTAATCCAATACATTCCACCATTTTGGATTAATTCTTCAATTTCTTTTGTAAATTTCTTCTTATCATCAACTTCGGTTTGAAATTCCTTCATTGAACCAAGTAGTGCGATTTTTACTTTTTGCTTAGCCACTATATCTCCTTATAAAACGTTTTCACCCATAAAAATTGCGGAGACAGAATCGTCCGCAAAAATAGATGTTAGTGCCGTTGCAATAATAGAGGAAACGGAGAGAATGTTTACATTTCCGATTTTTTCGATATTCCCATTTTGTTTAAGTGTGTCTGTTACGACGATTTCTTCTATAGGGGTATCTTGAAGTTTCTCGACACTTTCATCAGAAAAAATTCCGTGAGTTGCTGCTACGCTCACAGACTTTGCACCTCTCTCAATTAGAGCTCTTGATGCAGCAGCAATTGTGCCTCCTGTATCAATTATGTCATCAAATAATATTGCGTGTCGATCCTCAACTTCACCGATGACAGTAAATGCCTTTACTTCGTTATGTATCTTTGGATCTCTCTTCTTGTGTACAAAACCAACATAAGCCTCCATATTTTTAGCAAAAGTTGTAGCTCTTCTCACTCCTCCAGCGTCTGGGGAAATTATTGTTATAGGCTCTTGAAATTTTTCTTTAAAGTAATTTACAAATAATGGCATAGCTGTCAAATGATCGAATGGCTGATCAACAAATCCTTGAATCTGTTGTGTGTGTAAATCAATTGAGACTATCCTGTCTGCTCCTGCTGCAATAAATAGGTCGGCAACTAATCGAGCAGATATTGGCTCTCTAGGTAATGCTTTTTTATCCTGTCTTGAATATGGGTAAAACGGAAGTACAGCAGTGATTCTTTTTGCAGATGCTCTTTTTAAGGCATCTACAAGTAAAAGCTGCTCCATTATTGTAAAGTTAACTTGGCCCGAATGGCTTTGCATTACAAAACAATCAGCACCTCTTACACTTTCTTGTAAACGTATATAAATTTCTCCATTTGCAAATTGAGTCTTATCTACTTCAGCAAGTTCAGTTCCTAGTTCTTTTGCAACTTTATCGGCTAATTCAGGATTTGATGAACCTGAAAATATGAGCATTTTCTTTTTACCAGCTCTCTCAATCATTTCTTTCCTTTTTTATTTTTTCGATCCATATAGCCCTCAATATTTTTCTGATCATTTCTTTCAATACCAAGAGCTCCTGGAGGAATATCTTTTGTAATTACAGATCCAGCACCCACCATAGCTCCCTCACCAATGGTCACGGGAGCAACAAGCATTGTATCTGAACCTACAAATGCATTTTTCTTTATCTCAGTTTTATGTTTTTCTTTACCGTCATAATTAACAGTTATTGCTCCGGCTGAAAAATTTACATTTTCTTCTAATTCTGCATCTCCAACATAAGCAAGATGGGGTACTTTACTGCCTTTTCCAATTTTTGAATTTTTTGTTTCTGCAAAAGCTCCAACTTTCACATTTTCATCAAGAATAGATCCCTTTCTTAAATGAGCATAAGGACCAATTGTTGCCTTGCCTTTTATTTCTGCTTCATCGATCACTGAAAATTGAACGACAGAACCCTCGCCTATTTTTGAATCATTAATTATGGAGTTTGGTCCTATGACACAATCCTTTTCAATACTTGTTTTTCCCGTTAAATGACAATTAGCTAAAATTCTCGATCCGGAGGCTATCTCCACAGACTTATCTATATATGTTGAATTTGGATCTTGAAAATATACACCATTTTCCATGTGGGATTCAATTAGTTCTTTCCGAAGCGTGTTCTCAACATCATTCAGCTGACTCATGGAATTTATACCTTGTATTGAATCTTCATTTACTTGTACTATAACCCTTTCAAGATTGTTTTGAAAAGCTATATTTATTAAATCTGTAAGATAAAATTCTTTTTGATTATTTGAACTTTCTAAACTCCCGATATTTGAATTTAGGAAACTTATATCTATGCAATATATTCCAGAATTAATTTCATTGATTTGTTTCTCAGTTTCATTTGCATCGGATTCTTCAATTATCTTTTCAAACTCTTTATTATTTTTTACAATTCTTCCATACCCAAACGGGTTTTTAACTTTTGCCGAAATTAATCCGATTGCAGCTTTATTTTCTATGACATCATTTACTAATTTATCTAGCTCGTTCTTTCTTATCAGAGGAACATCGCCTGGAATTACTACTAAGTATTGACTGTTATCACTTTCAAACTCGCTGCTCTCTAATAATGTAGAAATTGCGTGACCTGTACCAAGTTGTTCTTTTTGTACTACCGGAATAAAATTCTCAAATATGGTTGAGGATACTTTTTCTGATTGATGTCCAACAACTACATATTTGCTATCAAAATGACTAATTGCTTCTTGAGCATAATCAATCATTGGAATGCCAAGTACGTTATGAAGAACTTTTGGAAGGGAGGACTTCATTCTTGTTCCCTGACCAGCAGCTAAAATTACACCTGAAATACTCATTTAATTTTTGGCTGGGGGAGAAGGACTCGAACCCTCAACGTTGGGACCAAAACCCAATGTGTTGCCAATTACACCATCCCCCAATACTTGTCTTAATTCTAATCTGAAATTGTTTCCAAACTAAAATCAATTTTTTTTACTATTTTTACAATTCTAAATTGGTTCTCATCTATAAGGTCAAACTTTTTTTGTAAGTTATCCAAAGTGCCAAGACAAAACATCGAGCTACCACTCCCCGACAAAAAGAATTCTTCATCTGTTGATGATTCTAAGTAATCTTTAATTTTTATTAAATTGGGTTCAATTATTGTTGATGGATTCCAGAAGTCGTTAAATATTTTTATATCTTTATACGTATTTACTAAAGTTGAAGTATTTTTTAATCGATCAAACTCTAAAAATGCTTTTGCAGTTGAAACAATTTCATTAGGTACCACAAGCAACATATTCAATTCAATATCAATTTTTTTTGGCTCGATAATATCACCGATTCCTGTTACAAACGCTGGTTGTCCATTAATAAAGAAAGGTACATCGCTACCAATTTTTTGAACAACATCTTCATTGGATGGAATAGATAGGTTATATACTTCTGACAACTTCGACAATAACGCTCCTGCATTGGAACTACCGCCTCCAAGGCCCGATTCTGTTGGAATATTCTTAGTTATATTTATTTCAAAAAATTTAGAAAAATCATTTATTTCGCGTAATAAGTTTAAAGATTTAGATACAGTATTATTTTCTGGGATATTCATTGAGTCGAAAGTAATAATATCTTTATCATTCTTAATCTCTTTTATTTCAATAACATCATAAAGATCTATTGGAACGATTAAAGACTCAATTTTGTGAAGTCCATTAACTAATTCGTCTAACACTCTCAGGTTTAGATTTATTTTTCCAAAGGATTTAATTTTCATTGTATGCTTTCTGCAATTGCTAAATAATCTTCAGGAGTTAACTCCTGTGGTCTTAAATCTAGATTTAACGATAATTTCACAGCCATATCCTCATCAATATACTCACTTAAGGCTGATTTAATTTTTTTTCTCTTTTGTTGAAATGCAACTTTTGAGATTTCAAAAGCTTTTAATCTTAATGCTTCATCAACAAGTGTCTCTCTTTGGATTGTTACAACTGTTGATAAAATTTTTGGTTTTGGTTCGAAACAGTTTTTACTTACATTGAACTGAATTTTTGTACTAGTAAATAATGACGTAAGAACAGAAAGAGAACCATATTGTTTAGTGTTTGGCATTGCTACCATTCTTTCGGCGACTTCATCCTGTAGCATTACAACATATCGATGTATTTGAGGAACTTCAGTAATCAGCTTAACCAACAATCTTGTTCCAATATTATATGGTAAATTACCGACCATAATCCACCAAGGGCCTGATAATTGCTTATAATCATAATCCATTGCGTCTTCATGAATTACCTCTATGTTTGGTACTTCTCCGAATCTTTCAATAAGAAGATTGACTAATTCTTTATCAATTTCTACAGCTTTAATTCTGTAATTATCTTTTAGTAATTCATTAGTAAGTGATCCTGTTCCTGGCCCAATCTCTATAATTGGATCGGCTAATTGACCTTGGACAAGTTTCGTAATCTTCCTAGAAATATTTGTATCAATTAAAAAGTTTTGCCCTAAATTCTTTTTTGGTTTTATATTTAATTTGTTAATCCAAAATACTTCGCTCAAGATTGCCTCTTTAATAACTCTCTGGAATTTCTAATTGTAATTTCGGATAATTTTTTTTCATCTATATCTAATAGACTCGATATTTTTGATGCTGTGTGCTCTATAAAATTTGGTCTATTTTCTTCTCCCTTTAATGGCATAGGTGTCAAGTATGGTGTGTCTGTTTCTAGTAGTAACCTATTAGTAGGTATCTCTTGTACAGATAACTGTAAATCTTTTGCAGTTTCATAAGTTACTATTCCAGAAATTGAAAAGTAAACATCTAATTCTCTAAATCGTTTTGTCCATTTTCTACCCCCTGTCCAGGAATGTAAAATAACCGATGAAGGGTTATTAAACTCAACTAATAAATCGTAAGTATCTCGAAAACTATCACGGCAGTGAATAATAATTGGTTTATTTAATTGTTTAGAAAATTCTAAGTGGAACAAAAAGTTTTCTCTCTGTTCCTCTTTGGTGGACAAATTTCTATAAAAATCAAGACCTGTTTCTCCAATTAAATCTGCTTCTACAAAAAGCTTTTCAAGATCGTGTTTTTGAGTATCTAAAAGTTTTGCGTCATGAGGATGCAGACCAGCAGACCAGTAACTTTCTACTTCTAATGATGAACTTATCTCTTTTGCCTTTGAAGATGATTCAACATCAACTCCGGGTATTATTAAAAATTCAATATTCTTGTAATGATTTTCGTCCAAATTTTTGTTTAATAATTGTAAATGACAATGGGTATCAACCCACTTGATTTCCATAAATGATTGCGATTTATTCACTACTATAAGAATAGGAGTATTAAAAATATGGTCAAAGGTAATAAATCTAAGATAGACAACCTAGGGAGGGTTGTAATACCTAAATCTATTCGAAAAGCTCTTAATGTTGAACACAATGATGAAATATCTATGCATGTGGAAAATCAAGCATTAATAATTACGAAAAATAATAACGTTTGCACAATATGTGTAAAAGAAAAAATTGAAATACAAATTAAAGATAAATATTTATGTAAAAGCTGTGTGGAGACAATTAAAGGTTTTTAATTAAATCGTATATATTATTAACTTTTTCTTTAGTTATCGATGATATAATCTTTGCAATTTCTCTCTTTGGAACCCTATACTCAATCAACTTTTTCGCTAGATCTTCACTGTTTATATCAATAGTTTTTATTTTTTGTGATTTATCAATTACGAGGGTTACCTCTCCTTTATATTCAGTATCTGGAATATCTCTTAAGAGGGTCGCAGCAGTACCCCTATAAATTGTTTCAAATTTTTTCGTAAGCTCTCTGCATACAACTATTTCATTTTCTATGTTTTTATTAACAAATTCCTCAAGGTCTTTCTTTAATCTATTTGGAGAAGTAAAACATATTAATGTCAATTGAGTTTCCTGAATATTGTTAAAAAATTCAGCTCTTTCTTTTCCTGATTTTGGAACAAAACCCAAAAACGTAAATTTTTCTGTATCAAAACCTGACAAAGTCAAAGCAACTAAAACACTTGATGGGCCAGGTATAGATACAATTTCAACGTTACTTTTTACTAATTTCTTAACAAGCGTATTGCCAGGATCAGAGATGAGAGGCGTTCCAGCATCTGAAATCATTGCAATCGACTTATCATCGTCTAATAAATTAAGTATCTCATTAATTTTTTTTACTTCATTTCCTTTGAAATATGAGCGGACTTCTTTTTTTTGGTTCAAATGTGATAATAATTTTTTTGCTACACGTGTATCTTCAGCATAAACAATATCTACATCAGATAAAACCTGGACCAATCTTGTTGATATGTCGTTTAAGTTCCCAATGGGAGTTGGACAAATGTAAAAAGTTCCCATTTTAAAAACTTGTATTACATTGTTCACTAGAACAATTATTTAGAAAAGATACCATGAATTCTATATCGTTTGATAATGCCAGTCTTAGATAATTTCCATCATTATATATCCAAAAGTTTGTATCACCTTCATATAAAATTCCTTTCCAGCTTGAATTGCTCGAACTTTTAATAAATCTTGTTTGGAAATCTGCCCAATTTTGGAATGCATCTGCAATCTCATTCAATTCATTAACATCATCACCTGATATCTTGACTGTCATAAATAAATCGTTTGAGTCATTAATATAGTCAACCCAAGATCCGCCACCCAAACCAATTGCTGCATTAACTGCCTCGTTTTTACCTATTTTGGTTTGGAGCAGATATACCAGGTCTAATGAATCAATTTTTCCTTCGTCAATGACTGTAAAATTTTCTAACTCTAAAGTTTCAATATCAACATAAATATATGGTTCTTCAGAAAAATATTTTTCTGGTGAGTATATTTGTTCAGCGGTAGGTAATTTATAAAGAGCTTCATTAAGTGCTTCCATTTTTCCTTTAGAGTGAATCTGTTTACCTAACTTACCTCCAAAATCATAATAAAGATCTAATGGTATATAAAAATATTCTGGAAGTGATACCGAGCATCTGAAATTTGGCCGTTCTGAAGCCATTCTTTGCCTATCATAGGAATCTAAATTAGATTCCCAATATGCTTGAACTAAATCTGCTTGAGCTTCTATGATGGACCTTCTGCCAGGATAATTCATAAAATCATCATTGTCTTTCATAGTTGTATACCATTCAGAAAGATCAACTATTTGACCTTGAAGCGAATGTACTAATTCATGTACTATCACAGATTGTTCCCAAAGATTCAACTTTGTCTGATTACGTTTAATTGGAACTCGTAATATTTGATCAAGTAAATTGTATGAACCAGCTGATGCACATCTTTGAAATTCTACTATCAACTCTTTCATTTTTTCAGGAGATGCGTTTGTTAGACCCCACATATTTTCTGATAACACAGCCCTCTCCCACTCTCCTTCTTCATAATCTTTTTCAAAATCGTCAAGATAAGAGGCGGCACTATAATCTCTGTATCCATCTAATGTATACAAATTAAATTTTGGATATTCTGAGTAAGACAAGCCTGTTCTTTTTTCAACAAACGCAATAAGTTCATCAAATTGCTGTTTCATTTCTGGGCTTACGTCAAGCAATTCAATTCCAAATTCATCGACGACAATTTCCTCATCAATGTTTTGAACTGTTGTAGTAGTGGAAGATGTTGTAGTTGAGCTTGTCGTTGTTGAAGTTTCAAGAACTTCTGGCTCAGCTTCAGTATCTAAAGTACAGCTAGAAACTAAGCATAAAACAAGTAAATAATTTATATATTTTCTCATAGGACTTAAGAATAATTGTAATCTTAACTATTGAGATACAAATAGGAGGATTCATGGTAAAAGAGTTTAGAAATTTTATCAACAGAGGAAATGTTGTTGAACTTGGGGTTGCATTTGTTATGGGTGCATCATTCAAATCATTAGTAGATGTATTTACTAAAAGGTTAATAGAGCCATTAATTGGATTAATTATTAATCTTCCAAACCTAGACAATCTTGGACTTTTTGGTGATGTAGATCCTAACTCTGGATTGCAATCAGGTAGTTTTGGAGCATTTCTTGGAGAGATAATCAATTATTTAATCATTGCATTTGTGATGTTTCTAGTCATTAAGGCTTACAATCATTTTGAAGATATGGTTGATGACGAAGATAATGAAGAAGTTGTTGCTACAGAATCAAAAGAAGTAACCCTTCTTAAACAAATAAGAGATGGTATAAATAATTTACAAACTAAGTAAAGTAACAACCAATGAAACAAAATAATCTAAGAGATTTATATAAATACGCTCAACAAAATCAAACAAAAGTTAAAAGAGGAATCCTCTATTCAATTTTAAATAAATTGTTCGATCTCGCTCCTCCGGTCTTGATTGGTATAGCAATTGATATTGTTGTGGAGGGATCTGATTCTTTCATTGGTTCATTTGGGTTTGAAGACAGACGACAACAATTAATTATTCTTGCATTTATTACTTTTGTAATTTGGGGTTTAGAATCAATTTTTGATTATGTCGCAGCAGTTACTTGGAGAAATATTGCACAAGATCTACAACATTCCTTACGTACTGAAACTTTTGAAAAAACACTGGATTTAGATTTATCTTTTTTTGAGAATAAATCTTCTGGACGCCTAATGGCAATATTGAATGACGATGTAAATCAAATGGAACAGTTTTTAAATGAAGCAGCTAATCGTTTAATTCAGACAGCAACAACCGTTATAGTCATCGGTGGAACCTTTATTTATATATCACCTTTAGTTGCAGTTTTTGCATTTATTCCAATTCCAGTAATCATTTTTGGATCTTATAAATTTACACAAAGAATTGCCGAAAGATATTCAAAAATACGAAATAATGTTGAATCATTAAATGCTCATCTTTCTAATTCAATAACAGGAGTACTAACAGTAAAGAGTTTTAATAGAAAAGACAGAGAGTATAAAAGAATTGACGAAGCATCGAAAGAGGTAAAAACTGCAAATTATGAAGCAATAAAACTATCTGCCGCATTCATACCCATCATAAGAATTGCAATATTATTTGGCTTTACTGCGACACTTCTCATCGGTGGATTTCTTGCTCTAGACGGGCAAATCAAAGTTGCTATGTACTCTGTCATGTTATTTATTACTCAAAGACTTTTATGGCCTTTGACCGAATTAGGAATGATTTTTGATGTTTATCAAAAAGCAATGGCATCTTTTAGAAGAATTATCAATTTGAAAGAAACTAAACCACTAATCAACGATGGAAATACCTTTATGGAGGAACTTAAAGAAAGTATTAGATTTGAAAATCTTAATTTTGAATACGTCTCTGACTTTCCCGTATTGAAAGATGTAAACATCGAAATTATGAAAGGAAAAACAACGGCAATCGTTGGGAGTACAGGATCTGGTAAATCAACACTAATAAAATTAATTCTCAGATTTTATGAAAAAAATTCTGGAAAAATATTTTTTGATAACAATGAAATTGAATCTTTAGTAATTGATAGTCTTCGAAGCAAAATAGGACTTGTAAGCCAAGATGTATTTTTGTTTGAGGGAACTGTTTTTGAAAATATAGCTTATGGAAATATAGATGCGTCAACAGAAGACGTATGGAATGCTGCCCGTTTATCTGAATCTGATAAATTTATAAGTGAACTTCCTAATCAAGAAAATACTATTGTTGGTGAGCGAGGGCAGAAACTTTCGGGCGGACAAAGACAAAGAATATCTATTGCTAGAGCAATATTGAAAAATCCTGAGATTTTAATCCTTGATGAAGCAACTTCAGCCGTTGATAATGAAACTGAGGCTGCAATTCAGGAGTCTCTTGAGACATTAAAAGAAGGAAGAACGGTAATTGCTATAGCCCATAGACTTTCTACTATAAGAAATGCTGACTTAATTTATGTATTAGAGTCAGGTGAGATAGTTGAGTATGGTACTCATGATGAACTACTGAACAGCCAAGGTGTGTACGCAAAATTATGGGATGTTCAAACAGGAAAGATAAAAAGATAAATTAATTTGTTATTTTTGAAACTATTGATTCTCCAATAGCTAAAGAAGCGGTTGCTGCAGGACTTGGTGAATTAAGGACATGTAAAGAATTTTCTCCCTCTTCAAAAAGAAAGTCATCGACTAAATTCCCATCTTTATCAACAGCTTGTGCTCTTACACCAGATGGTATTTGTTTGATATCTTTTAGATTTACTCCATTAATTAATTTTTGAATCTCTTTTACAAAAATTTTTTTATTTAATGATCTATACATTTCAGAAATTCCTGTCCTGAAATATTTTTTCCCTAGTTTGAGCATTCCGGGGAAAGTCAAAACTTTTGTTAAATCTACAAAATTAATATCTGTCCATTTATATCCTTCTTTTGAAAAAGCCAGTACTGCATTTGGTCCAGCCTCAATGTCACCATTTGCAGTTTTTGTTAAATGTATACCTAGGAATGGAAGATCAGGATCAGCCAATGGATAAATCATATTGTTTAGAATTTTATTTTTTGTGTTACTTATTTTGTAATACTCTCCCCTAAAAGGAATTATTTTTACATTTGGAGACATATTGTCTAATTTTGCAATTTCATCTGAGAAAAGGCCTGCACAATTAATTAAAAATTCACAGTTGTATGTATATTTATTTCCCGAAATAGATTTCAAACCATTTTTATTTTCAATCTCTTTTATTTCCTCAATATATTTTATTTCTCCGCCCATCTCTATAAAATCATTTGCATATGCCTGAACAACTTCTTTATAGTCGACAACTCCTGCCTGAGGAACAAAAAGTCCATTTAACATTACTGAATTTGGTTCAATAGAAAGAAGTTCATCATTTTGAACAATTTTTACACCTTCCATCTCTAAATCAATACTTCTTTCTAATAAACTCTCTAATTTATCAAGATCATTATCAACTACTATCTTTCCTTCTTGCCGAAAGTTAATATTTTTCTTTTGTAAATATTCAACGAGTAAATTTCTTCCTTTTATAGAAAGTTCAGACTTACTTGAATTTGGCTTATAGTAGATTCCTGAATGAATGACTCCTGAATTACGTCCAGATTGATGAAGTCCTGGTTCTTTTTCTTTTTCAAGAACAACAACACTTAGATTTTGTTTTTGTAAGTGAAGAGCTGTAGACAAACCAACGATTCCAGCTCCAATCACTGCATAGTCATATGTGTTATTTAAATTCATTTTGGTGGAGGTGCGGGGAGTCGAACCCCGGTCCTTTTAAGCTACCCAACAGCTTCTCCGAGCGCATCTGGTGAAATACTATTGAGAGAGTCACCAGAAACAAATTCTCAATAGTTTCTACCTTAAATCTTAAAAGTTAGCCGGTAATCTAACTTAGCATCCCACATTTCGACGCCGATACTACCCGAGGTGGGAGCCCCGATAGTCGACGAGCAACAATTAAGCTGCTACGGCCAATTTAGGTTTGGCAGTTATCTTTTTTTTCCTACGTTTTTAATGAGGCCCTAGGACCCTCAGCTCGCTACTGAGAGGCTCGCTTCAAAGTCGAAGCCAGTTCACCCCCATATCACTATTATGCCTTTACAATAGTTATTAGCCAATACATATTTATTATATGAAAATTGATAAACAAACTTTTGATTTAGAAGAAGAACTAAGTATCTCAATAGATTTTGAGGACAATGATGGTTTGATATTTATACCTAAAAATGTAAATGTAGAAATTAAAATAGCTAACTATTTTGGAAAAATAGTTATAAATAATTTATCTATTAAACATCTTGAAGATGAGCTCTCCCTGTCAAAAGTTGGATTAGAGCAAAACCTAAATAATCTAGATCTTAAACTTCTCGATAGATTTTTATTTAAGCAGTTGAGTGATAAAGCAACGTTTAATTATTCACCATTCGATTCGTTTTTAGAATATGATTTTTCTGTATATGAAAAATCAAGAAGACCGAGTGATCTTGATTGGTCTATGTTTGCATCCCTATATGTTTTTGCTTGTAATGTCATTCCCGAATCAATTAAAGTAGAGTTAACTCTTGCAAAATATTTAAGAGTATCTGAAGAAGTTTTTAAAAGACTATTAAAGAAAATTCCAGACAAAATATTTAGAAAAACAGGACACCTTGAATCTAGAGGTGGTAATTTAACTTTCGATGCTGAAGAGTTAATAAAGAAAAATCTTAACGACACTCAGGCAAAATTATTTGAAGAAAGTCCTTTTTTGAAATTTCATTCAGGTTCTGATTTGGTCTGAGCTCTGCTGACCATTGATATAACCTTACCAACATCAATTTCCCATATTTCTCTGGATTTGAATCCTGCTTGCTCCCAAGTAACATCTTCTGTTCTACCATAAGGTTTACCTGAATATCTATTTGATAAATAATCTATGTGGTCATTTGCAGTCGAATCTTGAACAATATTTTTAACAACACCCCTTATCTCCCAACATGTATACATATCAGATGGATGAAATATAACGAGTGAAATATTTGGTTCCTTCCTTATGTTTTCTGTTTTTTTTCTTCCTTGTTCTGTGTTGATAAGAATTTTATTATCTTTGTAATCAACCCACATTAAATGATTCTGCATCTCTTTTTCATTGATTTTGGTTGATAATGCACAAAAAGCATTGTTATCAATTGCTTGCTTAAGTTCATCTGGAAGTTGCATACGCTTTTATTTTAAGTAAAAATTACTTATATGGCATTTATAAAATTATTCAAATTTGAAGAATCATCTGGCTTATTAAAAAAAGAGTATGAAAAAGGTATGCGCAGAGCTGGAAGAATTTGGAATGTGCTTACAATTCAATCACAAACTCCTGAAATATTAAAAGACTCAATGAATCTATATGGATCAACAATGTTTGGTAATTCAAATATTTCAAGGTTCGATAGTGAATTATTAGCTGTCGTTACTTCTATTTCAAACGAATGTGAATATTGAATACGAGCACATTTATATGATCTTCGGTCGGAGACAGATAATCAAAAATTAGTAGATGAAATAGCAGAGGATTGGACCAAAAGCTCTATCTCACCAATACAAATGGCAATGTGTGAATTTGCTAAAAAATTAACGGAAAATCCAAATAAAGTTAATGAAAAAGATATTGAATTATTGAGAAGTTACGATTTATCAGATAAAGATATTTCACAAATCGTACAAATTATTGCATATTTTAATTATATAAATAGAGTCGCAGATGGACTTGGATTAGAACCAGAAGAATTCATAGATAAAAAAGGTTATAAAAACAAATAAATATTGTTTCATTGTTTTTCAAGATATAACATTAAACAATGAGTAACAACTCAAGATTAGTTATATTGTTCATTGCATTAACTGGAATAGCAGGATTGTCATTTTTTATATTTTCTGAGAATAATGTTGATCAGCAAACTAATATCCAATCAGAGGCTGAAATTGAAACGACTACAACAATTTCAATTAATTCAACAACATCAACTTCTACTCCAACAACATTGATGGAAACAACTACAACAACATCTACAACTAGTACGAGCACTACAACTACAACTACTATTCCACCAAATCAGACAGCAATATTTGCTACACAAGAAGAAATAAATAATAGTAAAAAAATTTCTTATGATTACTTACAAAGTGGCTGTAAAAAAGATGAGCCTAATAATACAGATGAAGAATGGATAAAACCTCTTGAGGTATTTACATACGACGAAAATAAAATAAATTTCAACTTAAAAATAGAGTCAACACTTCAACTAAAAGTTGATTGTATCGGAAAGCTAATCACTTCAATCCTCAATGATTCAAGAGGTTGGATTAAAGTAACCGAGAAAGAGTTTCAGATAGTTGATAATGTCGAAAGTGAATTTGAATTCATTTTTGCATCGCCCGAAAAAACTGATGAGTTATGTTATCCACTCGAGACAAATGGAATATATTCATGTAGAAATGAACAACAAATTATTATTAATTTTTTTAGATGGGTTAATGGTGCAATTGATTTTGGATCTGATTTAGAAACGTATAGATTGTATCTTATCAATCATGAAGTTGGACATATTTTAGAATGGGGTCATGTTGGTTGTCCAAAAGAAGGTGCTTTAGCACCAGTAATGATGCAACAAAGTAAATCTACCATGGGTTGCGAACCTTATGGATGGCCAATTTATGAAATTTTAGAAAAAGAATTTGGTATTAATACTTATTCTTATCTGCCCGAAATTGATAATTAATTGGTGCCAGTAACAACTAATTGGTTATATCATTATCACTAAATTTAATTGTTATAACAAATACTTTTTTTATTTTTTTAAATATTTAAAACGCTTGAAAGCTCACCATTCAAAATATCTGAGACATTTTGCACAGTCTCTAAACCTGCTTTTAATTGTGCTTCATAAGTTGATGCACCAAGATGAGGAGTGGTAACAATGTTTGATTTTGAAAATGTTTCATTAACATCAGGTGGTTCTTGACTAAACACATCTAGGCCGGCAAAAATAAAGTCTTCATTTGCTTTTTGGAAAAGAGATTCTTCATCAATTATTCCTCCTCTTGATGTATTTACTAAAATTCCACCTTTTTTGATTAAATTAAGCTTTTCATTATTGATCAAGTTTGTTGTCTCTTCAGTTTTTACAACATGAATTGATATAACATCTGATGTTTTCAATAGTTCGTCAAGATCAACTTTTTTAGCCTCTATTGTAGAACTATCTACATAAGGATCATAAAAAACTATATTCATTCCAAATGCAGCTAATCTTTTTGCAACTTCTTTAGCCGCTTTTCCAAAGCCAACTAATCCTAATTGTTTTTGATAAAGTTCAGTTCCAAGAAATTTGTTCCTATCCCATTTTTTATCTTTGAGGGAATTATTTGATACATGAATTTTTCTAGCAGCAGAAATGATGAGCCCAATTGTTAATTCAGCAACTGAAATTATATTTGCATTTGGCGAATTAGTAACATAAATTTTTTTATTGGTTGCTTCCTCTATATCAACGTTGTCTACTCCTACTCCACACCTTGCAATAATTTTTAAATTGTTTGCATTTTCTAAAATATCTTTATTTATTTTGGTACCACTTCTAATAACAACAATCTCCGTATCGACGATATTACTTTTCAAATCTTCCGTTTTTGTTTTGGATTCAGAAATATTTGTAATTTCACCAAGCTCTTCAAATTTATCTAAAACTTTTTCTTCTAACCTGTCGCAAACTAAGATTTTCATATTATTTATTTTTTAATTTCTCTAATGCTAACTCATGGAGTTCTTTAGAGGCTGAGGCTAAAACATAAACATCTTTATCATCGAATAGAAGTCTGTTGCCATCCCAGTCTGTCATGACACCACCTGAGCCTTCAACAATTTTTATTAGTGGTAAATAATCATGAGGAGCAGTAAGTTTTTCGGCAACAATATCTACATACCCACTAGCTAACAATCCATAGTTATAACAGTCACTTCCAGTGGTCGTAACTTTAACACTCTCTTCAAGAGATTGGTAAGCTCTCCATTTCTTCATACCAAATTGATGACTTGAAGTTGTTGCCATAACTGAATTTTCAAGTTTGTCGATTTTTCTACATTGAATAATATTTCCATTTACCATAGTTACATTTTTCTCAAAGGAAACCCATCTTTCTTTTAAGGCTGGGCAGTCAATTACTCCTCCAATAATCTCATCATTTTTGACCAGTCCAATCAAAGTTCCAAAATCATTTTTTCCAGCTATAAAACTTCTGGTTCCATCAATTGGGTCGATATACCATGTATATTGAGATTCATTATTAAGAACTTCAAACTCTTCACCGACAATATTATGCATTGGATACTTTTTTTCTATTTCTCTTCTAATTACTTGTTCAATTTGTTTATCCGCAAGCGTAACTGGACTTTCATCAACTTTAATTGTCATATCCCTTATGTCGCGAAAATGAGCTAATGCAATTTTTCCAGAAATATCTAGAGTTTCATTACAAAAATTTATAAAATCTTGAGAATCTATTTTATTATCCAACATCACTCAAATTATAAAGAATTTAGTTTATCTATGAGTTCAACATCAGATGGTTCAACTAAATAGCTTCCATCTTCAAATACTATGGTTGGTATCCTAGGATTTTGATTTTGTAATTTCTTAGCTATTTCATATCCATCTTTATCAAAGTCAATATCAATTTCAGTAAATTTGATATTCAACTTATCAAAAACTTTCTTCGATCTTACACAGTCTCCACACCACTGTGTGCTGTACATGATAATTCCTGATTGATTATCCATTTGAACCAAATGGATCAGTTAATACTGAGAGTAATTCACTAAGTTTTCCAAGGTTCTCGAATAATGGCTCTAATTGATTAAAGTTATCAACTGCTTCTTCAATTTCAGGAAGCACAGTTTTCATATCCTCTATTGTTAGTAGCGCAGTTTCTAATTGACCTGATAGCTCATTTACCGTATTTTGAATATTTAAAATAAAGAATCCGAACAACAAAAGTATTAGTACTTGTAAAACTAATACAATTCGTAACACTATTAACCTAGTGAAGTAATTTTTTCTTTTATAACTTCTTTTGGTTGAACGCCAACAAATCTGTCTTTAACTTCACCATCTTTTAAAATAACTACGGTTGGTACGCCCATAACTTGATTTTGTCCGGCAATTTGGGGATGTTGATCAACGTCAAGTTTAACGAACTCAACACCTTCTATTTCATCATCTAATTCTTCTAAAATTGGACTCAATACTTTACATGGTCCACACCAAGTAGCATGAAAATCAATAACAACTGGATTAGATGAATTTACAATTTCTGAATATTCTTCAGCATTTATTTCTTTTACCATTATTTCCTTTAATTTCTTATTAAGTTTATAAATTATAAATTTATAAAAGTAATTTAAAAAAGAAATTATTTAAAGTCTCTAATTTCTTTTCTAACTCTTTTATCTGTAATCTTTCTTCTTTTGTCGATATCTTTTTTACCTTTTGCAAGAGCTAGTTGAATTTTAATATAGCCATTTTGCTCAAAGACTTTTGTTGCAATAAGGGTAAGGCCTTTTGTCGATATTAATCCGATAAGTCTTTTTATTTCTTTTTTATGGAGCAAAAGTTTTCTGGGGGTTTTGGGGTCATAATCAATTAAGTCAGCATATTTGTAAGGTTCAATATTCATTTCTCTTATTACAGCTTCTTCTTCCTCTATTGTGGCAAATGCATCAATAATCGAGATTCCTCCATTTCTTGCACTTTTTGTTTCGGGACCAGTAAGAACAACTCCAGCTTCAAAAAATTCAAGAAATTCATAGGAATTTCTTGCTTTACGATTCTCTGCAAAAACTTTCATCTATCTAAAAAGCAATAAGGATTCATTCTTCCTCTAGAAGTAGGATCTAAGTAAGGAAGGCTACAACTAACAGAATTTGGATTCTTTAATCTTACTTCAAAATGTAAGTGTGGACCTGTTGACCTACCTGTTGTACCTACAGTACCAATAACATCACCTGTAATAACAGTCTGCCCAACAGATGCTCGTATTTCATTCATATGAAAATAAAGTGTCGTCATTCCACCACCATGATCAATAAAAACAGTTCTACCAGCCAATCCGTAGTATCTAGCAAGAATGACTACTCCTCCAGCTGCCGCTTTTATAGGCGTACCTGTTCTTCCTGGAATATCTATAGCTCCATGAAAACTTGTTGTGCCTCTGAATCTTCTCCACTTATAACCACTTGAAACATAACTTCCAGTAATAGGCCAAGTTAACTTATTTGGAGCTACTCCACCAAGAGTGCTTAATCTGTTAATGTCAGCCTGGATAGCATCTTCAAGTTTTTCAAGATTTGCGTGTTCAGCATCTAATTTGGCCAATTGATTATTTGCTTCTGTTAAAAGGTTCTGAGCTTTCTTTCTTTCTGCTAAAACAGCAGCCTTTTTATTTTCGACTTGACGCTTTTCCCTTTCTACTCTATTTTTACTTTCCTCAACTTCATCTGCGTACTCTTCAGCCTCGATAGAAATCTGATTCTTCTTTTCCTCTTCAACTTGAAGAGAGGAAATTATTTCTTCTCTTTCTTCTTCACGTTCTGATAAGAACTCTGTTTGAGTTTCTGACAAACTCTCAAATGAATTTAAGGACTCAATAATTTCATAAGCTGTATTTACGATTGCAGATGCATAACCTAATGCAGCCAGAAAGTCAGATAATTCATTCAAATTTATAAATAAAGCTGTTGCTGGACTCATAACCCCATTGATGTACATATCTACAGCTTTCACTTGTAACTCATCCTTCGCTGAATTTAGATTCTTTTGAGTTTCAAATAGTTCATCTTTTACTTTTATAATTTCATTTTTAGTTGTTCCTAATTTAACTTGTTCATTTACAATATTTTGTTGAACAGCCGCAAGATTATCAAGAGATTCATCATATCCTTCAAGCGCCTTTTCAAGTGCAAGCTCAGCTGCACCAAGTCTTCTTTGAACTTCAGCTAGCTCAGCATTAACTTTTTTAAGTGACGAGTCATTTGCTAAAATTGCTTTTTCTAAATCTGTTTTATCACCTTCGTATTGTTTAATTTGGTTTGCAATTGCAATAAGCTGCTTTTCTACTTCTTCGAGTCTCTCCTCGGCAGTGATTGCAAAAGAATGATCAACAAATATTGTCTGTATAAAAATTAGAAATAATATTAGAATTGAAAAGAATTTTTTAGTCATTAAGGGCTTTCCTTATTCCGACAAAGCTAGCAAAGAATCCAAAGCCAATAGTCGAAAACAACAAAATAAGAGTTAGATTTATCAAATATGTGTCAGAAATAGCAATATCGAAAATACTTTCTGCAATAAATGATGTTTTTGAATACTGAATAAATCCCCAACCAAGACCCACAGCTATGCTTGTTCCAATTAAGGATTCGAAAACTGCTTCAAAAATAAAAGGAAGTCTTATGTATGTTGATGAAGCACCGATAGTTCTCATTATTTTTATTTCTTTTTTCTTTGCATAAGCTGTAAGTCTTAACGTGTTGATAATTAAAATAAATGCTGCAAAGGCAATTAACGCAGCGAAGATTGTTGCAGATAAAACAAGTGTATCTGTTAAACTCAAAAGGCGTTCAATCGCTTCTCCAGAAGCTCTAATCTCTTTTACAGCTGGGTTGCCATCCATTCTTTCAATAATCAATTTATAATCTGCAGGGTCATTTAGATTTATACGTAAAGACGTTGGTAATATTTCAAAATCTACTTCTTGAAGTAATTCAGGTTGATCTTTGAATAATAATCTAAATTCATCCGAAGCCTCAGATTTCGAAAAATACTCTACCATCCTGACCTCTGGATAACTTTCTAAAGTATCTTGAAGTTGCTTATGTGCTGTAGAAGTTACCCTATCATCCAAAAAAATAACAACATGAACCCCATTTTGCCAACGCGATGTATTGTTTTCAACGATTGCACGAGCAGAAAGTGTGGTAAAAACAAGAAATGAAGATACTAATACGGCGAGCATTGTTGCAATAACGAGTAATGGATTTCTTCTCATATTTATAAATGTATTTTTGAAAACATAGTTTAATTTTTTCATAAGTGCTTAAACATACCTTCCTTGATCTACATCACTCATTAATTTTCCATCTTTAAGTTGTAAAACTCTTTTTTTTCTTCTATTAACAATCGATGAATCATGAGTTGCCATTAAGACTGTTGTACCAGCCCTGTTTATTTTTTCTAATAATGTAATAATTTGAATGCTAAGTTCTGGATCTAAATTACCAGTTGGTTCGTCACATAAAAGGACAAGTGGGTTTGATGCTAAAGCTCTTGCTATACATGCTCTAGTTTGCTCTCCTCCTGAAAGTTGGCTTGGAAATTTATACATACTATCGTTTAATCCAACTAGATCTATCAATGTACTGGTCTTCTCATCAATTTCTTTTTCTTCAAAGCCAAGCACCTCAAGAGCAAAACTTATATTCTCAAAAGTTGTTCTATCTTCAAGAAGCTGTGGTTCTTGAGTAACAATTCCTAGTTTTCTTCTCAACAGTGGAATTTTCCACTTTGGCAAGCTTGTTACATCCATATCTACAACTTCTATTTCTCCTTTTGTCGGAGAATATTCTTTGTAAAGAAGTTTAAGTAAGGATGATTTTCCACTTCCAGAATGACCAATAAGATAGACAAATTCACCTTCTGAAATCTCTGTAGATACATTAGAAAGTGCAACACTTCCACCTTGAAAAACTAACGAAACATTATCTAACTTAATCATTTAATCCCTGTCTACGCCATTTTAGATACTCATTGATAAATATGTTAATATCTCCATCTAAAACTGACTGAATATTTCCAACTTCAATATTTGTTCTTGAGTCTTTAACTTGTTGATAAGGTTGCATAACGTATGACCTAATTTGCCTACCCCAGCCAGCTTCAACTTGTTCCCCTCGTATAGAATCAAGTTTTTTTAATTTTTCTTCTTTTTCTAACAGTATTAGTTTTGATTTTAGAAGGGCCAAAGCACGAACTTTGTTTTGTAATTGTGACCTTTCTGCCTGACAAGCAACTACTATTCCTGTAGGAATATGGGTAACTCTTACTGCTGAATCGGTTGTATTTACATGTTGACCTCCAGCTCCAGAAGATCTATAAACATCAATACGGATGTCATCATCATTTAAATCAAACTCATCCGAATCATCAATTAATGGAATAACATCAACTCCTGCAAAACTAGTATGTCTTCTTTTGTTACTATCAAAAGGACTTATTCTAACTAATCTATGAACTCCTCTTTCACTTTCTAAATTTGCATAAGCTCTGAAACTTTCTACTCTTATCGATGCAGATTTTATTCCTGCTTCTTCTCCAGAAGAAATTTCCTCTATCTCATAGCTCATTTCTATACTATCTAAATATCTTGTGTACATTCTTAATAACATTTCTGCCCAGTCATGAGCATCAACACCTCCCGCACCAGCATTAACTGTAAGAACAGCTGAATGATTATCGAACTCACTTGAGTACAGAGATTCTTCCTCTAGGTCTATAATCTTTTGCTCGATTTCTTCAAATTGAGGTTTTATTTCTTCCAGTTCAGATAGATTATCTTTGCTTAATTCTGTTAATTCTTCCAAATCTTTAATCTCATTATCTAAAGTATTTAATAAATTAATTACTTTCTCAATGTTTGAAGCATTTTTAACAATATTTTGAGGATTTGATATTTCTGACCAAAAATCTTTTTTTGAGATTATTATATTAAGTTTTTCTAGTTCTTCTTTTTTATTATCAAAGTCAAAGATACTCCTTGGCAGAAGTTAATCTTTCTTTAAAATTTTTTATTTTGTTTCGGATATCTTTATACATCTATCATCTATTCCACATTTTTTATATTTAATCCCACAACCCTCAGGACATGGATCATTTCTTCCAATTTTATCTTTATTATCAACATTTGATGTTTTTTTCTTTTCCTTGTCTAAATCATTATTTTCTTGTGAGATTTTGTCAAAGTTTAATAAAAGTCTAACAACAGATAACTTAACATTGTGAATTAAATCTTCAAATAAATCATATCCTTCTTTTTGATATTCAACTAAAGGATCTCTCTGACCCATTGCTCTTAATCCAATACCTGACCTGAGATAATCCATTTCTGAAAGGTGATTTTTCCAGGATTGATCTATAAACGAAAGTGAGCCCATTCTTGCTAAATTCATGAAATTATTTTTGTCTGATTCGAAATTTTTATTGTACAGGGATTCCATACTTGATATTATTTCTAAATTATCATTTACTTCTATGGTTTGCAATAACTGTTTTTTTACATTGTCAGATAAAATTAAACTTAATTCATTTTCAACGAAATTTCTATAATCTTCAAGTGTTTCATATTGTGTTTTGTAGTTATCAACATTATTTTGTAATTCGTCAAATATGTCATCTCTCCAATCAGTGATCAGATTTTCTATATTGTCGGACATGAGGAGTTCTCGTCTCCATTTATAAATTACATCTCTTTGTTGATTAAGAACCTGATCGAACTTAAGAACATTTTTTCTTATTTCAAAGTTTAATGATTCAACTTGTGCTTGAGCTCTTTCGATACTCTTAGTAACCATACTCTGCTCAATCTTTTCATCATCAGGCAAGTTGAGCTTATCCATAATTGATTGAATTCTTTCACCTTGGAATCTTCTCATTAAGTCGTCTTCAAGACTTATGTAAAATCTTGATTCGCCTGGATCACCCTGCCTTCCTGATCTCCCTCTTAATTGGTTATCAATTCTTCGAGATTCATGTCTTTCTGTCCCAATTACATAAAGACCTCCAAGTTCAATTACTTTTTCTTTTTCGTCATTGATCAAAGAATCAAATTTCGAAATTAACTCCTCCATATATTTTTTATCATCTACTTTGTTTTCTTTTTCAGCTTCATTTTTAGCCATAAATTCACTGTTACCACCTAATTTGATATCTACACCTCTTCCTGCCATATTCGTTGCAACGGTAACGGATTTTAATCGCCCGGCTTGAGCAATAATTGATGCTTCTTCTAAGTGATTTTTTGCATTTAAAACAGAATGCTTAATACTATTTTTTGTTAATTCTTTTGAAATTTCTTCTGATGAATCTACTGAGACTGTACCCAGTAAAACTGGTTGTCCAATTTCATGTCTTTTTTTTATATCATCTACAACTGCATTTATTTTAGCTTTCTTAGTTTTGTAAACTGTGTCCTGATTGTCGTTTCTTGCTACTGGAAGATTGGTTGGAATCTCCACCACCTCAAGATTATATATCTGAATTAATTCCTCTTCTTCAGTTTTTGCCGTACCTGTCATACCAGATAGATGTTCATACATCCTAAAATAATTTTGATATGTGATCGATGCTAAAGTTTGGTTTTCATCCTGAATATTTACATTTTCTTTTGCCTCAATTGCTTGATGGAGTCCATCAGAATAACGCCTTCCCTCTAGAACACGTCCTGTAAATTCATCTACAATTTTTACCTGCCCATCAGATTTTATGTAATCAATATCCTTTTTATAAATTTCTTTAGCACGTAAAGAAGCTGTTAAATAATGAATAAAATTCGTTGATGTATTTTCATAAAGATTATCAATACCTAATTTTCCTTCAATAAATTCAATACCCACCTCGGTAGGGTGAATTTGTTTTTTTGATTCATCTACTTCATAATGTATGTCTTTTTTCATTTGCTTAACTAATTTTGAAAATTGTAGATACCATTTCGTTGACTCCTCAACTCTTCCAGAAATAATTAAAGGTGTTCTGGCCTCGTCAACTAAGATTGAGTCAACTTCATCAATTACTGCGTAAAATAGGCTTCCTTGAGTTAGCTGTTCGGAGGATTGTGCCATGTTGTCTCTTAAATAATCAAAACCAAATTCATTATTAGTTCCATAAACAATGTCTTTTTTATATTCTGAAACTTTTTCTTGGTAATCTTGATTTGAATAAATGAGGCCAACTTCAAGTCCTAAAAAGTTATAAATTGGACTCATCCATTCAGCATCTCTTCTTGATAGATAGTCATTCACTGTTACAACATGAACACTTTGATCAAAAAGTGACATAAATGATATTGGAAGTGTAGAAACAAGTGTTTTACCTTCCCCTGTTTTCATCTCAGCTATTTTATTTCTTAATAAAACCATTCCACCAAACAACTGAACGTCATAATGGCGTTGACCAATTGTTCTTTTAGATGCTTCCCTTACTAAGGAAAATGCATCAACCTCAAAATCAAATTTGTTATCTGAAGTTATCTCATTTTTTAAATTTTGAAATTTATTTTTAATTTCATCGTCAGAATATTTTTCAACTTGAGATTCTTTAGAGTTAATTAACTCGACTTTTTTATCAAGCTCTTGTGCAAGTTTTCCACTTCCAACAGATAAAACTTTTTTAAAAATACTCAAATTTAGCTTGTGCCATGCTCCCAGGAGTCGAGATATTCAATTTGCTCTTTAGTAAGGATTTCTAATTCTCCACCCATGAGTCCTAATTTTGTAGCTGCAATTTTTAAATCAACTTCATTCGGAAGAGTATAAACTTTTGGCTCTAGGTCTTCATGATTATCTTTTATCCATTCTGCAGCCAAGGCCTGGTTAGCAAATGACATATCCATCACTGAAGCAGGATGGCCAGTTGCAGCAGCTAAATTAACTAATCTTCCTTCAGCTAATACTAAAATTTCCTTACCATCGTACAAATAGCTTTCTACATGATCTCTAACTCTATGTACTTCAGCACTATCTTGTTTTAATGCTTCTAAATTGATTTCTACATCAAAATGTCCTGCATTAGCTAAAACTACTCCGTCTTTCATAACGTCAAAATGTTTCTTATCTAATGCATGCATGTTTCCTGTTACAGATACAATTACATCAGCAATTTTTGCAGCATTAACACTACTTTTTACTTCATATCCATGCATTAAAGCTTCTAGAGCACGTACAGAGTTAGGCTCAACGATTGTTACTTTAGCACCCATTCCATATGCTCGTTCTGCTACTCCTTTTCCACAATCTCCAAAACCAATCACAACAACATCTAAACCAGCAATCAAGAGATCTGTTGCTCTTACAACACCATCCATAGCACTTTGACCTGTTCCAAATCGATTATCAAATAAATGCTTCGTGTCAGAGTCATTTACAGCAACGACAGGAAAGCGAAGTTTATTATTTTTTTCCATTGACTTCAGTCTTATTACTCCGGTAGTTGTTTCTTCCATTGAACCCATAACTGGTAAGTCAGATCTATCAGTTAAAAGTAAAGTAACTAAATCAGCTCCATCATCCATCGTTATGTCAGGTTTTGTGTCTAAAACAGAATTAAGATGCTTAAAGAATTCATCATTTGATACTCCATGTACTGCATGTACTTCAACATCATTTTCAGCAAGATAGGCAGCGACTGAATCTTTAGTTGATAGTGGGTTCGACGCACACAATGCAACGTTTGCCCCAGCAGCTTTTAAAGTAAGCATTAAATTAGCTGTTTCTTTTGTTACGTGCATACATGCACCTATATTCAAACCATTTAATGGCTTATTACTTGAGAACTCTGTTTTAATTTCTTCAAGAACTTTCATTTGTCTAGCAGCCCAATCAACTTCTTGCTGGCCTACTGCTGATAGATTTTTGTCTTTTATAGTAGACATTATCCTCCTAGTAATTTTTTTAAATTTTCAATTGTATCAATATTTTCTGGATTAATAGTTAATTTGTTTGCTAAGTTTAAACTAACTAAATCACCTAGTAATACTAACTCCAATAGGGTTTTTAGTGTACTTTCCTGATTTTTTAAATTAACTTCAAAAATATTTACCTTCTCTCCTATCAATTCTTTGGTAAATTCAAATCTTTTACTTATTTGTGCATGTTCATTTTTATCCCGAATCAGAATAACAATATAATTTTTTTTACTTCCATCTATGTCTGCATCCCATGAGAGAATTTCATTGTGATGTACCTCTGGTAGATAACCAACAAAAGCTTTGGATTTTGAGTTCTCATTAATCTGAGTTTTCCAACGTGACGATACAACCTTTGACATATTGGTTCCTGAATATAAAATTACAGTTTTCTTGTTGATACTTTCACATATATTTAAAGAAAATTTGTTGATATCAGACTCTTCAGCGTTTTCAGATAGTTTATCCAAATATGAACTTGCTTCATTCAATTGAGATACATAATCTGAACCTTCAACAATATCTAAAATTCTTGAAATAGCTAAAGTAAGATATCCAAATGCTGCCCTTGGTTGTAGTCCACTTGGTATCTTAATATACTCTTTACCTTCTTCTTGAGCGATATCTATTAACTTGCCGCCGCTTGAAATAACTATCCAATCTAAATTATTTTTTTTGGCATCAGATATACCTGATAACGTTTCTTCTGTGTTGCCAGAATATGAAATAAATAAACATAAAGGTCTAAATTTTAAAAACTGTTTTGGGATTGAATAATCTTTGTGAATAATTATATTTTTGTCAGATATTTCATTAGAAAGTACTTTCATCACATCTCCTGCTACACCTGAACCACCCATTCCCATAATTAATAAATTCTCATATGAAATTTTTTCTAGATTACTAGAAGACTCAAGATCAGATATTATTTGATTTTTTAGGTCGAATGCGATATTTAACATCTATTAATCTATTATATTTGAAATTTTTTCAATGATGCTGTCTAAAGTTTTTTGATTGATTGCTTCTGCATTTAATCTAAGCATGGGCTCGGTATTAGATCCCCTCACGTTAAACCAAAAGTCATCAGAAAAATATGATATTCCATCTAATTTATCAAATTCACCCTCAAAAGAATTTTCAATTTTTTTTAAACTTGTCTCTACATCTTCGACAATGTAATTTATTTCACCAGATGAAGGCTTAAAGTTGTAATTTTGTACAAGTTCTGAACTTTTAATTTTTTTCTCAGATAATATTTTTAAAAATATTAATAATGTCAATATTCCAGAATCAGCATAAAAATTTTCTCTCAAATAAAAATGAGCGCTGTGTTCTCCACCAAAATCTGCGTCATTATCTCTCATAATTTTTTTTATGTATGAATGACCAACTTTAGATCTTATTGTCTTTATTCCTTTATTTTTTAAATATTCAATAACAGATGGTTGAACATTTACATTATGAACTATCTTTATTTCAGATTTCTTTTCAAATAACCAATCAGAGATTAAACAAGTCATCATACTTCCACTAATTACGTTTCCTTTGTCATCGACAAATACAGATCTATCAGCATCTCCATCGAAAGCAACTCCAAAATCAAAATTTTGTGATAATACTTTATTCTTTAAATCTAAGAGATTGTCTTGGTTTGAAGGATCTGCTGGATGATTTGGGAAGTTGCCATCTACTTCCATATAAAGACCTTCAAAATTTAAACTAAACGATTCTGCTAGATCTTCAATAATTGCACCAAGAACACCATTTCCACCATCAATAGCAAATTTCACTTTGTCACTTATTTCAGATGGATCAACTATATTTTTAAAATGTTCTAGATAAAGTTGATTCATAGTTTTCATTTCAGGCAATTCTGACATATTTAAATCATCATTAAATTTTTCTGCTAAATTCTTGATTTCTTTTAATCCTGTTTCTTGACCGATCGCCACTGCTCCACTGTCGCAAAACTTTAAACCTGTGTACTCTTTTGGATTGTGAGATGCTGTAATAATCAAACCAGGTAAATTCTTAATACCAGAAAGCGTATAAACAACATCTGTTGGAACCATACCAACATACAATACTTTTTTATTGACTGATTGTATTCCAGAACTTATAGCTGCGAACATTTCATTATTTGAAATACGGCCGTCATGTCCGACAATAATTTCATTTGAATCTACATAAGAAGCAAAAGCTGCGCCTATTTTAAAACCAACTTTTGGTGTAATTGTTTCATTAAAAACACCTCTTACATCGTAAGCTTTAAAAATTAAATCTAGTTTATTTTCATCCACTCCATATGTATTGTAATGTTTATGAAAATGAACAGCATGATTAATAATTTTTCAGTTGTAATACCAGTATTTAATGAAGAAGAGATCTTTTTAGAATCTGCTAATAAAATTTTCAAAATTTGCCAAGAGATGAATATGCCGTTTGAAATTATTTTTTCCGAAAACGGGTCTTTAGACAACACAAAAAATCTCATTCAGGCCTTTATAGAAGATAAAGAAAATTGTTTTACGATAAATAGCAATTATGCAAACTATGGTCTTGCGTTAAAAAATGGATTTGAAATTGCAAAAAATGATATTGTAATATCATTTGATATTGATTATTTTTCAAAAAAATTTCTTAAGCAATCATTGGAACTAGATGAGAATTACGTAGCACTAGTTGCATCGAAAAGATTAAATGAATCTAAAGATGAAAGAACATTTATCAGAAAAATAGCAACATCAATATTTGTATTAATTTTAAAACTTTTATTTCGAACCTCACTAAGTGATACTCATGGAATGAAAGCTATAAGAAGATATAATATTCAAAAAGAAATCAATAACGTTATTTCAACACAAGATATTTTTGATACTGAACTTTTAATTAGAATAGAAAAATCAGGTTACAAAATTCTTGAAGTGCCTGCAAAAGTAAATGAGATTAGACCAAGTGTGTCTGTTATTTTTACAAGAATTCCTAGAACACTAAAAAGTTTATTTTTTTTACGGCTTCAATTATTTAAAGAGTCTTTAAATACAAACAATTTGTAAATTAAATATTTGATGGGAAGAATAAATCCATGTATCAAAACAGTTGCTATAAGAAATTGTATTTCGTTATCTTGAATTGATGGTCTGATCAAGTCTATTAAAAACCATATAAACAATGGAACAACTAAGTTGATTAAATTAGTAATCAAAAATTTAACAAATTCTTTTAATCCCCCCTCATATATAGATAATTTAAAAATAATTCGTCTAGACAAAAAATATGAAACTATAACTCCAATTGAAAAAGCAAAAATATTTGTTAAATAAGTTCTTAAAGGAATCTCAATTGAATAAAAAACAAAAAATTGAAATAAATAGCTTATTCCAAGACCAAATACTAAATTGAATCCACCAACAATATACGTTCTTAATAGTTGCGCATAGGTGGAATCACCTCTTAATAAATTTGAATTTTTAAGTTTTTTTAACATTTTTTAAAGATCTAATAAAAATAATCAATGATAAGACTAATGAAAATATTGAAAAATAGAAGCTGTTTTTTTCTAGTGTGGTGTTTTCAAAGTTGATCTCTACATATTCTTGATTGGGTATAACTGACATAAATGATGGAGAGGTCCTAAATGGCCCAAGCCCGTTTGAGATAGACCAATTTGGAAAGTAAGAAACTTTAATTAAATGTAATTCACCAGGATTGTTTGTAAAAAATGAAATTTTCTTATTTGTAATTTTTATGTCTGTGACTTCTAAATCATTCTTATTCGATGGCTGTATCAATATTTCATTACTTACTTCAACAACTCTCTTTTCATCAAGTTCATCAAAATTTTCATATGCTTTTTGAAAAAAATTAGTTATATTAGTGTCCCTAAAAACTGAACTAAGAATGCCTTCTTGTTTGTTTACTTTTGAAAACAATTCAATATCTTGATAAATTAATTCTACTTTTGAGGAGTTGACTTCAAATACTGAAAACGGCTCTGACGAAAAAAGAAATGTCAGTCCATCAGAATTCATTGCTTTACTTTCAATTTCTTCCGTATACGTAATGAAATAATCTACTCCTAGGTCATAAAGATAATCTACACCTTTATCAAATTGATTATTTATATATGACAGTCCACCTACTGGATTTGATGGTCTTTTTGCCAAACCGGATACAGATATAAAATGAAATGGGGTTGTAATACTTGAATCAAAATATAGACCTTCCATGCTTGTATGTTTTGTAAAATAAGGAATTGTCATTAGAGTCATCGGTGTTCCATATTTATTCATATCTGAATTTGGTTCCCACATAATCCTTCCAGGTTTTAAATTGTCTAATTGAGTGTATAAGTTTTGAATTTGATTCCAGTCGTTCTTTCCTTCGTAACCTGTAAAATTCCAATTAAGCCAATGTGGCAAGAAAGATATAGTAGAAAAAATAATTGAAACAATTAGCAAATTAAGTTGTACAACAATATTTTTTAAATTTAGGATTGCAAAAATCATTATCAGAAAAATGATTGGTATGTAAAGATTTAAATATGATTGGTTAGTAGACCATTTTTCATAAAATATATACAAACAATAAATTGTTCCACCTAAAAATAGACCCGTTAATACATTGACTCCCTGTTGATAAAGATTCATATCATCAATAAAAATTTCTACCGCTTTGAAAAATAGAAAAATAATTCCAAGATTGAAAAATGGTACCAATCTACCATTCCAAAGAGCACCTTCTGGGACATAAAAATAAAGGAGAACAGATGAGGAGATAATATAAAGATCAAATAAGTTTATTGTCTTGTTTTTAATCAAATTTTTATGCTTTGCTATCAATAAACCAATCAAGATAAAGATGATGGGTAAAATATCTTTCTTGATCAAATCATCTAATCTAGAAAATGGAGTGTAAGTCATATTTGTTGTATATTCTAAATTCATCAACAATGAGACGGACCATCTTGATGCAAGTGCTAAGAAAATAAAGATTGAGAGTATTCTTTGATTTAGATTTTGTTTTTTTGATAACCAATAAAATGCATAAATTGGAGAATAGATAATAAATGGAATTAAATGAGACAACAAACAGAGAGCAAGAAAGATTGAACTGATTGTGAATCTAAAATTATTTTTTGATTTTATTAAATAAAAAATTGATAGATTTGCAAATGCTAATGAATACGCAAAAGAAAACTGCCCTGCCAATGTTGATGCTAAATTACCACCATAAATAGTAAACGACTCAGTAAAAACGTAAAATAATCCAGCCGTAGCACCATAGATTGAAATTTGATTCGATGTTTTTCTCATTAATTTTTCGATAGAGTAAACAACTAAAATGGTGGACATCACAACCATAATTTTGAAAGCAATTCCAAAAGGGAATACAAGATTAAAGATGAATGTGATTATTGCTGGAATAGGAAAATAAAAATAGTACAGAGGATATCCACCAAACCAATCATTTGACCATCCGTTTATTTGAAAATTTGGCATAAAATCTTTTATAAAAGTATCAATTGCAACAATATGAGCTCCCATATCTCCACCAGTAGGTGTATTGTTTTCAAAAACTAAATCAACTCTTAGAAATAAGACTAAAACTAGTAAATAAAATAATTGTTGTGATATATTTGAATTTAAATTTTTACTAACTGATTTCATTTAAAATCTTTCCAAGATATTTAGTACTTCTTTTACCATTTTCTGACCACTCAGCATACCAATACGGTCCATGAGGACAACTATTACAAGATTCTCTTCCACATTTTATTAATTTTTGCCTATAGGATATGTTTTGTTCATTACCTGTGGGCCCAAGCTTGTTATCAATTAGGATACGTAATCTTTTTAAATCTGATTCTCCTAATTCAGATATTGCTTCTAGAATTTCTCTATCTACCATTATTAAAATGTTAATGGAATATTGGTAAGAGTAATAAAGTATGAAAAAAATTGTTTATTTATCAGGTGGAATTGGTGGAGCAAAACTTGCAAAAGGTTTTTACAATCTCAAAGAAATCGACCTAACAATTATTATTAATACCGGTGATGATGAAACTATACAGGGAGTTAGGTTATCTCCAGATATAGATTCTGTAATTTATGCATTAGCTGGAATTGAGGGTGATCTTGGATGGGGCCAAAAAAATGATAGTTTTGTTGTAAGTGAAGAATTTAAAAAATATTTTCCTCAAGAATTCAGTATTGGCGATAAAGATCTTGCTTTAAACCTTTTTAGAAATCAGTTATTTTCAGAGGGCAAGTCACTTACTCAGATAACGAAGATAATTTCTGATAAATTTAGATTAAATTGCAAAATACTTCCAATGACAGATAATTTAGTTAGTACAAAATTGAAAACCACTGAAAATAAATTATTAGACTTTCAAGAATATTTTGTTGAATTAAAATCGGAACCTGATTTGAGTGATGTTATCTATTTAAATTCTGAGGATGCAGATATAACTAATGAAGTTTCTAGAGCAATTGAAAAAGCTGACAAAATAGTGATTGGACCTTCAAATCCAATCCTTTCTATTGGACCAATTCTCTCGATAAAAAATTTAAAGGAAAAATTAATTAACCATGATACAACATACATTGTTTCACCATTCATACAAGATAAAGCAATTAAGGGTCCTTCCAAAAAAAATTTTGAAGATCTTGGTTATACGAGTGACATAAGTGGAATTAAAAAGTTTTATGATTATGTTGGAAATTTCTATATAGTGCATGATGGTGATTCCGATGGAGCTGAAAATACAATCGAAACAAATATATTATTTAAATCTATAGAAGACACCACCAACTTAGCTAAATTCATTATTGAACATGAATAATATAACTATCATTCCTATTAAAAAACTACCTGAATTTTCACCAAAGCATGATTTAGTTGATGAATTAATAAAAGGATTTGAAAACAACAATATTGCTCTGCAAGACAATGATGTAATAGTTGTCACTCAAAAGATCGTCTCTAAAGTTGAGAATAGATTGATAGAAAACAATTTTGAAAATATTGAAGAATTAATTGAAAAAGAATCTTTAGAAATTTTAAGAAAAAGAGGCGATACGATAATTGCAAGAACAAAACATGGTTTTATTTGTGCAAATGCAGGAATAGATAAATCAAACATAAAAAAAGGTTCTTTTTTACTATTGCCTGAAGATCCAGATAAAACATCTAGGGATATACAAAAAAAAATTGAATACAACACGAATAAAAAAGTCAGCGTGATCATATCTGATACTTTTGGAAGAGCATGGAGAAAAGGTCAAACTAATGTTGCTATTGGTTCATCTGGAATTGAACCTTTGGAAAGCTATATCGGTGAAAAAGATGCTTTCGATAATGAACTTTTTGCCACTGAAATTGCAATTATTGACGAACTAGCTGGTGCTGCAGAATTAGTTATGAAAAAAAGTGACAATATTCCTGTAGCAATCATAAGAGGTGTTGATTATAAATCCTCTGATTTGGGAGTTGGAGAATTAATAAGAAAAGAAGACGAAGATTTCTTTCTTTAAAAATTTTTTATGAATTCTTAAACCAATCTACTAATTCTTCAATACCTTTTTTTAAATCATACTCTGGTTCCCAATCCAAACTTTTCTTCGCTTTGTTATTATTTAAAACACTCCTCAGCAATTCTCCGTCTCTCTGTGGTTTGTAATCAGGTTCTCCTTCCCATGAAGTTTTTGTTGCGATTAGTGACACCAACTCATTTACAGATGTTTCAACACCTGTACCTATATTTAAAAATAAATCATTATCATTTTCAGATGATTTAATTAATGCACTCACAACATCCGCAACATATACATAATCTCTTGTTTGGTTTCCATCACCATAAATTATTGGTTTTTCTTTATTTAGCATTTTTCCAGTAAATATTGACATTACTCCTGCTTCTCCGTGAGGGTCTTGACGTGGACCATAAACATTTGATAAATTCAAAATTGAGTATGACATTTTTTCATTTTCTAACATCAATTTTATAAAGTCATTAAGCTTTTTTTTTGCTACACCATAAGGAGAAACTGGCTCACCTGCAAAGTCTTCTTCAGAAGTTGGAATGATATTAGGTTCACCAAATATTGTTCCTCCAGAAGAGCTAAAAACAAACTTCTTACAATCTGTACTTATTAATGTCTGTATTAATTTGATAGGCTGTAAAAGATTATGTTCAAAATCTAGCAATGGATCTTCTACAGAAATTACAACTGAAGATTGTGCTGCTAAATGAAAACAAATTTCTGGATTAAATTTTTCAATTTCTTTTATTGACTCATTAGATCCAAGGTCATCATAAATTACGTCTACGTTTTCTAATCTGTCTAAATTTGTTTTTTTTCCTGTCAATAAATTATCGATAACTAAAACTCTTACATTGTTTTTGAGTAATTCCTCTACTAAATGTGAACCAATAAATCCAGCTCCACCTGTTACTAATGCATTTTTATATTTCATGATTTAAAAATTTCGTCATTTATGACTGCCTCATCTTCAATTATCGCTTCACTGCAGATTATTGAATTATTAACTTGAGCATTGTTTCCAATGGAACTTGAACCTAATATAACGCTATTTTCTATAACCGTGTCTTTTCCGATGGTCACTGATTCAGAAATCCAATTAGTTTGATTTTCTGTATGAGCATATATATACGACTCTCTTGTTCCTACATCTAACATATTTCCATCTACACTAAAACAATCCAATAAATTGTTTTTCGCTAATTCAGGAAATACATTTTTCTCAAAAGAACAGGGTACTTCTAAATTGTTTTTGATTTCTTTGATATCTTTTTTGTGAAAACAATAGACACCTAGGCTTATATTGTTTCCATATTTCATATCTTTTGGCTTCTCAATAAAGTTTATTATTTTTGTATCTTTCAACTCAAGCACTCCATATCTTGACGGATCTTCAACGGGTATTGAACAGATAGTTGAATTTTTTGAACTATTTGCAACTTCTAGAAACGATTCAAAATTCATATCAATGAGTAAGTCTCCATTCATGCACAAAAATTTATCATCAAAATTTTCTATATTTTCAACTACATATCCTCCAGTATCTAATTTTTCATGTTCAAAATGTAAGTTCACCTTATATTTGGAATTCTTTTTGTAGTCTGTCCAATAGCTTTCATGCTTTATTGAACAAATTAAATTTATGTTATCTAAATTTGATTCTTCCAAATTCTCAAGAATTAAATCAATTAACAGTCTTCCCTTTATCGTAAGTAATGCTTTAGGTATGCCTTCTGATAGAGGCCTAAGTCTAGTGGCTTCTCCTCCAACTAAGAGATATATGTCTTTAATCATTGTCCAAAAAATTTAAAAGTTCTTTAAAGCCAGATTCTATATCGATTTGTAATATGTTTTCCCATAAATTTTCAGCTTTTTTATCTGAAAAGTAATTTTTAACATTTTTAACAAATTTATCTTTCAGTAAGGGTATAGCCTCATCTCTTCTATCTGGATGACCTATAGGAGTTTCTATTTTTACTTTATCAGAAAATGAGCCATCGTTATATTTAAAGTAAATCTCATTTGAAATATGTCGTTTAGTAATGTCATAATAATTCTTTGTAAAGTCTTTATTTTCATAAACTTTTATCTTCTTTCTTAAAGAATTTACTTGATTTAAACCATGAAAATTATCACTATAAGTTTCCGAGGTTAAATCATTAAAAATTAGGGCGGCAGATACCATATATTCAAGAGAGTGATCTCTATCCGAGGAATTATTAAGTTCTTTTTTATTACTAATGATTCTCAATGCTGGCTCATGCGTTTCAATAATTATTTCCTTGATGTCTTTCTCTTTTTCATGAAATAAATCAGATAATTGAAAAGAAGCTTCTACTGCAGATTGTCCATGAAACTCTGCCGGATACAAGACCTTAAACAAAATATTTTGAATTACCCAATCATCAAGTTCTTTACCAAAGGATAGAATATTGTCATCTAAAAAAACTTTGTTAAATCCCCAAATCTGATCATCTTGTATATTTTCGTAAATATTATCAGCAAACTCACTTATTTCAGCAATCTCAATACCTCTGGATGCAGCATCTCCCGCAGCCCAGCTTTTTCTTTTACCAACATTTGGTGCCTGTCTATAAGATCTTAAATTGACACCATCTTGTAAAACGTTATTTACTGTTCTTGATATTGATTCTTCATTTTGATTTGATAATAGAGACGAAAATACTGCACCCGATGCGAGTTTGACATAAAAGACATGGTCGTAACCTTTTTCGTTTAAGGAGGTGCCTAATGCTAAGGACCCTTGTATTTCATACATTTGGATTATCGACTGAAAAAATTGTGATAGATTTTTGTCTTTGTGTTTAAAAAAGTAACCAAATACTGTTCCAATATTGTCAGAAGGATGTGCCCACTCTTTTGCCAAAAAGGTATCGTTATAATCAAACCATCTGGTCAATATTGAAAGATACCTTGTAATTTCTTTGGAAGATTGGATATCATTTATAACCAAAAAAGGATTTGTATTAGAACCATACTCACCTCTTGTTGCAAATCTCATTGGATCTTCATAAGTTGAAGCATTATAAATACAACCCAGAGTGTCTAAAAGTGACAATTTAGTGGCAAGTAAATTTTTCTCAGAAAATACAATATTCTTTGTAAGATAATTCGAGATTATTTTATCAATATTTTGTTGAACCAAAAATTAGTCTCTTTCTTCAACTCCAATATATTTTGCAGCAGGTCTAATTAATGTGTCATCTGCTCTTTGTTCAAAATAATGAGCTGCCCAGCCAACTGATCTACCTGCAACAAAAATAGGAGTGAATAAATTTACATCGAAATCTAACTCTGAAAGCAAAAGACCACCATAGAAATCAACATTTGGAAATAATTTTTTTTCTTTATCCATAATTTCATCAATTTTCTTAGCGATTTCAAATCTCAGTTTTGCATCATCATCAGAAATTAGTTTTTCAACCCAACTTTTAACAACCGGACTTCTAGGATCTTGAATTTTGTAAACACCATGACCAAATCCCATAATTTTTTTCTTTTCTTCAAGCATTTTCATAACACCTGATGTTGCGTCATCTACATCTTTAAATGAATTTATTAATTCAACTGCTCGCTCATTTGCTCCTCCGTGCAATTCACCTTTTAACGTTCCTATGCCAGAGACAATTGAACTTGTTAAATCGGATCTTGTAGAGCCTGTAACTCTTGTAGCAAAAGTTGATGCATTAAATCCATGCTCCGCATAAAGAATCAAGATATCATCTAGCGCTTGTAACTGATCACTTGATGCATTATTACTTAACATAGAACTAGCAACTGTATAATTATCATCTAATTCGCTGGTATCATTCTCGTTGTAACTCGCTATAACATAAGCTACAGCAGCAGAAATTTGAGTTGTTAATTCTAAATCAGATTTTTTGTCTGATTCTCCAATATAAGAAACAATTGTTCTAATAACATCCATAGGGTGAAGTCTTGATTTAATTTGTTTGAAAAGATTATTAACATCATTGTCCCCATCTAATTCTGCATAATATTGCTTGAAAAAAGTTGTAAAATCAGAACCGTTTAGATCATCACTTATTATTAGGGATGCAACATCCTCATACGTATGAGTTTCTGTAAGCTTTATTGCATCGTAGCCACGATATCTTAAAGAGGTTCCTTCCATTCCGACGGTAGAAATTTTGGTTTCTCCAGCAATTACTCCTCTTAGACCTGGTGAATATTCCATAGTTAATTAATTCTACATATAAATTAATAAATTCGACTAGTACAAAGTTGAATTTTATGAATACTAAAATCTTTTCATGGCACAAATTCATGAACTTGAATCAAAATCAAGATTTGGAACCAGATATATAGTCGGGATAATTTTAGCAATTTCAACTCTTCTAGTTGCTGGTTGGATTGGATTTTTTGTATTTCTTCCAATCAAATCTGGAATGAGTACGATATATGAACTTGAGGATAGGTTTCTTCCAAGAGCAGAAGGGATGGTTTTGGATTTCGTATCTTTATCGGAGCCATCAATAATTATTACAAGTGATGATGTAATTCTTGATGAGTTGCATGATGGTTTAAATCGCGATCCAATCAAATTAGCCGATGTTCCACCATTTGTTGTTAACACTTTGCTAGCAGCAGAAGATAGTAATTATTATCAACATGAAGGTGTCGATTTTATTGCGATTTTAAGCGCAGTTCTTGACAACTTAAGAGGTGTAACCAGAGGTGGGTCAACAATAACTTCACAAGTTGCCAAACAATCATTCGTTGGAGATGAAATTTCAATAAGAAGAAAAGTAGCAGAAGCAGTGGTTGCAGCTGAACTGGAGAGAAGGTATACAAAAGATCAAATATTAGAGTATTACATAAATTCAATTTATTGGGGATCAGGTGCATATGGACTCCAATCAGCAGCATTTGAATATTTCAATAAAGAGGTATCTGAACTTACATTAGATCAGGCTGCAACTTTAGTTGTTATTATCAGAAGTCCTGCATACTACAATCCAAGAAAATATCCTGAGAGAGTTCTCGAAAGAAGAAATGATGTATTAGATATTATGCTCAAAGAAGGGTTCATTGTTGATGTTCAGCACAGGTCAGCAAAGTTAGCCCCTTTGGTCATATCAGAACCAAATAATATTGAAAACAATGCAGAGCACGTATCAGCGGAAGTCAAAAGGCAATTACTTAATGATCCTCAGTTTGCCTTTTTAGGAGATACAAAAGAAGATAGAAAGAAAAAACTTTTTGGTTGCCCATCTGACGATACAAGTTGTACTGGTGGAGGTGGTTTAAAAATTTATATAACTGTGAACCTCGCATTACAAGAGCATGCAAATTCAATTCTGAACAAATGGGTTCCACCTTCAATTGATGAGGATTCAGAAGAAGAAAATGAGCCAAAACCGACAGGGGTAATAACACTACTAAATAACTTTACAGGTGCAATTGAAGTAATGGCATCAGGAATTCCTTTTGATGAAGAGCAATATAATTTAGCTACTCAAGGAAAAAGAAATCCAGGATCTGCATTTAAACCAATTACACTCCTTGCAGCATTAGAAACAGGTTCGCAATTATATAGTTATCGAGACTCCAGATCTCCCACTGAAATTGATTGTGGATATCCATGTGCTCCTGATGGAGTTGGAACTAACTGGGTTGTAAGAAACTATGGAACATCCATAACAGCTGACAGATACATAAATAAAATTGCTGCTCAAGACCGTGCGATTGAGCTTCAATGCATTGGAACCCATATAGATGAAATTAAAAATAAAGACTTTATTGAGCAATTTCCTTTAGCTGAAGGGCTTGATGACATTGAAAAAGATAGTGATAAATTATTGGAGATAGGAAAGACACTAAACCAATTTGATGAAGAGGGTGTTCCAATAATTTATAGTGAAAATGAAAATATTGAAAAAGAAGAGAATCAAACCGTAGTTTCAGATGAATTACTTATTGATGAGCAAAGTAACTTAATACAAATCGAGCTTGAAGCTGAGAAGCAATATATTTTCAAACCATGTCAGGACAAATCGGAGTACAACAGATCTATAAAATTACTTGATACATCTGGAATGGTATCGCTTGAGGAAGCTACTAGAAGATCAATTAATACAGTTTTTGCTCAGTTGGCATCAGAAATTGGAGGGGAAAAACTCGCTAGTACGGCAAAAAGAATTGGTATTGATTCAGAACTTGAACCAGTAATTTCTTTAACTCTCGGTGCTGGAGCTGTTACACCTATTGAATTAGCTTCTGCATATTCTTCCTTTGCTACAAATGGAAAATTAGCACCACCATATTTAATAGAGAAAATTGAAGACTCAAATGGACAACTACTTTATAAACATATTGTCTCTACTAGAACAAGTATTCCAGATCCAGCAGCAGCTGCTGCAGTCAGAAAAACACTTGAGGTTGCAGCTCAAATTGGTACAGGTACAAGGGCAGTTTTAGACGATAGACCAATCGCCGGTAAAACAGGTACCCACCAAGGATTCAGAGAAGCATGGTTCATAGGATTCATTCCTCAATATACATCCTCAGTTTGGATTGGTTTTGCTGAGGAACAATTACCACTTACTGATGTAGAGATTAATGGTGAGCTCATTAAAAATGTTTCGGGAGGTAGAGTTCCCGCACCAATTTGGAAAGAATTTATGGAAGAAGTTGTTAAGGGTTTACCTATTCAAGAATGGCCTGAAGATCCTATCGATATAGATAGATATTATGAAATTCCTAAAATAGAAATTCCAGAATTAGTTGGATTAAACGTTCTTGATGCAGAGGAAATTGCTTTCTCTGGTTATATACTTCCAACAATAAATCTTATTGACTCAGAAGAAGCACCTGGATTAGTCCTAAAACAAAATGTTAAAAATTGTAATCGTGAGGAAGAATCCAATGATTCAGATGAAAATGATAATAACTCTGAAGAGGAAGACGATTGTATTGGAGTTGAAATGCCTGAGGGTACAGAAGTCATTCTTGAAGTATCAGGTAAAAAATTTACTGGAAATCTTCCGAATCTACCACCTTGTGAATATACAATCGATGAGGCAAAAAGTTTAGTTAAGGAATTTATGAGAGAGACAAATGTGATACTTTTTCTTAAAAATACATTTGAAGAAACGGACTTAGAAAATTGTGAAGGAAAAGTCATTGGAACTAATGTTGCTCAAGGTGGTACCGTATCTACTGGCGACACACTTTCATTTATTATTGGAAGTAAAAATGAAGACTAATCTAAATTTTTAAAAAATTCGTAAAGTGATAAAACTCCAAATCCAGTTGCACCTTTTCTATTATCTGATCGTGCTGGACCCGCTATGTCCAAATGTATCCAGTCATTTTCACCGATAAACTCTTTTAAAAGAAGAGCGGCAGTTATTGCTCCACCAAATCTCCCACCAGTATTTTTCATATCAGCTAAATCTGAATCAATTAGCTTTCTATATCCATCAAATAATGGAAGAGGATGAAACTCTTCTTTTATGCTTTTGGCACATTCTATAAATTTCTTTTCTAAATCGTTGTTGTTTGAAAATGTAGCACCAATATCTAAACCTAATGCAACCACTGAGGCACCTGTTAAAGTCGCAATATCACAAATTAAATCTGGATTAGTTTCAGCTGCATAAGCTAAGGCATCAGACATAATTAGTCTTCCTTCAGCGTCAGTGTTCATAACCTCAATAGTCTTTCCATTTCTTGTCTTAAGTACATCACCAGGTCTTATCGCGGAACCGCTAACCATATTTTCTACAATCGGCGTATAAACAGTTAGTCCAATATCCTGATTTGTTCTAGCTACTATATTTATAACGCCCCAAGCACTTGCTGCACCAGACATATCAGTTTTCATTGTTTCCATACCAGCAGGACTCTTCAATGAATATCCTCCTGTATCGAAAAGAACACCTTTTCCAATTAGTGATACTTGGTATTTTGCTTTCGGATTATATTTACCAACAAGAAAATAGGGAGGTCTATCAGACCCTTTTCCAACACCTAAAACACCACCAAAATTGTTTTCTTCAAGCCATTTTTTGTCATGTACTTGAATATCTACCAACGAAGAATCGACCAACTCATTTACTTTATCAATGAATACTCCAGGTGACTTATCCAAAGCAGGTGTATTGATTAAATCTCTTACCCAAAATACTGAATCCTTCTTTATTTCATTTTCAGTAGATTCAATATTTTTAAATGAAATAGTATTTATTGAAGAGCTGTCTTCAGATTTATAATCATTAAATTTGTATTGAGCATATAAAATTCCGTCAATTATTAAATTGGTATTTTCGTCATTATTTAAAAAATTAATTTCGGCATCAGATTCAATTTTTGAACCTATTAAAATTCCTATGTCATAAAAGTTGATATCATCATTATTTTCACCTGTTCCAACCAGAAACGTTGAATTTTGATTCTTTGAAAATGATGGTGGAACTGAAAGTATTTGATTTTGTTTACCTGTAAAAGAATGTGTTTCACAATATTCTTCAAACTGCTTTTTATCAAAAAATTCTTCAAAACCAGTTAATTCATTATCTAGAAATAATATATCAATATTCATTTACTTGGTGTCCAATCACTTTCAAACTCTCTCGCTAACATCCATAATAGATCAGAAAGTCGATTTAAATATACTACCACTTCTGAATCATCAATTTCTAAATGTCTTTGCCATCTTACGCACTTTCTTTCTGCTCTTCTTGAAACTACTCTTGCCCAGTCAAATTTAGCCGAAATTTCATTTTCTCCTGGAACTACAAAAAACTCTGGGATACCATTCTTTTCTTCTAAAAAATCGATATCCTTTTCAAGTTTTAGAATCATTTTCTTCTCGACTAAAGTTTTATCTGGCTCTAGTTTTTTTCTATTTTCCTTTGTTGTTGCTAACTCTGCTCCAACTATGAATAATTCTCTTTGAATCCTAAGTACAGATTCCTGGACTTCGATTGGAAGTTTTTTGTCTGCTCTGATTAGTCCTAATGCCGCAACTAATTCGTCAACAGATCCGTATGCATCAGGAGCAAGGTCATCTTTAGAGACTGCATCACCAAAGAGCATCCGTGTGTTACCTTTATCACCTTTTTTTGTGTAAATCTTCATTACTATCAATATAGTCCTAGGACAAAAGTAAAAGACCTCCAGAAGCTCCTAGTGAAACAATTAATGACAAATAACTCAATCCTGTAGAAGCCATAACTCCTGTATATGATTTTTCACCTAAAGATTTATATGAAGCAAACGACAAAATTGATGTAGAAAGAAAAAGTATCAAGATTACATTTTTGAATATATTCTCAATATCTTGACCAACAAATTCAAAAAACACAAGTGGTATAAGAATTAAAGATTGAAAAGTACTGGTAATAGCTATTTTTTTCATACCTTCTTTTGATATTGTTGGGTCTACCAAAAACCAATGACCAATCATCATAGATGAAAAAACACCACTTACTAAGGATATTGGAAATAAATAATTTAGAAAAAAATCGAAAATGTTTAAATTTAGTGTATTGAAAATCTCATAATTGAGCAACATAAAACTTAAACCATAAAAATAGGGATATATTTTTTTATTTTTTATCAGCAAAGTTATAACCAACAAGAGAGTACCAAATACAGTTAAAAGGCTAAAATTTAGCAAGATAATAGTAGAAATAATCGAAATAAATAATATACTGAATCCTTTTCTTGGCTTAATTCTGAAGTTTGAATATGAAAGATAGGGAATACAAAATGTTAGTAAAACATAAACAAATAGGTTCAATTCCATATATCTTTTACAATAACAATATATGTTAAAGAATATAAATCAGCTTAGGATTTTAAAAGCGGTAGTCATATCATTTATCTTCATTTACATTACAAATAATATTTTTAATTTGAATGAATTTACTCTAGGTATAAATTTTTTCATGTCCTTGGGTATTTATTCAATTCTTAGCTACGTAGCCCTTATTGGTTACAAATTAAATAAGCTGGTTGGTTTAATATTGTTTTTTTCAATTACATTTCTTTCACCAAATATGTACCCTGAACTAGAGGGTCAACTTTTTCCAGTTACATATGTTATTTTTGCTTTATTTTTAACATATCACTTTGGTGTTGAAATGTATAAAAAGTGGAAAACGACTATCTAAATTAAATAAATTAGAAAGGGTAGGTTAGAATAGAATAATGTTACGGGGCATTTTCAAATTTATATTATCATTCTTTTTTGCTTCAATTTTTGTGATATCTGTTGGACAGACTGAGGCTTTTTCTAATACTCATTCTCATTCAATTGTGAGACATGATGTAAATATAGGTTGTGCAGACAATGCTGTTGCACCATTAAATTCAATAAAAGATATTCAAACATTTTTAAACTGTAACGGTTTTAGTCCAGGTCCGATAGATGGTGTATCTGGTGGAAGAACTACTGGAGCTATAAAAAGTTTTCAAGCTAGCGTAGGACTAACTGCAGATGGTGTTGTTGGTCCGGCAACAAAGCAAGCAATGAGAAGTTATAGTTCAACTACTTTTACTTTTACTGGGAGTGGATGGGGACATGGTGTTGGCTTAAGCCAATATGGAACAAAAGGCTTAACAGAGTTGGGTGCACAATTTTGTAGTAACACAAGTTCTTGTACTTCTAATGAAGTTGTTAATTATTATTTTCAAGGTACAAATGTAAGAAATTTAGGAGATATTTCTCTGTCTTCTCCAGATATAGCATCAAATAACAATGCTTTATGGGTGGGTCTTGCTAGGAATGCAAAAAGTATAACATTAACAACTCTACCTTCGTCGAGTCCACCATCTCTTAATATCTGTCAAGATGGATTATCAAATACTGCTGGAGTGCAATTATTTCTCACTTCAAGAGGATTTGAGCCGGGTCCTATTGATGGTGCCTATGGTGATAAAACCGCAGATGCAATTAGAAGTTATCAAGCATCTGTAGGATTAGGTCAAACAGGATCTATAAATGATGAGCTTATCAATAAAATAAAATCTGATGCAACATCTGATGGCCCATGTGAGTCTGTTTGGGGTCCTTTGAAAATTGGTGGTGGTGCAACTATCAGTGTAATAAACAGTGGAAGTGAATGTTACATGACAGGTCATCCACTTGTTCCAAAAATAAGAGCAAGTTGCAATATGAGCATTAAATGGTCTGATGGAGGAAGAATTAGAGTTGGACCCCGAGAACATAAGCACGGAATTTTGAAATTGAGATCAAAAAATGTTTCGTCTGGTTTTCATGTAGTTTTGTCAGTAAACCTAGAAAAATATTTATATGGCCTAGCTGAAATGCCCTCTCATTGGAATGTTAAAGCGCTTGAAGCCCAAGCTCTTGTTGGGAGAAGTTATGCAGTTTTCCACTATTTAGATGAGAATATACCATCTTCGTCGACAAATCTAGATGCTGGCTTAAGTGAAAAACAAAAGGCTTATTGTTGGTGTCATATAGGCTCTACGGCTTCAAGTCAGTATTATTATGGTTATCTTAAAGAAATTTCTGGACCAAATTGGGTACAAGCTGTAAATAATACCTCTGGAAAAGTAATCACCTATGACGGTTCATATACTCGTAGCACAGTAATTCAAGCATTTTATTCTTCATCAACTGGTGGTAAGACTAACACAAATGTTGTTGGATTTGGATCTGCCACACCGTGGCCTTACCTTAAAACCGTTGATGATCCATGGTCAATAGATAATAGAGTTGGTAATTCTAAAGCTGCCTGGTCCTTTGACTTCAATACCTATCAACTATCTAAAAATATATTATGTGGTGATACTCCTTGTTTTGATGCAATTACTGACATTTATGTTTCATCGGTTGCAGAGTCTGGTGCTGCTTTAGAGGTCACAATGAAAGGTTTCAAAAATGGATCAGCAAAGTCAGTAACAAAATCTGGAAGAAATATTAAGTCACAGTTAGGATTTCGATCTCATTACTTTAAATCTTCAAGTACATCTGACGTTTCAAATCTTGCAGTAGGACCAGTCCAGGCTAATACATCTTCAAGTGCTAACGGTGCATCAGAGAATTTGTCAGCTGGAGAAACAGCCCAATACGCAACCTCAAGCGCAGGACTTTCTTATCTTGCAAAAGCAGGTTTAATAAATAAATGTGATGGTAATTCATCTGGTTGTCAGGCAAAAACACTGACAAGAGAGGAAGCTGCAGCGATTATCACTGTAGTTGGAGGTATTCCACAAGATTCACCAAATGCTTATAGTGATGACGATACAAGTATTTACCAATCTGCAATCAATGGATTGCCATACTATGGAATGCAAGTATGTTTTGGAAGTCCATTCGAAATTTTACCCAAAGAAACAGTCGCTAGAGATGAGTTTGCATGTCTATTAGTTAGATCAATTAAAGCTGGAACAACAACAAATCTTTCTGGATCAGTTGATAAATATTCAGATGAAGGTGCAAGTAAGTGGACAAATGAGATAAATACCCTTGCAGCTAACGATGTGATTCCAGCATGCAGTTCAATAAGTGATAAATTTTGCCCAAGTAGAAAAATTTCAATAGGAGAAGTCTCATACATTATCGATAAGCTTGTAGGTAAATCATTAATTTCAACTAATTTATTTGAGTCATCACCTTTTAATAACTCTTGGGAACCATCTGGTGGCGAGGTTGAAAATGTAGCCGAAACAGCTGTTTCAAATCCTAACGCGGGTAATGATGCTTGTGTGCCAAAAGATAATTCTGGAATCATAATTAATTCAGTATTAGATATTCAACAATTTCTTGCTAACAACGGATTTAACCCTGGGCCTGTAGATGGGCAATCTGGACCAAAAACTAAAGCTGCTATCAAGGCATTTCAGCAAAAAGCGGGTCTGTATGCAGATGGCATTGTTGGTAATAAAACTAAAGCAGCAATGAAAGCTTACACCGGTTGTGAGTCTGGAAACGTTTGTAAAGCGAGGGATAATAGTGGAGCGAAACTTGATAGCGTTGCAGGGGTACAAACATTTTTAGCAAATAATGGATTTAATCCAGGAATTATTGATGGTGAAATGGGTTCATACACTAGAGAGGCTATTAAAGCATTTCAAAGAAAAGTTGGTTTGATCCCTGATGGAGTTGCAGGAACAAGAACTAAAGCAGCAATGAAATCTTATACAGGTTGTTAATTCAATAAACTTCTTATTTCATCAGATATTTTTTCAGCATTAAAGTTAAATTTTTCAGCTAATTGATCGATCGGGGCTGATTCACCAAAAGAATCTATTGAGAATGATTTTTTAATGTTCTGAATATACGTATCCCAACCTATTGTTCTTCCCAACTCAATCGTAAAAATATTTTGATTAAGACTTAATGATTCAAGCCTCTCTTCGTTTAATCTATTTAAAATTGGAGCGCTAATTATTTGGACAGATAAATCTTTTAATTTCGTACTTATTTCAAACGCAAGTTCAAGTTCTGAACCAGTTGCAATTAAAGTAATATCTGAACCAGGCATAAATTCATAAGCACCCGTTTGAAAATCCTTATAGCTAACGTCATTATCAAAAAACTTCATATTCTGTCTTGATAAAATTATTGCTTTAGGATTTTCTCTTTTTTCCAATGCATATCTATAAGAATGAATTAACTCCATACTGTTTGATGGCCTAATAACATCAAGATTAGGTATCAGTCTTAGCGACATTAAATGTTCAATAGGCTGATGTGTTGGTCCATCCTCTCCAAGATATATTGAATCATGAGTGAATATAAATAACGAATTAATATTCATCAAAGATGCTAATCGCATACTTGGCCTCATATAGTCGGAGAAAACTAGAAAAGTTGATCCATATGGGATTAAATTACTATGTAATGCAAGACCGTTAACAATTCCACCCATTGCATGTTCTCTAATTCCGAATTCAATACTGTTTCCTCCAAAATTATTTGAGCCAAAGGTATTATCACTTATTACTTGTTTTGTTGAAGCAGCTAAATCTGCAGATCCACCAATAATAAATTTGTTAGATAAACCATATTCATTCAATATTTTGCCACCGACAACCCTTGAAGCCTCATCGCTTGACCACTCAAGTTCAACCTCTGAGGTTTCAAAATTATTAAACTGATTCCACAATTGCCTAAAATTCTTGTCAGATTGAAGTTTCGATTCTAAGTTAGCATTCCATTCATCAAATTTTGAATTATCATCTGCTCTTTTTTCATCAAAATATGAATAAATTTCCGAATCGTGCAAAAATGGATCACCCGAAAACCCAATATTTTGTAAAAAAAGCTCGAATTCATTTTCACCCAATGGAGAACCGTGAACTCCACTTGTGTTTTCTTTATTTGGAGCGTACTTACCGATTGTTGATTTAGAGATAATTAATGTCGGCTTATTGGTAACACTTTTTGCAGATTCAACTGCGTCAATAATTTCATTTTCATTATGTGCATCAATTTCGAGCACATCCCATCCCATCGAAATAAATTTTTGTTTTTGGTTAGTTACCGACACCTGCGTAACATTTCCATCAATAGAAATGTTGTTGTCATCAAAAAAGTAAATTAGTTTGCCGAGCTCCCATAATCCGGCTAATTCTGCGGCCTCAGTTGAAATACCCTCCATTAAATCACCATCAGAAACAATCCCATAAATATGATGGTCCACAACATCCCCTCCAAAGACAGAAGCTAGATATCTCTCAGCCACTGCTAAACCTACGCCATTTGCAAATCCTTGTCCAAGTGGTCCTGTAGTTGTATCTATTCCAATCTCAAAATCTTTTTCTGGATGTCCTGCAGTTTTTGATCCTAATTGTCTAAAATTTTTTATTTCATCTATAGATATATCGAATCCATTGAAGTGTAAAAGACTATATAGAAGCATTGAACCGTGTCCTGCGCTTAAGACAAATCTATCCCGATTGATCCAGTCTGGATGTTTATTTGATACTTTTAAAAAGTTTTTGTACAAAACAACCCCAATATCCGCCATACCTAGTGGCATACCAGGATGTCCAGAGTTTGCTCTTTCAACAGCGGCAGCAGAAAGAACTCTTATAGATTTTGTTACATCGTCAAACATTGCTCTAAGTATATTTATATATCAAACAGAGGCAAAGGAATCTTTTGCATGATATGAAGATCTTACAAGAGGTCCTGATTCAATATGTGGGATACCAAGCTCTTGTCCGATAGTTTTATATTGTTGAAATTCTTCTTCAGAGACGTACCTATCAATTAATCTATGTCTTTGTGTAGGTCTTAAATACTGTCCAATAGTGACAATATCTATATTGATACGAGATAAATCCTTAAGTACTGCTATTACCTCTTCAAATTCTTCACCCATGCCAACAATTAAACCAGTCTTGGTCTTTCCGAGAAAATGAGATTCCTTAGCGTATTGAATTAGAGCTAGAGAACGACCATAAGATGCCGCAGTTCTTATTTCTCTTTGAAGACGTGGAACAGTTTCTAAATTATGATTCAATACTTCAGGATTGGCATTTATGATATTATCTATTGCTTCTTTGCTACCTTTAAAATCAGGGATTAAGACCTCAATAGATGTTTGATTATTTTTAAGTCTGACCTCATCAATGGTTTTTGCAAAAAATGCAGAACCTCCATCATCAAGATCATCTCTATTTACAGAAGTTATAACAGCATGGGTAAGGCCCATAATTTTTACACTTTCTGCGACTCTATAAGGTTCATCCATATCTAGATCACATGGTTTTCCTGTATTTACATCACAAAATCCACATGCTCTTGTACAGGTATCACCCATAATCATGAATGTTGCGGTGCCCATAGACCAACACTCATATATATTTGGACATGATGCTTCTTCACATACTGTGTTGAGTCGTTTTTCTTTAATTAAACTTTTTAGTGAGAGGTAATCTTTACCAAGGTTGGCTTTGACTTTCATCCATTCCGGTCTCTCTGGTTCACTCTTAATTGATGAATTTAAAGTAATTGGAACGGAGTTTTTAGAGGCATTGAACACCCCGTTGTTTACCAATTGATCGATATGAAATTCTTTTTTCTTCTTTAATTGTCTTGGGGTAAATTGAGAAAACTGTTTATCTACTTTCTCATATTTAAATATTTCAACAAATTTTCTTGAAATTATTTCGGTAACTTCTTTAAATGAAACTGTCTCATCATATTGCTGGATAGAAACTACATGTTCATCACTGCTTCCACACGGATTTATAAAATCAAACCCTTTTGTATTTTCACTTATGTTTAATGAGAATCCGTGAAGTGTTGTCCATTTACTGACTTTTATTCCAATAGAAGCAATTTTTCCTTCTTTGGTCCATACTCCAGTGTCATCAGTTTTTGAGAAAGCCTCTATTGATAGTTCAGCAAGTGTATCAATAATTACATTTTCAATTTTACGCACAAAAGGAACTACTTTTTTTGGATCATCTAATCTAATTATTGGATATCCAATTAATTGACCATCGCCATGAAAGGTTATATCTCCCCCTCTATCTGTTTCAAAAAATTCAATATTATTTTCATTAAGTATATTTTTTGAAACTAGTAAATTGTTGATATCTCCTGATCTTCCAATTGTCACTACATTATTGTGTTCTAACAAAAGTAAGTAATCGAATGGTGAACTTTCTTGACTAGTAGCTGAATGAAGACCTTTTTGAAGAATATAGGCTTCTCCATAAGGTAATTTTCCCAACCATCTAATGTTTAATTCTCTCAAGATATTTCCTGAGACCAATCTGTATTTTCAAGCTTATTTTTAATTGAATTTAAAAACATCAGAGCTGTAGACCCATCAAAAGCTCTATGATCCCAAGTTAAACTCAATATTCCAACGTGACGAATTGCAATTGAGTCGGAACCATCATCCATCTCTAAAACTACTGGTCGTTTTTTAACTGACTCAGTTGAGAGTATTGCTACATTCGGCTGATTTATAATCGGTGAAGTAAGAAAGGAGTTGAATGATCCATTATTTGATATGGTAAAGGTACTTCCTGTTACATCGTCTAGATTATATTTTCCATCCCTCAATAGCTTTGAAATTTCAGATATTTTTCTTGCGGTACCTTTTAAATTATAGGAATCAGCTTCTCTGATAGTTCCAACAAGAAGCCCTTCTTGATTTATATCAACTGCAATGCCTAGTTCAATATTTTCATAAACTGTATGAACTCCTTTTTCCAAATCAAATGAACTATTTACTACTGAATGCTCTCTTAATGCACTAACAACAGCTGTTGCAATAAATGGCAAATAAGTTAATGAAAAATTATTTTCTTCCTTAAATTTATTCTTTACTTTGCTTCTTATGTTTTCCACATTTTCGAAATCTACCTCTACTGATGTCATCACATGTGCAGATGTTTGTTTTGATAAAATCATATTTTCAGCAATTTTTTTCCTCAACCTTGGAATCTCTGAAGTACCAATTTCAGCAGATTTTGATTGCGTCATTGAGGGTTTTGTTTGACTGCTAATTTTTTCAGATCCGTTGTTTATAAAATGATCAATATCTTTTCTTGTAACCCTGCCGTCTTTACCTGTTCCCTGTACAGATTCTAAATCAATGTTATTCTCTGATGCCAACCTTCTGACTACTGGTGAGACTTTACCAATATTTTTTACTTTAGTTATTGGCTGATCTTTTTCTACAACTTCTTTATTTTCTTCAATTTCTTGAACTGGATTTTGATCAGTTGGAGCTTCTACAACCTCTTCAACCACATCATTGGTATCATTTATAACATCTTCTGACGACTCTTCTCCATCCAATTCAAGTAATGGAGAACCAACTTCTACAGTTTCACCCTCCTCGACTAATAATGCAGAAACTGTTCCAGAAAAGGGACTTGGAACTTCAGTATCAACTTTATCTGTAGAAATTTCTAATATTGGATCATCTTCTTTTATTGAATCTCCAACATTTACAAGCCATCGGAGTATCGTACCCTCAGTTACAGTTTCGCCAAGCTGTGGCATAGTTATGCGTTCACTCATATATTTATTGTAATTCCTTTATAGCATTTATAACTTTTTCAACACTTGGAATGAATGCATCCTCTAAAACAGGGGCAAATGGAATATGGGTATTTGGTGATGTAACTTTTTTAATAGGGTTATCAAGATTCCAAAAACCTTTTTCAGCAACAAGTGATGAAATTTCTGAAGCAACTGATGAAAAGGGAACATCCTCTTGAAGAATGCAAATATTTGATGTTTTCTCGACAGAATTCAATATTATTTCTTCATCAAGTGGAACTATGGTTCTTATATCGACTATCTCGACCGAGATATTTTCTTTTTCAAGTTTTTCAGCAGCTTCTTGTGCAACTGAAACCATACCAGACCAAGTAACTATGGTTACATCAGATCCTTCACGAACAATTTTTCCTTTACCAATCTCAACCTCATACAGTCCTACTGGTACATCCATTTTGAGATCTGGTTTTCTATATAGTTTTTTATGCTCTAAATACATGACCGGATTGGGGTCATTAACTGCAGCAACTAGTAATCCTTTTGCATCATAAGGATTTGATGGTGCAACAACTTTGATACCAGGGTGATGGGCTAATAAAGATTCAGGACTAATTGAATGAAATGGTCCAGATCTTGTTCCTGCTCCAGTTGGTCCTCTTACAACCATTGGAACTGCTTTTCCAGCTTTCCAATAATATTTTGCAGCTTCGGTTGTTAATTGATCAAGTGCTGGATAAACAAAATCATAAAATTGTAATTCAACAATTGGTTTTTGCCCAGCTAATGCAGCACCTACTGCTGCACCTGTGAAACCCCCTTCAGATATTGCAGTATCAATAACTCTAAATGGTCCGAATTTATCAAATAATCCTTTTGTCGCTTTAAATGCTCCCTCAAACACACCAACATCTTCACCCATAATGAATACACCTTCATCATCAGTCATGAGTTCGTCTAAACCATTATTTATTGCTTCAATATAATTCATTGTTTTTAAGTTGTTTAAATTATTTTCAATTGTTGGTTTTGTTCGAACAGCGAACATATCTTTAAGTTCATCATTAGGATCAGGATCTTCTTGGCTTTTTGCCCACTCAAGGGTATCTCTAATTTCAACTTCTAAATTAGATCCTAAATCTAAAAAGTCTTGTTCTGTAAATAGTCCTTCATTAATTAATGAATCTTCAAACCTAGCTATAGGATCTCTTTTCATCCAAAAATCTCTAACTTCATCCTCAACGTAATCAGCTGGATCATGTCCAGCGTGTCCATAATGTCTAAATGTGACTAATTCAATTAATGTTGGACCTTGACCGTTCCGAGCATTTTCACATGCTTCGTGGATGGTATCAATGACATCATAAATATCATTACCGTCAATTATTAAAGATGGAATACCGTATCCTGCTCCTCTATCAGCTACATTTGGAGTTCCAAATTCAGTCTCATTCGGTGAAGAGTAAGCAAATTGATTATTTTGAACTGTAAAAACGACTGGAAGGTTTAAAACGCCAGCCATATTTACACTTTCATGCCAAGTTCCTGTTGCAGTTGCACCTTCACCGCAGTTTGCAACAGCTACAACGCCACTTCCTTGTTGTTGAGAAGCTAATGCCCAACCTACTGCGACAGGTGCAGAATCAGGGAGTGGGGAAACAACCATTAAAGTTCCCTTATCAACTACCCCAAAGTGACTGTTTCCATCTCTTCCTTTTGATGGACCATCTTTTTTCCCAAAAAAGTTAAGTGCAACTTCCTTTAAAGTTACACCTTTCATGAGCTGGACACCTAAATCACGATGAGTTCCTCCAAATATATCTTGTTTGGCCATTCCTGCCCCTATACCTGCCATTGAAGCTTCCTGACCAATTCCTGGATAAACTGCACCGCTTAACTGTCCACCTTTGTACATTTTTAATAAACGATCCTCAAGAAGTCTTTGTGTTTTCATAGATTTATATACTTCCCAAAGTTGTTCGCTTGAGAGAGTAGATGAATGTCCTTTTCTTACTATTTTTTCTACTTTCACTAATGCAATCCTTTCCCAGTCAAACCAAGTAATGATTCTCCTACTGCCTCGCTTAATGTTGGATGAGCATGAATAAATTCTGCTGCCTCTTCAGGTAGAGCCTCCCATCCAACCATATACATTATTTCATGTATCATTTCTCCAGCGGAAGGTCCACAAACACTCGCGCCTACTATAGGCCCATCTTTTTCTGCATAAACTTTTACTAATCCTTGGTTTTGCTCTGTAATCAATGCTCTTCCTACACCAGCAAAGCTGTGCTGAGATTGTTCAATTTCTATATTTTCTAATTTAGCTTTTTCGGCATTAAGTCCAATTTCTGCCAATTCTGGCCTTGTATAAACAACATATGGTATTGCTTTATAATCTAATGGCTTTTTTATACCAGAGGCAATGTATGTAATCGCGGATATTGCTTCGGCAAAAGCTGCATGAGCTAATTGAGGTGTATTGTTCACGATATCCCCAAGTGCAAAAATATTAGCAACAGATGTTTCAAAGGTGTCTAAATCTACATTTATAAAACCATTTTCTGAAGCAATATTTACGTTATCTAATCCAATGTTTTCAGTTAATGGAGCTCTGCCAACGGCAATTAATACTGTATCGAATTCTTTCTTTTCACCATCTGAAAAATTAACAGTCTTATCATCTATTCCATCAATTGATGTATTTAGCTTAAACTCAACTCCTCGCTTGGTTAGTTGCTTTCTTAGTTCACCTGATGTTCTCTTGTCCAAACCAGGAAGTATCTCTTTAGCTAATTCAACAACAGTCACTTCTGATTCAAGATCATTTAACAGACTTGCAAATTCACAACCAATCGCACCAGCACCAACGATACAAACTTTTTTTGGCGGCTCTTCCCAGTTCAGTGCAGTATCTGATGTGATAATGAAGTCTTCATCTGGTTCAATATTTGGAAGATTTCTTGGTTTAGATCCAGTTGCAAGAATAATAAAATCGGAATCAATTTTTTCACTGGTTCCATCTGATTTTTGTACTAAAACTGAAGACTGATTTTCAATAGAGCCCCATCCTTCTATGACATTTACATTCTTACTTTTTAAAAGCATTTTTATGCCAGATACAAGTTTTTCTACTATTTCAATTCTTTTGAGTGATGTTTTATTCCAATCTATTGATTTCCCATCCACATTTATTCCATAGTTTTCTGATGTTGAAATTTCATGGTTTAACTCTGCAACATGGAGCCAATATTTTGCAGGTATACAACCGCGGTTTAGACATGTTCCACCTAAGACATCAGACTCTATAAGTGTTACTTCAAGATTAAAGTTGTGAGCGTATAGTGCAGCTGCGTATCCAGCTGGTCCCCCGCCAATAATTGTTATTTTTTTCAAATTACCTCTTTCAAGATAGGGTTTCTATCAAATCGAGATAATAACTACACCATATCTAGGGGTTCCCTGAATATGGTGATCAAAGTTATTTTCACTATTAAATCTAACCTAAAAGATGACATCCTCCAACTCAAGATAACTCATTAATAAGATAAAATACTTTTATGCAAACTAGACATCTAATAATTGCTTCCCTGATTACAGCGATAGTTATTGTTGTTGCATTTGGTGTTTGGGTGATGACTAACTAAATTGAAAAGCTTTAATCTTGGTCACGGCATATTACATTTCCCTTTAAAACTTCCATGGGCTCCTCCAGGTTTTGTAAATATTTATTTAATTGAGGATGATGAAGGCTTCATCATGATTGATTGTGGAGTTAATGGAGATGAGTATTTTGATGAACTAAAAATAAATCTACAAAACTTAAACATTGATTTTTCAGATATAAATTTATTGATCGGTACACACATGCATTCAGACCACATCGGTCTTTCTGGAGTTTTGAGAGAAGAAGGATTGAAATTTGGACTTTATGAAAATTCTGAAGAGTTTATTCCCAAATATAATGATTGGACTGATCGATTTAGATTAATTAGTGAGTTTGCAAAAAAACAAGGTGCTCCGAAAGAATTTGTAGAAGATCTGAACTCGATTACAACTCCATCTACGACTGGCAAGCTAACCACCCCCGATGTTCTATTAAAAGAAGGAAAAATAAAAGATATAAGTCGAAATCTAGAAGTTATTTTTACACCCGGACATGATATTTCAGAAATATCAATTTATGACCCATCAAGTAAAATTATCTTTTCTGGTGATCACATACTTCCAAGAATTACACCTTTCATTCCTATTCATGATGAAGAAACAAGTATGTTAAATCATTATGTCGACTCACTAAATAAAATGAAGTCCTTTGAACATACAAAAATTGCACCTGGTCATTTTGAGATAATAGATAATCCACAAAATAGGGTTGAGCAAATACTTCTCCACCACGAAAAAAGGTCTGAGAAAATAATTAATATTTTAAAAGATGGTGAACTAACCGGATGGGAAGTTACGAAGAAATTATTTTCGCGACCGCTTGATGCAATGAATCTTCGTCTAGCTTTCCAAGAAACCATGGCCCACCTTAAATATATTGAGTCACAGGGGAAAATTAAACAAAAAGTTTCAGAAGTGAATACTTGGAGCCTTACTTAAAAGGTTTAAAACTTCTATTCTTTGCTTCCTCTAAAGAGTCCGGAGCAAAAGATTGTAATTGATTATTTTTTACAAGTTCTTTTTCTTCTTCAAGTTGTTCTAATGCTTTAAAATGATCAGGATTATCACAATCATAAACTTTCATATTTTTTCTATATCCTATAAATCTGTAACTTTCGAATTTTGGAAGTCTTGGCAATTTATAAACTTAAAAGTCTGGATACATCATTTCGAGCAGATTTGGCAGTTCCAAAAATAAGCGAATCAGATTTAGCTTTTTTAAAATAAAGATGTGCGGGATGCTCCCAAGTAAACCCAATTCCACCATGAACTTGTATGTTATCTCCTGATACTTTATTGAATACATCTGAACAATAAGCTTTTGCCATTGAAGAACTCATTTCTAGTTCAACAATATCGTCAGAGTCAACTCTTACAGAACTGTAGGCAATAGATTTTGCACTTTCGATTTGAAGAAGCATATCTGCGCACATATGTTGTATTGCTTGGAAAGATCCAATTGGTCTTCCAAATTGAATTCTTTCTTTTGCATATTGAGTAGACATATCTAAACAAGCTTGTGCTCCCCCAACTTGCTCCATAGCAAGAAAAGAGATAGATATATGCTTTACTTTATTCCATATATTTTCATCTTCTTTAATATCGAACATAAAGTTTTCATTACCAACCTCGACATTCTCAAGTATTATCTCAGCCATTGGTCTTGTTTGATCTAAGGATGTTGTTTCTGAAATTGTTACTCCAGGATTATCTTTATCTACCATTATGAATTTGAATCCATCTTCAGATTTAGCAAGAATAGCAAAATAATCAGAAGTATCTCCAAACATCACATAACTTTTCTTGCCATTAAGTAGGTATCCATTGTCATTATTTTCAGCTACTGTTGAAATATTTTCATCATTTATCTCATATCGGTCATTTTCATAAATGCCAAATGAACCAATCTTTGAGCCAGAAACTATTTCGGGAAGAATTTTATTTTTTAGTTCAGAAGGAGAGTGTAAAAGTAGTTGCTTGAATACAACACCTGAACTAAAAATGGGAACTATCGGCATGTAATACCCAAACACTTCAGAGAGTATGGATGAATCCACTTTTGAAAAACCTAATCCTCCATCTTCCTCAGAAACATCTAAACCCAACCAACCTTGTTCACTAACCAGCTCCCATAACTCATTGTCAATTCTTGTGTTATCGTCAACTTTTTTAATTAACTCAAGCAAATCAACTTTTTCAGAAAGAAGCTTTTGAGCATTTTCTTTAATTTCATTTTGAAGTTCTGTAAGACTGAATTGCATTCCCTTATTCTAATTTTGTTTTCAAATTTGACTAATCAAATGTCGTTTGTTTTTTTATAGAATTAATATAGTTATGTGTTAAAAATTGAAAATTTACATGCATCTGTGGAATCAACTCCAATTATAAATGGAGTGAACCTAGAAATTAACCCTGGTGAAGTTCATGCAATCATGGGACCTAATGGCTCAGGAAAATCAACTCTTGCTAATGTTTTAATGGGTAACCCAGTATATGAAATTACAGATGGAAAAATTACATTCAGTGGAGAGGATGTCACTGAAGAACCAGTAGACAATCGAGCAAAGAAAGGGATGTTTCTTGCTTTTCAATATCCCGAGTCAATACCTGGAGTGACGATAGTTAATATGCTCAAAACTGCTCTTACTAATATTGAAGAAACTGAATACACAACTGTAGAGCTCAGATTAAAAGTTGCTGAAGCAATGAAAGATTTAGGTCTTTCACCAGATTTTGTTGATAGATACTTAAACGATGGTTTTTCAGGCGGAGAGAGAAAAAGAAATGAGATTCTACAACTTGCAGTACTAAATCCTAAACTTGCAATTTTAGATGAAACTGATTCAGGTCTTGATGTTGATGGTCTAAGAATCGTAGGAGAAGGAATAAGTAATTTAAGAACTCCTGATCGCGCTTATTTAGTCGTTACCCATTATCAGAGATTATTGGAATATGTTAAACCAGACTATGTTCATGTATTTGTGGATGGAAATATTGTAGAAACTGGTGGTGTAGAATTATCTGAAAAACTTGAGAAAGAAGGATACGAATCTTACCAATGAGCAAATTTTCAGACATAAAAAAAGATTTTCCAATATTTGAAAGAGATATCAATGGAAAGAAATTAACTTACTTAGACTCAGGTGCAACCTCACAGAAACCTAACTCAGTAATAGATAAGATGAATGATATTTACAAATTTAATAATGCAAATGTTCACAGAGGAACTTATGTGCTTTCATCAGAAACTACCAGCGAATATGAATCAGTTAGGTATAAGCTTCAATCTTTCTTAAATGCATCTGAATCAGATGAGATAATTTTTACTAAGGGTACAACTGAAGCACTTAATTTTTTAGCTAATTCAATAGCAAATAAATTTATGGGTGAGGGTGATGAGATTATCTTATCGGAGATTGAACATCATGCAAATATTATCCCTTGGCAAATGGTTGCAGAAAAATACAAATTAACCATTAATTACGTAAAAGTAAATGATGACTTTTCACTAGATCTTGATGATTTATCTTCAAAGCTTTCATCAAAAACAAAAGTGGTTTCAATTGTTGGTGAATCTAATCTTTCTGGAATGCTCCCAGATATTAAAGAAATAAATAATTTAGTTAGATCAAATTCTGATGCTTTACTAATTATTGATGGTGCTCAATTAGTACCACATAGAAAAGTAGATGTTCAGGATTTAGGAATTGATTTCTTAGTATTCTCCGGACATAAAATGCTTGGACCTACTGGTATTGGTGTTGTTTGGGGCAAGAAAGAATTATTGAATTCTCTTGATCCAGTTTATGGAGGTGGAGATATGATTGAAGAAGTTCATTATGATAAAGCAACTTGGGCACCCGTTCCTCATAAATTCGAAGCAGGAACTCCCCCATACGTAGAGGCAATTGGCCTTGGAGCAGCTGTAGATTATTTAGAAAATTTAGGTATGTCTGAGGTTGAAAAACATTCTGATGAATTGCGTGAATACGGTAGAAAAGTTTTACTAGATATCGATGGTGTGAATGTAATACATGCCGAACAAGATATTGCAGGATGTACTTTTGGTATGTATGTTGACGGTGTTCATGCAGCAGACCTTTCGTTAATGCTAGATACACATGGAGTTGCTGTAAGAGCAGGTCATCATTGTGTTCAACCATTTCACAGAAAATTAGGTATTGATGCAACTATTAGATCAACAGCCTACATTTATAACGACAAAGAAGATATTGACACATTAAAGTCAGCACTAATATCTAGTGTCGAAATATTGAGATAAAAATGTCTATAAGAGAAAAAGTTGATGAATACAAAAAAATACTAGATATTTTCCCAAATGATCAGGAAAAATATCAATATTTAATTGAAAAAGCTAAAGAGAATGATTCTTTTCCTCTAGAACTACGACTCGATAACTTTAAAGTAAATGGTTGTCAAAGCCAAGTTTGGCTTGTTCCTGAAGAAAAAGATGAAAAACTTTTTTTTAATAGTGATTCAGATGCTCTTATTGCAAAAGGATTGGTTACTTTAATTGCATCAATATACTCTGATGAAAAAGCAGAAGATATTGTTTCGTCAGAAATTGATTTGATGGAAGAATTTGAGCTAGGTGTAATTTTAAGTCCTGCTCGTAGAAATGGAGCTTACAGCATGCTCAAAACAATTAAAGAGTATGCTAAAAATCTAGTTTCTTAGATTATTGTTTCCACCAAGATTCATGTGGAAAATCCACCCATACATTTTCTGTATCTTTTGCTAAATCCCTTATATAATAATGAGGTTCAAAATCGCATTCATTGTTCCACCAGAGCGATACAAATCTAACATCACATTCATGATTTATATTTTCTTTTATATATTCAGAAAGCCTTTCAAAGGTTTCACCGCTGTCACAAATATCATCAACAATAAGAACTTTTTCATCTTTAGACTTGGGTAAGTAATTTTCCCAATGTGGAAAATCTCTTGTTGATGCATGTACTGGCTTAAATGGAATATTTAATTTATGAGAAATCATAACTCCGGGTATTAACCCTCCACGACTAATACCAACAATTACATCTGGAACAAAATCATCTTTCTCAATAAGTTCACAAATTTCGTTTGTATCTTTTAGTTGTTCATCCCAAGAGTAAAATAATTTTTCCATAATTGTAAGTGCTAATTCTATCAAAAATTTAAATCATAAATCTTGTTTCTTTCATAAAAAAATGATTCCTAAAAGAATAATGTACTGAAGCCAATGTCTATAATGAAAATTATGAAAAGGAGGTAAGGATGCGCAGAAGTTGGGCAGTAGGCCTAATTATTATCAGTATTCTTACTATGGCCTGCGGTGGAGCCGCAGACGTAGATGATTACAAAGCTGCATTTGTGTATGTAGGACCAGCTGACGATGGTGGATGGTCACAAGCACATGATGTGGGTCGACAATTCTTAGTAGATGAAACTGGAATCGAAACAGCTTACACAGAGCTAATTCCTGAGGATGCTACTGAGTTCAGAACAGTTGCAGAAGCTTATATTGAACAAGGTTACAATATTATTTTTGGAACAACCTTTGGTTACATTGATGCTATGGCAGAAATGGCAGAGGAATATCCAGACGTAATATTCCTTCATTGTTCAGGCTACTTAAGTAATGACAGTAACTTTGGAAACTATTTTGGAAAAATGTATCAACCAAGATACCTATCTGGTTTAGCTGCAGGAGCAATGACAGAATCAAACAAAATCGGTTATGTTGCTGCATTTCCTATTCCTGAGGTTATTAGAGGAATCAATGCTTTTGCTACTGGTGTAAAAGAAGTAAATCCAGATGCTACAGTTGAGGTTGTTTGGACATTCACATGGTTTGGACCTGAAGAGGAAACTCAGGCAGCAAATGCTCTAATTGAGACAGGTGTGGATGTATTAGCTCAACACCAAGACTCACCTTCAACTGGTGTAGTTGCAGAAGCAAATGGAGCAAAATGGATCTCATATAACACTGCATACGGTCAAGAAGCTGCACCGGGCGCATTTGTTACAGCTCCAGTTTGGGCCTGGGGACCATATTATGTTGACGTTGTAAATTCAATTATCGATGGTGAATTTGCAGGTGGTGCTTATTGGGGTGGAATGGATACTGGACTTGTCTCATTATATGACTTAAGCTCTGATGTTCCATCTGACATTGCCGATTTAATTTCACAAAGAACAGATGAAATTATTGCAGGTGATTTTGATCCTCCAATAGTTGAGGAAGAGTTCATCGACAACGTTATTGGTACAGTTAGCCCGTAACAATTATTTTTAAAACACTCCAGCTTTAATGCTGGAGTGTTTTTACTACCATTACTAAATGAAAAAATATATTCTCGAAGCAAAAAATATTTCAAAATCTTTTGGAAATGTGAAAGCACTTGAGGATGTAAACTTCTATCTTCAAAAAGGAAAAATTCATGGCTTACTTGGGGAAAATGGTGCGGGTAAATCATCATTAATGAATATACTTTCGGGAATCTATCAGCCTGAAAAAGGAAGTATATATATTAATGATATTAAACAAAAAAGTCTTGATCCTGAGTCTGCATCAGAACTTGGAATTGGAATGGTACACCAAGAATTCAGACTTATAGAAAGTTTTAGTATTCAAGACAACTTAACACTTTCAAAAGCAAATATTTATCAAGACAATTTCAAAGAAGCATATGACAAATATTCTGAAATATTTTCTTTATCTGTAAATCCTGAAAAGAAAATTGTACAACTTTCAGTTGGAGAAAAGCAAAAAATTGAAATAATGAAATTAATTTTTAAAAACAGCAACATTATGCTTTTAGATGAACCTACTGCTGTTTTGACACCTCAAGAAACAGACCAACTAAGGATTTCTCTAGAAAGATTGTCAGATGAAGATGAAAAAACCATTGTATTGATTTCTCATAAACTTAGAGAAATCAGAGATTTTACAGAAAAAGTTTTTGTAATGAAAAATGGAAAAATGGTTGCTGAAGATCTTTCAACGGTAGATGTTACTGACGATGATCTTGTTGAATTAATGATGGGAAGTATACAAAAATCAATTATCGACAAATCAAATAAGACTGGAGATACAAAATTAAGCGTAGAGTCAATCGAATATATCGATAGAGTAAGTAATTATAAGATTTTAGAAGATATTAGTTTAGAAATAAAAGCTGGCGAAATTCTTGGCATTGCAGGAGTATCTGGAAATGGACAAGTAGAACTTGCAAATATTATTAGTGGTGTTGAGATTGATTATTCTGGAAAAATATTCATTAATAATAAAGATGTTTCAAGAAAAGGAGTTAAGTCTCGAAAAAAACTTAATTTGTCTTACATTCCTGAAAATAGGCTTGGTGTAGGATTAGCACCAGGTGTCTCTGTTTTAGACAATTCAATAGTTAGAGATTATTTCAAAACAAGACTGGGTCCACATCTCTCTAGATCTAAAACTGAAACTTATCTTGAAAGTTTAATTAAAAAATTTTCAATTAAAGCTCCAGATTCGAAGGCGGAAATATCAACTTTATCAGGTGGAAATATGCAGAAGTTATTGATGGGAAGAGAGTTGGTCAGTAATCCAGAAGTAATTATTGCTTCGCAACCAACGAGAGGTCTTGATGTAAATGCTGTAGAAGCTATTCATACCTTGCTCGTTGACCAAAGAGATAAGGGCTCAGCTATTTTGTTGATTTCAGAGGATCTTGATGAATTATTTAAATTAAGCAATCGTCTACATGTTATGTATGAAGGAAAAATTGTAAAATCATTCGACATTGACAATGCAGATATTAATAATGTTGGTCTTGCAATGGCAGGTGTAATTGAATAACTTTAAACTTTTTAAAAGACAAACAGTAAATGAACTATCAACTTTTTACTCTTTTTTAATAGGATTTATAATTGCCATAATTATTGGTTCGATAATATTACTTATACAGGACAAAAATCCAATAGATACTTTTTCATTAATGTTAAGACTCTCTGTGGGAAGTGTTAATAGCTTAAGCTCATCTTTAAATAAAGCGATTCCACTTATACTTGCTGGTCTGGGAATTTCTATTATTAATTCTGTCAAGTTATGGAATATTGGTGCAGAAGGCCAAATTTTCTTAGGGGCCATTGCAGTAAATTTTATTTACATAAATACTCAATTTAATAACCCCTCGTTTCATATTCTCGTTTTGCTCCTTGCTGGTTTTGTTGGTGGATCAGTTTGCATATTGATACCAGCAATAACAAAAGTAGTTTTTGGCGTAAATGAAATAATTACGACACTATTAACAAACTATATAGTTTTTGGTGTGACAATTTTTCTTATTAATGGTCCATGGAAAGATCCTAAGTCTTTAAATTTTCCAGCTGCAGCATATGTCGGTGAGGAAGTATTTTTACCGACAGTAATTGGGAAGCTTAGTTTTGGGTTTTTAATATGTATACTTTTTACTTTCGTAGCTCATTATCTCAAAAATAAATCTGTATTTGGTTTTGAAATGAGAATTGCTGGTGGGTCTGCAATGACTGCTATTTATGCAGGAATTAATGCAAAACAAAAAGCTTTTATTGCCATGTTGATTGGCGGAGGTTTTGCTGGACTTGCAGGTGCTATCGAATTGTTAAGCCAAACACACAGAGTCTCTACTGGAATTTCGCAAGGTTTTGGATATACGGCAATAATTGTTGCTGCAATTACTGGCATGAGACCACTTGGAATTTTCTTAGTTGGTTCTTTATTTGGTGCTCTCTCAATTGGTGGATCTGTAATACAAACAATTGGAGTAAGTACTTATATTGCAGATATAATTCAGGCTTCAACTCTTTTTGGTGCACTTATAATTCAATTTTTCTTTACTTATCAAATAAAAAGAGTAGAAAATGATTGATATTCAACTTATTGGACTTTTAAATGCAACATTGCAAGCAGCAACTTTGTTATTCATTGCTGCATTGGGAGAATTAATTACCGAAAAATCTGGAATACTCAACCTTGGAGTAGAAGGTATGATCTCAGTTGGTGCGGTAACTGGCTTCATGACAGCAATTAATACGGAAAATATATTCCTGGCAGTTTTAGTTGGTGTTTTGTCTTCCTCTATCTTTGCATCAATACATGCACTTGTTACTGTTGTTTTAAAACAAGACCAAACAGTCTCAGGATTGATTCTTACAATTTTAGGTTTAGCCCTCTCATCATTACTTGGGAAAAATTACGTCGGAAGAAAGCTTGTTACAAAATTAGAAAGTGTTAGCTCAATAACAGAACCTTCAAATATAATTGAGGTCTTAATCAGCCAAAATATAATCTTTTATTTAGCTGTTGTTTTAATGATATCTACATCCTTTGTATTAAAACGAACAATGTTTGGTAGAAGGCTTGAAGCTGTCGGGGAGGACTCTAAATCATCAGATTCAATGGGTTTAAAAGTTGCAAAAACACAATTTATCGCAACTTGTGTAGGAGGTGCATTTGCAGGACTTTCAGGTGTTTATCTCACACTAAGTTATGTTCCATATTGGACTGATAACATGACTTCAGGAAGAGGCTGGATTGCTTTAGCACTTGTTATATTTGGGGGTTGGAAGCCATATAGAACTGCTTTGGGTGCACTTTTGTTTGGATTTCTAGAAGCCTTGGTTCCAAGATTACAAACTTATGGTTTTGAATTAAGTCCTTACATAGTAAAAATAACTCCATACGTAATTACGATTTTGGTTTTAGTTATTCTTACAATCTATAAAGGAGGAAAGACAGGAGCACCTAGAAATATTGGAGTTCCATTTTTTCGAGAAAATAGATAATTAACCAAACGTATTCAACAAGTTTGGTAATATATATATAGCTTTAAACAATGTCAGCGAGCATTGAAAGGATAAAATGACAATAGATAAAATTCTATTCCGCCTCAGTAAAGAAATCATTGAATCAAACACAGATAATCCATACTTATTAGGCATACCAAAAAGAGGAGATCTTCTAGCTCAAAGGATATCTAATAATTTATTGAGCGAAAACTTTAAACACGACATAGGAAAAGTAGATTACTTACCGTTCAGAGATGATTTAGATAAGAATCCAAAAAAGAACAATCTTGCTATATCACCAAAAGATAGAGAAGTTATATTAATTGATGACGTTATTTATACCGGCAGAACATTAAGGGCATCTATTGAAGCTGTAATGTACTCTGGTCGACCTAAATCTATTTCACTTTTATGTTTAATTGACCGAGGACATAGAGAATTACCTATCACCCCTAAATTTGTAGGTAAAAATATACCAACTAATCAAGATGAGTATGTTTCCGTTTTTTTGAAAGAAATAGATAACGAAGACAAGGTCGAGGTTACATAGAAATGAAACATCTTTTAGATTTTCAAGATGTAAACAAAAATCATTTAGAAAATCTAATTGACAAAACTAGAAGTCTTGAAGTTAAACTAGAAAATCTCGGCTCTTTAGCTCTATTAAAGTTTGACGAACCTTCAACAAGAACGAGACTTTCTTTTGCAATAGCAGCAGATAAACTTGGAATTAAAACTTTCGAAACTTCAGATGTAGTATCGGCGAAACAAAAAGGGGAAATTCTTAAACATGAGATAGAGACATATGTTTCTATGGGTATTGAAGTTTTAGTATTAAGGACAAAAGAAAATAATATCGATGATTATCGAGAATTTAATAACATCAGTGTTATAAGTGCTGGTTTTGGAAATAAATCTCATCCAACTCAAGCATTGATAGATATATCTACACTATATAGCCTGAATAAAATCAATGAAAAACGTACCCCTGTAACTTATGTTGGGGACGTAAAACATTCAAGAGTTTTTGAATCTGGAAGACAGCTCCTAAATATATTAGGATTCAAAGTTGGTGTCTTTACAGATAAAAAACTATTACCCGACAATAAAAATGACCTTGAAATTTATCAATCATGGGATGAAGTATTTGAAAATTCTAACGCAATAGAACTTCTAAGAATACAGAAAGAAAGATTAGAAGACAATGAAGAACTAAGCTTTGACGAATACATAAATAGTTATCAACTTACAAATGAAGTTTTAAGTAAATCTCAAAGTGATTTAGCTGTTCTTCATCCAATGCCAATCAATATTGGTATTGAGATTTCTAAAGAAGCTATTGAAGATAGCAAAATGAAATATAAAGACCAGCTTTTACACGCAATACCTTCACGAGTTACAGCCTTCAAATATGTAAGGGATGAAATATGATTGAAATTCCTGGATTTATCGATCTACATACCCATACAAGATATCCTGACAATAATAAATTTCCTTTCATCGATATCGATGATTCAGCAATTAATGGTGGTTTCTCAACAATCCTCGCAATGCCAAATTCTGAAATACCTATTGACTCAATCAAAAACCTACGAATTGCAGAGGAAATAGACAAAAAATTAAAAACAAAGGTACACCGTGTTGGCTCATTGACCATAAATTTAGAAGGAAAAGAACTTGTTAATTATAAAGAATTCGTTGAAAACGGTATCACAATTTTTTCAGATGATGGAAAATCTTTAATTGATGATCATTTAGCTGATGAGGCATTTAAACAAATTAGCAAACTTGGTGGTGCAGTCTTTCAACATTGTGAAAAAAGTTGTCACTCCAAGCCTGGTGATATTGCTCCACCAAATAGTGATAGTGACTTGATTCCAATAAATAATGATGAGGAGTTGGAAGTTCTTGAAAGAGACTTAAGTTTATCTGAAAAATACGGGACAAGATACCATGCTCAGCACCTTTCAACTTTTGAAAGTGTTCAGCTGATAAAAAAAGCAAAACAAGAGGGTCTTCCTGTCACTGCGGAAGTAACACCACATCATATACTTCTAAATAATGAAAATTTAGACACAAATAATGGACTATTTAAGATGTACCCACCCCTCAGAACTGAAAAGGACAGAGAGGGATTGGTTGATGGCTTACAGTCTGAAATTATAGATGTCATTGCTACAGATCACGCACCTCATAAAGCAGAAACTAAAAATGTCCCTTTTAAGGATGCTAATCGTGGCGTTGTTGGTCTTGAATCAGCTTTTCCCTTGATTTATAGTTCAAATATTTTTGATATAGATCAAATGTTGAAATTTTTAGTCGTAAATCCTACAAAAATACTCAATGAACTTGGTTACGAAATTCCCAAGACGGTAAATACATGGAAGAAATCAAAGTCAGTTTTTATTACAAAATCAAAATTCAAAAATTCATTATTTGAAAATGAAAATATAGAAATTGTAAGGGTTCTTTCAGGTGTATAAAAAAGCAATTCTGTTGAATCAAAATGGTGATGAATTTCTAGGTTGGACAACTGAAATATTTGAGCCAACAACTGGAGAACTTATTTTCAATACAGCGATGACTGGGTTTGTCGAAATATTAAGTGATCCATCATATATAAATCAGATTGTAACTTTTACTTCCTCACATATAGGAAATTACGGTATGTCAAAAAATGATTTTGAATCCAATAAACCAAAAATTGAAGCAGCAATTGGAAATTCTTTTACAAACACTCCATCTTCATGGAGATCTGAGAAATCAATAACGTCATGGTTGAAAGAATATGAGATTCCATACAGTGGTGGATTTGATGTAAGAAATATAACAAAATATCTAAGAGACAACGGTTCGAGTATGTTTGCACTTGGTATAGATGTCGATACAAGAGATTTAAAGGAAATTTTATCAAAAGCAAAAAATATTCTTGGTGACAGTTCAGCAATGACTGCAGGAAACCAGAATAATGAAAACACTCCAACTGAAGGAAAGATTGGAATTATAGATCTTGGAGCTAAAAGAAGCATTATAAAAGTGCTTGAAGACCATGATTACAAAGTTGTAATGATCTCCCCCTCTACGACATCAAATGAGATTTTAAAAATGAATTTAAAAGGTCTTTTAATTTCGAACGGACCAGGTGACCCAAGATCATTGCTTACAGTAATAGATACCGTTCAAAACCTTATAGGAAAACTTCCAATATTTGGAATTTGTCTTGGTCATCAAATACTTGCTTTGGCTTGTGGTCTTAAAGTTAAAAAAATGCAATTTGGTCATCATGGTTCAAATCACCCAGTTGAAATAGAGGGAATAAAAAAAGCACTAATAACCGCACAGAACCATGGTTTCTCTATTGAGGAGTTTGAAGATGGGTTTGAGCATGAAAATTTTGGAAACATTAGTGTCTTTGCAAGGAATTTAAATGATGGAACAAATGAAGGAATTAGTCTTTGGGATTCCATGGCGTACTCAGTTCAATTTCATCCAGAATCAGGACCTGGTACAACTGATGGATTACAAATTTTTAATCCTTTTTTTGAAATGATTGAGAATAACTATGGCAAAAAATAAAGAAATTAAGAGTATTTTGATAATTGGTTCGGGACCAATTGTTATAGGTCAAGCTTGCGAGTTTGATTATTCAGGATCTCAAGCAGCTAAAGCACTTAAAAAAGAAGGATTTCGTGTAATTCTAGTTAATTCAAATCCAGCAACTATTATGACAGATCCAGAAATGGCACATGCCACATACATCGAGCCTTTAACTCACGACTACCTAAAAAAAATAATCGAAATAGAAAAGCCTGATGCTGTTTTACCAACATTAGGAGGACAAACTGCACTTAACTTATCGATTGAATTAGAAAAAAGTGGTGTTTTAAAAGAAAATAATGTGGAACTTCTTGGAGCCTCGGCCAATGCTATTGAGATTGCAGAAAACAGATGGAAATTTAAAGAAGCTATGGATGGAGTTGGTATTAAAACACTTAAGGCAACTTATGCTAAATCTTTTGATGAGGGAATAAGCGCTAGTAAAGAAATTGGTTTTCCATTAATGCTAAGACCATCATTTATTCTTGGTGGTGGTGGAACAAGTGTAGTGAATAATGAAGAAGACTTTAAATCAAAATTATCTGACGCGTTTAATGCTTCTCCTACTCAGGAAGTCTTAATTGAAGAATCAATATATGGATGGAAAGAATTCGAACTTGAAGTAATGAGAGATAGTGATGGTAATGGTGTAATTGTTTGCGGAATAGAAAATTTTGATCCCATGGGTGTCCATACTGGAGACTCAATAACAGTTGCTCCTATTCAAACATTATCTGATAAAGAATATCAAACTATGAGGGATGAGGCACTACTTTGTTTGGACACTATTGGAATAGCAACTGGTGGTAGCAATGTTCAATTTGCTATAAACCCTGAAAATGGAGATAGAAGAATAATTGAGATGAATCCTAGGGTCTCAAGGTCGTCTGCTCTAGCTTCAAAAGCAACTGGATTTCCTATTGCCAAGTTTGCTGCCCTGTTGGCAGTAGGTTACAACTTAACTGAACTTGAAAATGACATAACTGGAACAACACCGGCTAGTTTTGAACCCGTCCAAGATTATGTTGTGGTTAAAATTCCTAGATTTGATTTTCCAAAATTTCCATCAACAGATGACATATTAGGCACATCAATGCAGAGTGTGGGTGAAGTTATGTCAATAGCTTCTACTTTTACAGAAAGCTTAACTAAAGCCATTAGGTCACTCGAAATTGGTAAATCAGGAATAAGAAATATAGACAATAGGTTTATAGGAATGCCAAAAGAAATTCTACAAGATGAAATCAGAACACCTAGACCTAGAAGAATATTTGCGATCCTTGAAGCGATTAGAAGAAACTGGCCACTTGAAGACATAGCAAAAATATCCTCTGTAGATATATGGTTTTTACAAGAAATTGAAAAAAGTTTTAATGTTAACCCTGAAAATACTCCATCCTCTGTTCTGAAAATGCTTGGATGGACGGAAGAAGATCTTGATAATAAAGAGTCTAAAAATGAATTAGAAAATAATAGAGTTTATAAGTTAGTTGATACATGTTCTGCAGAGTTCGAGTCCAAAACGCCTTACTTATATTCAACAAATGGTGTAAGTAACGACGATACAACAACTGACAAGAAGAAGGTTGTAGTTATTGGATCGGGTCCAAATAGAATTGGCCAAGGAATTGAGTTTGATTATTGCTGTGTTCATGGAATCAGTTCATTAAAAGAAAATGGATTTGAAGCAATAATGATAAACTCAAATCCGGAAACGGTTTCTACAGACTACGATACTGCAGATAAACTATATTTTGAGCCTCTTACATGGAGAGAAGTAAAATCTGTACTAAATAGAGAAAAGCCTGATTCGGTAATAATTCAACTTGGAGGTCAAACTCCATTAAAACTTGCAAAAAATATATCCAAAGAAGGTTTTAATATTGCTGGATCATCATTAGATGTAATTGACAAAACAGAAGATAGAGATCTATTTCAAAAACTATGTTTAGATCAGAATATTCGACAACCAGAGTCTAAAATCGCAAAAAATGAGAATGAGTTAGTTGAAGCTGTAAAAGAAATAGGTTTTCCAGTCTTGTTACGGCCAAGTTATGTATTAGGTGGAAGAGCCATGAGAGTTGTTCAAAGTGATGAAGAACTTGAAAATTATTTGGATATATTAGCGAGTGCAGATGAAGATGGTAATCCATTTAAATCTGGTCCCCTTTTGGTTGATCAGTTTTTAACGGACACTATTGAAATTGATGTTGACTTAATTTCTGATGGAAAAGAAGTTTATATTGCAGGAATTTTAGAACATCTTGAGCCTGCTGGAGTACATAGTGGTGATTCTACAGCGGTCATTCCACCTTATAGTGTTAATGAGGAAATGTTGAAAGAGGTAGAGGAAAAAAGTAAAAAGCTTGCTTTAGGTCTGAATGTAAAGGGACTTCTAAATATACAATTTGCCATTAAAGATGAAGAATTATTTATATTAGAGGCGAATCCTAGAGCATCAAGAACGATGCCATTTGTTGCAAAAGTAACCGGCAATCAAATTATTAAAGCTGGAACATTATTAATGCTTGGTTATTCAATTGATGAAGTTAGAAATAAGACTAAATACTTGAGTAGTTCATCAAATAAAGTTGCAATTAAAAAGGCTATATTTCCATGGTCTAGATTTCCAGCTGAAGACACTATGTTAGGACCGGAAATGAAAGCAACTGGTGAAGTATTAGGAGTTGGAAAAGAGTTTGGTACTGCATTAAATAAAGCATATGCAGCTGCAGGTGTAGAAATTAATAATAAAGAGAAAGGGATATTTGTAACTTTAAGTGACAGCGAAAAGCCAAATTTTATTCAGACAGTCAATAAATATCTTGAACTTGGCTTCACACTTTACTCAACTGAAGGAACAGGAAAATTTCTTGAAACTAATGGTATTGATTCAGTAATAGTTGGTAAAGCTGATGACTTAGGACAAACTTCGTTAACAATAATTGAAAATAAATTAGTTTCTTTAGTAATCAATACACCAACATATGCAAATGAATTGTCAGATGGTTGGAAAATTAGACGTTTATCACATGAAACTGGAGTGGCGGTTGTTTCGTCTGTAAGAGAAGCTGATGCATTTATTGAAGCTTTTTTAAATCAGAACTTAGTGTTAGATGATCTGGAGGTCATACAAGATGTCAGTTAAACCAATTTTCTTTGCACTGGATGGTAAATCCCTAAAAGAATTTAAAGAACAATTAGATATCTTAAAGGATCATATTTATGGGGTAAAAGTTGGATTAGAACTTTTTACTTCTGAAGGCCCTTCATGTGTTGAACAACTTAAGAATGATGGGTGGGTTGTTTTTTTAGATTTAAAACTACATGACATCCCAAACACTGTAGGTGAAGCGGCTGCTTCAGTTTCAAATATTGGAGCAGACTATTTAACTTTACATATATCATCTGGGAAAGAAGCATTATCAGAAGCTGTGGATAAAAAAAGTAAAGATTTAAATCTTCTTGGAGTCAGTAGTGCTTTAACAAGTAAATCAGTTGATTCAAATACAAGCAAGATTGTTAAAGATGAGTTTCAAATAGCTAAAGACTCAAATTTAGAAGGCGTTATTTGTCCAGCATCTGAAATTGCTAATACAGCAAATTTATTTGATCTAATTGTTACACCAGGCATTAGATTAGAAAATGATTTACATGGAGATCAAAAAAACATAACTACTCCTAAAAAGGCTATCGAGCTTGGAGCAAAATATATTGTTATGGGACGATCAATTAAAAATAATCCTGAAATGGTAATAAATGAATTAGAAGTATGAATAAATTTATTGCAGCACCTTTTGGAAACTACATAAAGACTAAAAATACTATTTCCGTATCTGGTAGTTGGACTGTTGAAAAAAGAACAGGTCGAATTGTTCAAATAGTTAAAACTTTACGATATACAAAACGTGGATGGGTTAACAAAATTGGTTTAAGAAATCCTGGTTTAACAATTGGGCTTCCTAAACATAAGACTGGTGAAGTCTTTTCAATTGCAGGAATAGAAAAAGATGACTGGAGATTATTTGCGGAGAGAATACCAAATGATTTCAATATTGAAGTCAATATGTCATGTCCAAATATAGACGCACATTACATTGACGGAATTGAAGATTTTGAGCCAGATACAAGAAACTGGTACATAGGAAAAATTTCGCCACTTACTACTTTTCAGGAATTGGATGAGTACATCAACAAATTTAGATTCAAACAGATTCATGCATGCAATACATTACCAATAGATAAAGGAGGACTAAGTGGTAAAGAGTTAATCCCATATACTTCAAAGTTTGTTAAACACATTAAAGATTCTTATCCTGATATTGAAGTTATTGCAGGTGGAGGTATTGATTCTCTAAAAGATATAGAGTACTACAAAAATATTGGTGCCGATCATATTAGTTTGGGTACTGTTTGTTTCAATCCACTAAAATTAAGGAAGTTAATATGAATTTATTTATTAAAGAAGATTTCATCTCTCATGCTGGCTTACCACTTACATGGAAAGTGGAATGTGATGCACTAGATGAAAATGACTACGAAGCATTAGCAAAAATAGTTAGTGAGAAAATGACTTTTAGAAATGTCAAAGGTATTCCACGTGGCGGCATACCGTTTGAAAAAGCATTAAAACCTTACTGTTCAAATAATGATACAGATCCACTACTAATTTGTGATGATGTTTATACAACTGGTACTTCTATGAGAGAAGTCTATGAAGACGGAGCATTAGGTATTGTTGTATTCGCTAGAAATGAAATTCAAGATGACTGGGTTAAAGCTATTTGGCAGTTATCAATATAAAGATGATAGAAAATAAGTATGCCTCAGCTTTAGATGGTCTTGAAATAGAAGATCCAGTAAAAAGCTTTTTTGATTTCTGTAAAGAACGAGAAAAGATAAGAATTTCACGAGAAAATGGTGAAGATTTTCCATGGAGTGCAGATGAAATTTTTCAAAATGGAAGGTTCTTGAATGTCTTTAGAGAAGATGATCGAGTTAGTAAATCAATTATTAATTTTGCGGATAATTTAAATGAAGAGCCATCAAAACTTATTAACGCTGTATTTTTTGCAAGGTGGTGCAATAGGCAAGAAGTTTTAGATACTTTAACGCCCGATGATTTAAATAATCCTGAAAACTTAAAAAATAAATTAGAAAGTATTGATCCATGGTGTAATGAAACTGCATATCCGGTTGAACCAGTTACATGGAAAGGTAAACAATACTCAAGAATTGATGCTGCAACTAAATTATTTTACGAGATACAAGGTTCTTTATTAAACATTCTTAAATCATCAAACAAAAGTGTAATTACTGCAACCAACAACATAAATAAAGAATTTCAGATGCAAAATGATTTTCCAATTTTCATGGCAGTGATTGATATTGCTTGGTTTAGACCCGATATTATTCCAATTGAAAGTGAGGTTCCTACAGGAATAGGTGCTGTTGCTTATCTGGATAGATTACAAAATCATCTTGGTTTAAGTTCCCACCAAGAAGTTGGTGAAAAAATGATTGAACTTCAAAAAACATACTGGCCTGAAGCAAAACGTGGTTTTAATCCAATAGATATAGAATATTTAGCTTGTGAATGTAGAAAATACTATAGCTATATAAATGGGACAAAGGTTTTTGAAGGTAAAAACAAATTTATACCTTAATTAGCTAAGTTTATTAATTCTATTTATGTATCTTTCCTCATTTAAAAAAGAGGAATTTAAAAATGACTCAGTTATTTCTTTTGCAGCCTCAATATCAAGATTTTCCGAACCGAGACATAGAACATTTACATCATTATGCTCAACAGATTGAATAGCGGTTTTTACATTAGTGACATTAGAAGCTCTTATACCTTTTACTTTATTTGCTGCAATAGACATGCCAACACCTGTCCCACAGATTAAAACTCCCTTTGTGTCTTCATTATCCAAAACGAATTCGGATACTTTCGTTGCATAATCTGGAAAATCACAAGGTTCCAAACTATCAGTTCCTAAGTCCTCAATTTCAAGATCAGAAGATAAAGATTCTATTAATAATTGTTTTAATTCAAAACCTGCATGATCAGAGGCAATAGCGATTTTATTAATCACTAGATAAGCTTCTCAATATCCAAAAGATCATCAATATCACCCTCTGACATTAATTCCTTGCTAAGCAATACATCTTTAATTGTTAATCCACTTTCCATAGCTTCTTTAGCTACTTCAGCAGCAACATCATACCCAAGCTTTGGTACAAGTGCTGTAACTAGGATTGAGTTTTTTTGAGTATCTTCATTTAGCTTTTCAGTGTTTGCTTCTAAGTCTTTAATTAGTTTTTCCCCAAACACACTCACTCCAGTAGTGAGTAAAGCAATACTTTCAAGTAGATTGTGAGCCATTACAGGAAGCATTGTGTTGAGCTCAAAATTTCCATTCGCTGATGAAAACGTAATAGTTGTATCGTTTCCAATAACTTGAGCTGATACCTGCATCATCATTTCAGGAATTACAGGATTTACTTTTCCTGGCATTATTGATGATCCTGGTTGCAAAGCAGGGATCTTCAAATCTCCTAATCCAGACACTGGTCCACTACCCATCCATCTAATATCATTTGCAATTTTAAAGAGCGATACTGCAAGTGCCTTCAAAGCACTTGATAAATGAACCACTTCTTCTCTTGATCCTTGTCTTGTGAAATGATTTTCAACTTCTTTAAAAGGTATACCAATTGATGACTGAAGTTCGCTTGCAACATCGGCCCCAAAATTATCAGGAGCATTTATTCCAGTACCAACGGCGGTACCCCCAATTGCTAATTTCTGAACATTATCTAAAGAAGCTTTAATGTCCCCCATTCTTTCATTAATGAGGTCAGCATATCCAGAAAATTCTTGGCCTAAACTAACAGGTGTTGCATCCATTAGATGAGTCCTTCCATTTTTATAGACTTTCTCCCACTGTTTTGCCTTTTCATTAAGTAATGAAATAAGATTATCTAATTCAGGGATGAGCCCTTCAGTAACATCTATTACAGCAGCAACATTTGTAGCTGTTGGAATAACATCATTTGATGATTGACTCATATTTACATGGTCGTTTGGATGTATTGATTCACCAGTTTTATCAGATGCTATTTTTGCAATGATTTCATTTGCATTCATATTTGTAGAAGTGCCTGATCCTGTTTGGAAAATATCAACAGCAAAATCTTTGTCATGATTACCTGAGATTACCTCTTCAGCACCATCAATAATTGCAGTTGCTATTTTTTTACCTAATAATTTATTATCTTGATTTACTACAGCACAAGCTTTTTTAATTTCACCAAGTGCTCTTATAAATGATCGAGAGAACTTAAGTTCTGAAATTGGAAAATTTTCAATTGCTCTTGCAGTTGAAGCACCATACATAGCATCAATAGGTACTTCAAATTCACCCATTGAGTCTTTTTCTATTCTTGTTTCTTTTTTATTCAATTTTCTTCCTGATATTGAGTGTATCCACCAGAATCGACTTCTTCAATCAATTCATCTGAACCTGATTTAACGATTTTACCGTTAACAACAATGTGGACTTTATCAACATCAAGATATTTCAGTATTCTGCTGTAGTGAGTAACTAATATATAGGATGTTTTTTCATCTCTATTTTCGTTAATCAAAGATGCAACAGATTTAATTGCATCAATATCTAAACCTGAGTCTATTTCATCAAGAAGGGCTAAAGATGGCTTCATCAATGATAATTGAAATAATTCTGATCTTTTTTTCTCCCCACCAGATAGATCAACGTTTACATCACGATCTAAGAATTCTTCTAAGTTAAATCTTTTAGATGTTTCAATTAGCTCATCTTCATCTACATTTTCTAAGAACGATTCTGTAAATTCTTTTAACGTAACACCTGGTAAACCTACGGGATATTGAAATGATTGAAAAATTCCTTTTTCTGCTCTTTCAAACTGTGGAATTGATAATACGTCATCTCCATTAAGTGTCACCTTACCTTCTTTTTCATAATCAGTATTACCCATAAGTACATGACAAAGAGTTGATTTTCCTGAACCATTTGGTCCCATGACTGCATGGAGTTCTCCACTGCTTATCTCTAAATCTATCCCCTTTAGAATTTCAACATCACCAATTGAGGCTTTTAGGTTTTCTATTTTAAGCATTGTCTTCCATTTCTAAACAAATAACTTCATCTTCGACAGTAATTTCATATGTAGCAACTGGTTTAGTTGCAGGTAAAGTTACAGCCTCTCCTGTTTTTAAATCAAATTCTGCACCGTGCAATGGACATTCAATTTTACAATCAAATACTTCTCCTTCAGCAAGTGATGCTTCTGCGTGGGAACACATATCGTCTATGGCAAAGTATTCACCCTCAACATTAAAAATTGCTATGTCTTTATCATCAATACTTACAACTCTTACAGAATTTTCATTTACTTCTGATGTGTTTATGGTTTTAACTTTCATCTGATTTTCTTCCTAAGATATTTTCATACTTTTTAGCTAAAGTATCTGCAACTTCATCATGAATAATTTCCCAAGCATCCTCATTGATTACTTCATTAAAGAAACCTTTAATTAATAATTTTTCAGCATCTTCTTTATTTATGCCTCTAGACATAACATAGTGATATAGAGTTTCATCAATTGGCCCAACTGATGAACCATGTCCACAAATAACGTCATCACAAAGAATCTCTAAGTTTGGAACAGATTGCGCTGATGCTTTTTCAGTTAGAATTATGTTTCTATTTTCTTGCTGCGATTCTGTTTTAACAGCTCCCTCAGCAATATGTATAGTACCTGTAAATATAGAAGAACTTTCATCACCTAATACACCTTTGGTAATCATATTTGATGTTGTGCTTTTGCCTAGGTGATTCACAAATACTCTTGTGTCATGTATCTGAGCATTCTCTCCAAAATATACACCATCAATTTCAAATCCAGAACCATTGCCATATAAATCAATATCTAATCTTGATCTAGAAAACAAACAACCAGTACTGACCATATGAACAGATAGATTTGCATCATTTAAAAGTTTGGCGTAAAGATTATTGACAATACTTATGTCATTTTTTGATGTTACATTGATAATCAATTCTAGAGTTGCATTCTGTTCTAGAAATAATTCTATTGCAGGAAATATATTGCCATTTACCAAATCACCAAAATTTAATAGGAGTTTACCTGATTTATTTTTTGCTACATTTACACCTAGATATGGGACTGCTGTTTCCTCATTTTGAAAATTAATTGAATAGTACTGACTAAAGTCATCTTTAACATTAAGTTGAAATCCACCAGTTAATTTCTCAAATTGTTCAACTAAAAATTTATCTAATGGTCTTTTAATTGATTCGTCGATGATTGGTTTCTTTATATTTGCAATGTCTGTGACTTCTATTTTTTCTTCTTCAACGTTAACAACAAATTCGTGACAATTTGAATCAATGTTAAATGTTTCATCTTTTTCAATATTTACAGGTTTACCAATTTCAAATTCATTGACTGAATACACATTTTTTCCTGTGTATTTCCAGTCTTCATTTTTTACAGATATATCAGGAAAATCTTTAGATGTTATTTTTCCAAGATTTTTTTCAACTAATTTTGTGTTCAAATTACTTCCTATGCAATTAACCTACGGCACCGGCCTCAATCATATTGAGTTCGATTAATTTGTTAAATTCCATTGCATATTCCATTGGAAGTGTTTTTGTAAATTCTTCGACAAAGCCCGCAACGATCATTGAAGTTGCCTCTTCTTCGGAAAGCCCGCGACTCATCAAGTAAAAAAGCTGATCTTCTCCAACTTTTGAAACTGTTGCTTCATGGCCAATTTCTGCTGAAGATTCTTCAATCTCCATATAAGGATATGTATCTGATCTTGATTCATCATCTAAAATCAGTGCATCACATCTTACAAAACTTTTTGCTGTTTCAGAACCGTCCTCTACTCTAACTAAACCTCTATAGGCTCCTCTTCCACCGCCTTTTGAAATAGATTTTGAAGTAATCAAGGAAGTAGTATCAGGAGCAAGATGTACCATCTTTGCACCTGTGTCCTGATGTTGGCCACTATTTGCAAATGCGACTGACAAAACCTCACCATGAGCTCCTGGCTCCATCAAGTAAACAGATGGATATTTTACTGTTAATCCTGAACCAAGGTTTGCATCGATCCATTCCATTGTTGCATTGCCATATGCTTGTGCTCTTTTTGTCACTAAGTTATAAACATCATTTGACCAGTTTTGGATTGTTGTATATCTGCAAGTACCCGATGCCTTTACTACAATTTCAACCACTGCTGAGTGCAATGAATCTGTTGTGTAAACAGGTGCTGAACATCCCTCTATATAATGAACTGATGCTCCCTCATCAACAAGAATTAAGGTTCTTTCAAATTGGCCCATATTCTCAGCATTGATTCTGAAATATGCCTGCAGAGGATCTTCAACATGAACGCCTTTTGGTACATAAATAAAAGATCCACCAGACCATACTGCAGAATTTAATGCTGCAAATTTATTGTCTCCAGGAGGAATAACTGTTCCAAAATATTCTTTAACAAGTTCAGGATATTCTCTGACAGCAGTGTCCATGTCACAAAATAGAACACCTAATTTCTCAAGATCTTCACGATTTTTGTGATAAACAACTTCACTTTCGTATTGTGCTGTAACTCCTGCAAGGTAACTTCTTTCTGCTTCAGGAATACCTAATTTTTCATAGGTTTGTTTGATCTCTTCAGGTACTTCATCCCATGAATCTGCCTGATTTTCAGTTGGTTTGATGTAGTAATAGATATCATCGAAATCTAATTTATTTAGTTTATCTTTAGCTACCCATTCAGGCATAGGTTTATCAAGAAATCTTTTATATGCTTTTAATCTAAAATCGAGCATCCATTCTGGCTCTTCTTTAATTTCAGACATTTTTCTAATAATGTCTTCATTCAATCCTTTTTCAGGTTTAAAAACATTCTTTTCAGGGTCAGACCACCCCAAAGAGTATTTACCAATATCTATATCTACGTCAGTCATAATCTAATTCTAGTTAAGTCTCGTTTCAATAATAAGAGCAATGAATATAGATTTCTCTTATTATAAATTAAACTTTAATTGATGCCTGTTATATGTGTAAATCCATCTAATAGTTCTGAAAAAGAAATTGTTGAAAAACTATCTTTGCAAAATGGTGATTTGAGGGTGTTTCTATCTGATCAATTAGAAGATACATTTAATAAATCTATTCCTGGAAAAAAAGCAATAGGTGATATTTTAGATGATACTCACATCTCAACAGCTTCACACGGTGCATTTTGTGGCGTATTTTTTGAAGATATCAATTCGGATCTTAGAAATGTTTTTCTGAGTGCTATTAAAGAAAGTACCCTTAAAAGAATTTTATGGGTTTCAGAAAGTCCACCTACTGATGAAATTTTAAAAATAAGTAACTTGGCTTATTTGCAACATAAAAATTATGAAAATTTAACTGAAGAAATCTTGGAGTTAGAAAGTAAAGAAGAAATAGAATTTGGTTTTAAGGAAATAACGTAATAGATCATGTCAAAAGAATCAGTTTATAAAGATGGATCAGGTTCAAGAAAAGGATTTGTTTCAAAATTTCAAACTGAGACTAACTTTGAAACACAATCAGAAAACAATGTATCAAAGTTAAAAAATAAAATATTTAATAAAAGCGCCGAAGATATGAGTGAGTTAATTGATAATTGTGTCTCTTTAACGGTTACTTCACCTCCATACAACGTTGGCAAATTAAGTGATCTTGATCTTGATGACAAAAAATATTGGAAGTTAATGGAATCATGTTTTCAAGAAGTTTACAGAGTTACAGAATCAGGAGGTCGTCTAATTGTTAATGTAGCAAATTTAGGAAGGAAGCCTTATATACCTTTCTCAGATCAATTTACGGACATGTTGACTAAATTAGGATTCATTATGAGGGGTGAAATAATTTGGCAAAAATCTAAAGGTGCTAATGCAAACTTTGCTTGGGGCAGTTGGTTATCTGCTTCAAATCCAGTGATTAGAGATCTTCATGAATACTGTTTGGTATTTTCAAAAGAATCATTAAATAGAAATAAGGAAGGTGTATCTACAATTGACAAAGAAGAATTTATGGATTCAACACTTTCAATATGGAACATTCTTCCAGCAAAGGCAAAAAAAATTGGCCATCCAGCACCTTTTCCTGAAGAACTAGTTGATAGATTTATAAATTTATATTCTTATAAGGATGAATTAATACTGGATCCATTTATGGGAAGTGGAACAACAGCTTTGGCTGCTTTAAATTCAAATAGAAAGTATGTCGGTTACGAAATAAATAAAGAGTATTGTGATTTGGCTAATAATAGAATTAAAGATCGTTAACTAAGTTCCAGGCAGAAAAAAGGTCTCTGTAAGTCTGATTATTTTTTAACAAATTGTTATGGCTGTCAAAACCAATTAAATTTCCATTTTCCATCACCATTATTTTTTCAGCATTTAAAACTGTTTCGAGCCTATGAGCAATAACTATGGAAGTTTGAAAAGCCAAAAGTTTTTCGGTTGCATCTAAAATTGACGACTCAGATTCAATGTCTAAATTGGCTGTTGCCTCGTCAAAGACAATAATTTTTCGTTTTGCTAATACAGCTCTTAAAAGAGCTACAAATTGTCTTTCCCCTGCTGAAATATTTCCACCTCTTTCTCCAACCTCTTGATCAAGCTTGTTTTCATATCTATCAAACCAATCAAGAACACCTATAGAAGATAATTCCTCTTCTAAAGATTCAAAATCAGGTTTTGAATACATGAGATTTTCCCGAATTGTTCCTCTGAACAAGAAGCTTTCTTGTGGAACAAATGCAACATTTTCTCTAACCCAATCTTCATCAACATCGTTAGAATCGACACCAAAATATTTCATACTGCCATTTGTGGGAAGATAAAATCTTAGAATTAATTTTGCAATAGTGCTTTTACCCGCTCCCGTTTCTCCGACAATTGCAATCTTGTCTCCTTTATTTATTGAAAATGAAACTCCATGCAAGACATTTTCTCTTCCATATGAAAAAGATACATTATCAAATTCAACTGTCTTTTCTAAATCATTATCAGGAAACTCATCACCTTTTTTGCTCAAATTAGGCTTTTCATCAAGAATTGAGAAAACTTTCTTCATTGAGGAGCCCGCTGATCTCAATGTATCGTAATTAAATGACAATTGGATGAGAGGGTCAAAAAAATAGTTCAAATAAAATAGAAGTGCAACCAATTCTCCAACGGAAAGAGTTCCTTCAGATATTCTCTGAGAGCCAAACCATAAGACTGTTGCTATCGATGACACTCTTGTAAATTCCAAAAAAGGAAAATAAACTGCAATGTTTCTTGCTGATCTCATGTTTGCTTTGAAATGTTCTTTATTGACGTTTTTAAATCTTTTTATTTGAGTATCTTCATCGGTATATGCTTGAATCACTCTGACACCAGAAATGCCTTCCTGAAGAGAGGATAGCACTTGTCCTATCCACTCTCTTACCTCCCAATAAGTTGTGTCAGCATAGTTTCTGAAAATTTTAGTTGCTATTGCCAATATCGGCATGATTACAAAAGCAAGTATGGATAACTGAACATCTACCAAAAAGACAGCAACAACAGCACCAAATATTGTTAACAACGCTGTTATCACACTACTTGCGCCTTCTCTCGCAAATTCATTTAAACTCTGCATATCTGAAGTTAGTCGAGCAACCAATACACCTGTTTTATTTTTTTCGAAATAGTTAATATCAAGTGAAGACATATGTCTAAATAATTTTTCTCTCACTCTTCGGACATAGGTCTCTCCTACCATACCTATTGAAAGCAACGCCTGACTAGTGACAAAATACAGAAGAATTAATGTAATAAAATAAAATAAAGATTGTTGAAGAACATAGTTGTAGTCAGATTTCAATACGCCGTCATCTATTCCATTTGATATTAGATTTGGTCCGACCATTCTTAATCCTGTTGCTAATAGAGCAATGAATGAGCTAATAAAAAATTTGTTGATTACCTCTGGAACCAATTTCATAGATCTTGAAAAAGTTTTATCTTTCAACTTAATTTTGCACTTTCTGTTCTTCCAAGAATAAATTTCTATACGAAGATACATCCTCAAGAATGTCTTTATGTTTTCCTTGAGCTTTAATCTTTCCGTCCTCTATAAATAAAACCTCATCGCATAATTCAATAGTTGGAACCCTATTAGTAATAATTAAAGTTGTCATTTTGTTCATAACATTCTTTAATTCATTCCTAATCTCTTCTTCGGTTGAGGCATCAACCGCAGAAAGAGCGTCATCGAGTATTAATATTTTTGGATTTCTTACGATTGCACGTGCAAGTGCAATTCTTTGACGCTGTCCACCAGATAATCCATAGCCACGTTCACCGACTTTAGTTTCATATGTCTCTGGTAATTGTGATATAAACTCGTGTGCTTTTGCAATTATTGCAGCTTCTTCAACTTTCTCTTGAGAGGCCTCAATTGAACCAATTGCAATATTATCTTTGGCTGAATTTGAAAATAAGAAACTTTCCTCAAAAGCTAAACTAACATTACTCCTTAGCTCTTCTAGTTTAATATTTGCAATATCTACTCCATCGATTTTTATATTTCCTGAATCGATATCATATAGTCTTGGAAGTAAATATGCTAGTGTTGACTTTCCTGATCCGGTTGCACCAACAATAGCAATTGTTTTTTGACCACCAACTTTAAAACTAAGATCTCTAAAAATATTTTCATTGCCATAACTAAAATTTACATTTTCAAATTCAATACTTCCATTTCCATTGTCAGGAAAAGACTCTAGCATTTCATTATTAAAAATTGAAGGTTGTTCGTCCAACAACTGTAAGATTCGATTTCCTGCTGAAACACTTGAAGGAATTTCAGACAAGAACCAAGCTGTTATTCTGAGTGGCCAAATTAATAATATGACGTATTGAGTGAAAGCTATAAAGTCGCCTAACGTGATTAAATCATTTAATGCAAGGTAACCTCCAAGCAAAAGGACAACCAAAGTTATAATCATTGGTATCAGTTCAAACATAGGAACAAATCTTGTTCTTAGATGTAAAAAATCTATAGAGGTATCATAAATTTTTCCTATTGAGCTTTCTACTTTTTCTGATGCTTCATTTTCATTTCCGAAAGCTTTTACAACTCTAATACCACCTAATTGTTCCTCAACTTCAGTGGTCATCTCTGCTTCGGCCTCTTTTACCCTCAACGAGATTTCCATTGCCTTTGATGCAAAAATACCAGCTAACCAAAGAACTAGCGGAATCGATAATAGAACTATAACTCCCAGGGTAAAACTTATAGACACAAGCGTAATGCTAAGAATTAGAAGAAGAAATACATTAGCGGTTGCTAAAGGTGCAATTGCAAAAGCGAGTCTTACTTGTGATGCATCACTTGATGCCCTCGCCATTAATTCACCTGTTGGCACTTTATCATGATATTTAAATGCAAGTTTTTGCATATGACCAAAGATACTATTTCGAATCTCTGCTTCAACATTGAATGAAACAGACATACTAAAGTATCTTCTTATACCTATTGAAGCCGCTCTTATGTAACCAATAACTATTAAAAAAGAAATGAAGACAACAATTATTTGGCGATTATTAGCAACAATACCATCATCGACAATTCTTTTTATGAGATATGGATGTAACACAACAAGGAAACACCAAATTACGGCAGACGACATTGAAATTAAAAAGTGTTTACGATTATTTTTTACTTCCTGCACATAAAACGTAAGAGCTCTTTTAAATTCAGCGGTTTTGAAGACATCAAACATACTTTTTAATAATAAATGCATAAGAAATAAACACTAAGGACTTTGTGCATTATTTCACAAGCATATTAGAGTTCAATTTAATGAACGATGTATTAGATAAAAAAATTGAGGATGTTTTAGATTCTGCTGACAGAATGTTTATAGCTACAAGTGTTGGTGGAAACTCATCTGGTGCTTCAGTTTTCTATGCTCGTGATGGAGAAGATCTTGTATTCTTTACATTTAATCCAACCAGAAAAGCTGAACAAATCCGACTAAATCCAAGAGTTCATGTTGTCATATGGCCAAAAGGACAAGAAGGGATTAGAGGTTTACAAATAGATGGAGAATGTTACAAAATCAAAGATGAAGATAAAAAAGAAAAAGCTTATGAAATGGTTCTCTCAACTACTGAAGCTTTTAAAGAATATATGGAAGATGAATTTTTAAAGAAAAATGATGTTGTTGGTTATTACCGAATCAAACCAACAACTGTAAAATATGTTGACTTTTATCAGGAAGAGCAATTTGAGTGGAAAACATATCCAGCTAATAGAACTTCTGCTGTGAAGTTCGCTTTTAAACTAGCGTTAAAAAGAGTTGGTCTGTGGCTACGTACTGTTAGAGCCCCCTTTCTAACAGCTACTATTACACCAATACTAATTGGTGCATCAGTGGCATGGAGTGATCTAAAATCAGAAAATTTAAACAGTACGTGGTCATGGAACATGTTTTGGCTTGTGTTAGGTGGTGCTTGTCTTGCACAGATAGCTACTAATGCATCAAATGATTATTTTGATCATACTTCAAATGCTGATGAGATAAACAAAGTCGCAAGTCCTTTTAATGGAGGAAGTAGAGTGATTCAGGTTGGTTTAATGACTCCTGGACAAGTACTTTTAACTGCGTTGGTGAGTATTATTGGGACAGTTGGTATTGGTTTATATATAAACCAACAAATTAGTGGTTTTGTTTTTGGCAACACACCAATTCTTTGGACTGGAATAATAGGAACCTTTTTAGCACTTGGCTACACAGGTGATCCCATAAGACTTGGGTATAAGGGTTTTGGAGAAATCGCAATAGCTTTAGGTTTTGGGCCTGTAATGGTAATGGGTGCACATTATGTTCTTACTGCACCAATACATAATAATAATTTGTCTCTTTGGAATTGGGCTGAAGCCTTGATTGCATCTGTACCAATTGCTTTGTTAGTAATGCTTATCGTTTGGATAAACCAATTCCAAGACGCCCCTTCTGATGCTGCTGTTGGAAAGAATACTTGGGTTGTTCGTACGGCAGTTAATGATGGCTGGATGAGATTAGAAAAACCATTATCTCTTTACAAACAATTTATGATTGAGGCTTTTGCATCTGTAGCGCTGATTGGAATTTTAAGTTTCTTCACTGATTTTGGAACAGTTTATGCATTCATAGCTTTGCTTCCTTTAGGGTTAGTGTGGAAAGCATTCAAAATGGCCGATGATTGGATGGTTAAATGGAACGATCCTGAAGCAGATCGTCAAAAGGTACCTTATGAACTCCTCCTTGTAAATGTATCAACTATTGGAATTCATTTTTTAACAGGAATACTATTAGCTGTTGCTTATTTCATTTAATTGAACGAATCAGCAAATTTCTCTGATATTTACAAATTTTACGACTTTATAAATTCACTAACTACTTTGGGTTTTGATAAATCATGGCGAAAACAAGCTGCTGACAAATTAAACCCTGGAAGTGTTCTTGATCTGGGAAGTGGAACTGGGGCTTCATATTCCGACCTTAAAAATTTTGATGTAACAGCACTTGATCCTGATGAGCAAATGCTTTCATTAAATAACTTTGAGAAGAAAGTTGTTGGCAAAGGTGAAGAGCTACCTTTTAATGAAAATTCATTTGATAATGTTTTATGTTGTTTCGTATGGAGAAATGTTGATGATACAGAAAAAGCACTGAGTGAGGTCTATCGAGTTCTTAAGCCTGGAGGTAAATTTATATTGCTCGATATGACAAGACCAAAAAAAACTTTTTATAAACTAATTCATAAAATTGGGACATATATTTTGTTACACTTTGTTGGTCTCATAACATTGAATCTTAAGGAATACAGGTTCTTGTATAAATCTCTTGATTTTTATCCTCAACCTGAAGTTCATTTGACTAAAAACAATTACACAAATCTTGTTATAGAAAGAATTGGCTTATTTGATTTTGTTTATTTGGGAGTGTTTACTAAATAGAAGTCTATTGATTAGCTAGTTGAATTAGTAGAGCACCAACCATGTCTGCAGGTAGATTTCCAGTTCTCCTGGCAACAACATTTAAATCTTTATCTAAAAACACCCAATAAGGGAAAGCGCTAAGGCCATAAGCATTACCTATTTCACGATCTAGATCATAAAGTTGCGTTTCACTCCATCCCTCGTCAGCTAACCATTTTTGAGGTGGATAGTTTTCTCTACCACGATCAATTGATGTTGCTATAGCAATAACATCTACACCCGGAGGAACACCAGCTGAATCAATAAATCCTTGGACTACAGGAACTTCTTTTTGACAATATCCACACCAGTGAGCAAGGAATAATAAAGCTTTTGCATTACCATTTTTTTCTAGACTAACTATTTCGGAGTTTTCATTTGGAGCTGAAAACATAGGAGCAGCAAGGCCCAAAGCAATATTGTCATCATTCTCTCCTGCAAATTCTGGTAATAAATCTCCGGTAACATTAGTTTCACCCTCTGGGAGTCCAGCAGCAACAGGTTCAGAACTTAATGTTACACCTATTGCAATTGCAAGCCCTAATACTAAAATAACGGCTCCTGCGATGATAAAGTTTTTATTCAACTAATTCCTTCCTTGCAAAATCATAATACAACAAAGCTACAAATATCGTTAAAAATCCAGTCCCTGCCATTACTGGAATACTTATAAAACCAAAAATATCAACGTATTTCATATCACACGGAACATCAACTGCACAGGTTCCACCTCCACCTCCACCGTTTTGGAGATAAATATGATAAGCACTAATAGCTACTCCGACGATACTGATATAACCAACTCTAAAAAAAGGTCTCTTAAATAATGAAATTATTAATGCAATTGCTATCGGGTACATTAAGTATCTTTGATACCAACAAAATCTACATGGTATGAAACCAACAACTTCTGAATATACTATGCTTCCAATCGAACTAAAGACTGCAACTGAGATAGCAAAGTTTAAAAATTGATCAGTTATTAATTTACTAAAAGTTTTTTTTGAAAAATAAAGATAAAGCATTGCTGCTGTAGATGCCCAGGCAATAAAAGTAAGGAATCCAAAAAAAGTATTAAATAAAATTATGAGATCCATATTGAAATTTTAACCTAGAAAAAATGATAGGCGACATTTGTCGCCTATCATTAAAATTTTATTCGAAAAAGTTATGAAACTTTTTCTCCTGACTTAACTCGAGCCATTTGTAGAACTAATACACCAAGACCGACTTTGTTAATTATGTCAGCGATTGTGTATAGAACTTCTCTAATAGCATCGAAGTCTCCTGCAACAGGTGCAATATATCCCAAAGGATAAATTATCCAACCTACAAGGATTAAGTTCTTAATGTTTTCAAAAGCTGCTGCTTCGTCACCTTTAAGACCTTCTCCTTCAGCTTGAAGATTTCTCATTAGCCAGATGTAAGTTGCCATAGCAATTACAAATCCTGTCCAATATTCGTTGCTTCCTGCTTCTGATGTTTCACCGTAGTATCCTGCACCAATCATTACTGTTGCTGCAATTCCCCAGTTACGGACTGCCTCATTATATGCGGCACCCTTTCTTGTAACTGCAAGGACTTCGACGAACATCAAAGGAACGGTTAAGACCCAGTCAACGTATCTTAACCCTGTATCATATGCTCCACTTTCCCAAGATGCACCCATCTTTTGATAGTGATACCATGCAATACCACAGACAAGTGCTGAAATGTATACACCACGTCTGTGTTCTGGTTTAACTTCTCTTGATGAAGCAAGTAAAAATACTGTTCCTGCAAGCATTCCTACTGTTGCCACCATGAAAAGTCGGTATGTTAGTTCTTCCATTTTAGAAGTACTCCTTTTTTCTTTAATGTGAAACGTTCACATCACAAATGTACCATTCTTGTGAAATAATTAAAATTATTTAAAAATTTTTTAATAATTTTTGTAACTTTATTTTTAAAAAATAGTAATTAAAC
>CACPJC010000004.1:0-119027 GCA_902634185.1 uncultured Candidatus Actinomarina sp.
GGTAAAATTTAGTCCTCTCTGTAATTTGTTAACACTTTTTGTTGTGCTATCAGGATCTATAAAAGCACATGGAATATCCTTTCCCCAAGCAAATTGCTGTGTACTCTTTTGAAATGTGCCAACTTTGTTTCGATATGTAAATTCATATTCGAAGCTTAAAATTTCTTTATTTTTATTGGTAACAACTCTGTTAATTTTAAATTTTAATTTATTATTTTTACCTCCTATTGATCTAAAATTTCCTTTTTTCAAGTCTTTCCAATCCTGTCCATTAAATCTATATCTGAATCTATACTCATACTCTTTAGTATCACTGGTAAAAACTGCTAGATACTGAAATTTATTTTTACCTATGTGTTTTCCACCAGTCACTGGTGTACAAAAAGAAGATTCACTTACATTATCATCTGTTGGAATCTCATTTATTAATAATCCAAGAGTTGTTGAGGTAGTTGAAGTCGTTGTAGGGGCAAGAGTTGTTGAGGTAGTTGAAGTCGTTGTAGGGGCAAGAGTTGTATTAGGTTCAGCAGGGTTTGGATTAACAGTATATATAAAACCAGCCTCTAAAGCATCTTGTTCATTTCGACAAGTTAATACTGTATTTGCGTTTCCTTCTGAATCGTAAAGTGTATAAGGTTGAAAATCTTCATCGTTACATTCTGGAATTGTTGTAGGAGTTGTTGTGCTGGTAGACGTTGTTGAAATTGATTTATTGGATAGTGGTAAGTTAACAGATTTAACTTCAATTATTTCATCATTGCCTTCTATTAATAGTAATAAAATATTCAGATCTTCATCAAAACAGCATTCGACAACATTTCCGATACTTTCATCAATTTCAATAATTAATAATTCTGATTCAGATTCAACTAATATAGCACCCTCTTCAATTGATTCGTTAATTTCCCAATCTATAGTTAATTCTCCCACTTCATTAACAGAAGCGACTATTTCACCTGATACAACTGACTGGGGATAGATAATAAAAAATAATATTGTTAACAGAAAAATTAAGAGTAACGGTGTAAGGTATTTTTTAAAAAAGAATATAAACCTTTTTTTCCTAAAATAAGAAATGATTTCTCTAATTTCTTCGTCATTTAAAGTTGATAAATGTGAATTAACTTTTATATTGCAAAATTCTGCAGCCAAAAGTATTTCTTTTGATTTTTTATTTAACTTTTTAGCTAATTCAAATACTTTCATTTTTTGTGTGGTTATTGGAAAATTTATAAATTACATTCTAATATTTCAAGTACCATATGAAAAAATCTTTATTCATTCTAATCATTCTCCTTGTAGCATGTGGAGGATCTCAAGGGAACATATCCGATATGTCATATCAAGAACCATTTATATCTGATTCAATCCAGGAAATCGGTACATCCAGATCAATGGATATTTCTTCAGGTGATTACATTATTAAAACTGCCTATGGAACTATAGAAGTTTCATCATCCAATTTTCAAAATACAATAAATGAATTTGAGACATTAATTTCGACTTATAAAGGATCTATATCAAACACATACTTATCGACTAATTATCAAGGATTACAAAGTTATACAGTAACAGTAAATGTACCGGCAGTACAATTTGATAAATTTATAAGTGATATAGAGGACATATCAGAATTTAAAAATATCAGTATAAATGCAAATGATGTGACGACATATGTACTAAATATTGATTCTCGTCTCAACGCACTTGTAAATGAAAAACAAGATCTTGAGGAGATAAAATCTGATGCATTGTCTACGTCGGAAAAACTCGAGGTTCAGTCACAGTTGAGGTACATCAATCAGGAAATTGAAATTTTACAAGATCAAAGAGAGTTTTATGAAACATCTGTAAACTATTCAACACTTTCCTTAGAGATAAGGGAGGGTGCCGGAATCTCACTATTTTCCTGGAATTATTATGTTGAAAGAGCTCTGAATTGGTTAGAGTCGTTAATTGGATATCTTGTATCTATCTCAATAGTTGGTATCCCGATCGTTATATTTATATATTTTGTAAGAAAATTTTTAATTAAGAGAAATAATATAAAAACATAAAAGATATGAGTCAAAATATTGTCGAGACTGAATATCAACCTACAGTACCTATCAAGGGAATGTGTCATGAAGATTTCCAAAATGTAGCTGAAATATTTGCTGTAAATTTTGATAAATATTCTGAAATAGGTTCTTCATTATGCGTTATTGCTGATGGGGAAGTTACCGTAGATTTATTTACAGGTCATACAACAAACCAGAAACACGAAGAGTGGAACGAAAACACGTTAGCTGTTGCGTTTTCATGCACAAAAGCTGCTGTTGCTTTATGTGCTCATATTTTAATTGATAAAGGACTTCTTAATGCGCAAGAAAAAGTAACAAAGTATTGGCCTGAATATGGCAAAAATGGAAAAGAAGACACAACAGTTGAGATGATACTGAATCATTCAGCTGGATTACCTGCTTTAAAAACCAAAGTAAAAGATGGTGGCTTTTTAGATTGGGATTATGTAGTGAATTTATTGGAAAATGAAGAACCATTTTGGAAACCAGGTGAACAAACAGGTTATCACATGATGACAACAGGATGGTTAATAGGAGAGATTATACGAAGAATTTCTGGTAAATCGCTGGGTCAATTTTTCAAAGAAGAAATCAGCGATCCACTAAATTTAGAGTACTGGATTGGATTACCTGAGAGTGAAGATCATAGAGTTGCTAAAGTTACTCCTTACACATCTAGTCCATCAGATAAACCTAGTGCATTTGCAGATGCATTTAGAAATGATATATCTTCTATGCAGAGATTATCACTTACAAATACCGGTGGCTACGATTACAACTCTCCAGACACTTATAGATCCGAATTAGGGGGAGTTGGCGGTATAACTAATGCACACTCCCTAGCTGAAATGATGACACCACTAGCACAAAACAATGAAAAAATTATTTCGAAAGATGGAGTTAAGCGTTTAAGTCAATCCAATATTAGATCAGATATCGATAGCATGCTTTTACTTCCAACAAACTTTTCTGAAGGATTCATGTTAAATATGGACAATAGAGGAAAATTTGAAGGAGAAGGTGGATCTTTTTTAATAGGTAATAATGCATTTGGCCATGTAGGCTTTGGTGGAAGTAGTGCAACTTTTGCTGATCCTGATTGTAAATTAGCTTTTGGTTACATTGTAAACAAATTAGGTGGTGAATATTTAATTAATGAAAGGGGACAAAGCCTAATTGATGAAGCATATAAATCATTAATCTAATTTTTTTACACCTACAGCACTATATTATTATTTAAACGGCTATCTATTTTTAGGAATTTAAATAGCTATTTAGATAAGGGGTTTCTCCAGGATGGGAACCGTCTTATCTTTACAAGGATGTAGTGAAAAGTAAAAATCCTCAATCGATTACAACATCTGTAATGTAAGTATCAAATTTTTGCAGTAAAAAATAATAATTCTCCGTTTTATTTGGGTTTACGCTTTGTTTACTTTCACCAGCCATTATTGAACTCATAGGAGGATTAATTAATGAGAAACAAACTTTTAATATGTCTTCTCGTATTTGGACTTTTAACCGCAGCTTGCGGACCAGGAGATCCAGAAGTCATCAAATGGGGATTTATTCCTGCTGATAATGCAGATGCATTACAGGAATTATCCGAACCATTTGTTGAATTTATGAGTGACTATGTTGGAATACCAATTGAGGCAAGTCTTACACAAGATTATGCCGGAGCTATTACAGGTTTAGGGTCTGGACAACTTGATGTTGCAGGTTTAGGACCTTTGGGGTTTGTATTAGCACAACAACAATACCCTGATCAGATTACAGCCATATCAAAAGCTATACGATTTGGTTCTGCAACGTATCATGGACAGATTGTTACAAATGATCCATCAGTATGTAAATCAGCACCTGTAATTGGAGCATGGTCTAATAAAAATGGAACACCAGAAATTATTCCAGGATCAACAACTGCACCACCAGATGTAAAAGCATTACAAGTGGGATGGTCGTTTGGTGATAATGGATTAGAACCTGAAGTTTTAGATACTGGAGAAACAGTAAGCCCTGGATATGCTTGTGAAGCAGATTTAACATCCATGAAGGGTAAAACTGTTGCTGCTGCTGATCCAGCATCAACCTCTGGCTATTTATTTCCAGGTCTTGCAGCACAAAACGCAGGACTTGATTTAGATGCAGATATGAATCTCATATTTGCTGGTGGACACGGTGGAGTAATCCAAGCAGTTTACAATGGAGATGCTGATTTTGGATTTTCATTTGATGATGCAAGAAGAACTCTCCGAAAAGAGAATCCAGACGTTGGAGAAAAAGTGATAGTTATTGGAATCTCACCAGAAATACCAAACGATGTCATAGCTGTTAATGCTGATCTTTCAGATGAATTACAACAGCTTATATTAGATGGTATGGTTGCATTCCTTGCACAAGGAGAAGATGCTGAGAACTTTTTTGATACATTTTATGGATGGACTGCTGTTGAACCAGTAGAAGATTCAGAATTTGACCCGGTAAGGGAAGCTCAAGAAGCCTTTGGGATAACTGAGCCGTAAATCTCTTCATTTATATAAAGTACGTCACTGAACTAAATAATCCGGCAGATTTAAAGCTCTGCCGGATTATCATATTTAAAATAAGGGAGTTATTTTGATCAAATTAAAAAATGTGAATGTTATTTATCCAACAGGCACTCATGCTATGAAGGATGTTTCATTAGACATAAATGAAGGAGATTTTTTAGTTATAGTTGGAAAATCAGGAGCAGGTAAGTCAACTTTATTAAGAACGCTCAATGGTCTAGTAAAAACAACAAGTGGGAGTATTAATATTTTTGACAAAGAAGTTACAACATCATCAAAAAGAGAGCTCAGAGAGATTCGCTCAAAGACTGGGATGATATTTCAAACTTTCAATCTTGTCACAAGAACCACAGTATTTAACAATGTCTTAACTGGAAGATTAGGCGAGATGTCAACACTTAGAGGATTTTTTGGATTATGGTCTGACGAAGATAAAAAAATAGCAATGGATGCATTAAAAGAAGTAGAGATAGAAGAGAAAGCGTGGACAAGAGCTTCAAAATTATCTGGCGGTCAGCAACAAAGAGTTGGCATAGCAAGGGCACTAACTCAGAAACCCAAGCTTGTTTTAGCTGATGAACCAGTTGCTTCATTAGATCCAGTTACATCTAGAAAAGTCATGGACTATATCAAAAAAATTAACGTTGAGTTAGGCATAACAACAATTGTAAATCTACACTTCCTTGACTTAGCAAAAGACTATGCAGAACGCATCATAGGCATGTACGATGGAAAAATTGTTTACGATGGCATGGTTGATGATATTACTGATGCAGATTTTGAAAAAATCTATGGAGGTCAACTCACCGAGGAAGATTATAATGAAACAAGAACAAATTAAAAATCCTGACTCAAGAAAAAACTTAAGAAATAGATTTTTTATCGTTTTATCAATAATTCTATTAACAGTATTTGGAATTGATAGGGTTGGTTTTTCACCCAGAAGAGTCGATGGTGCTATTGATAATTTAATTTTTGTTGTTTCAAAATTTTTCCCTGAAGATTATTTTCAAGAAGGGGGTGCTATTGAATGGACGTATGAGGTAGCTTCTGGAGCCTTTATAGAGTCAATTCAAGTAGGAGTCCTGGGTGCAATCATAGGTTGTATCCTTGCATATCCCTTATGTTTATTTGGTTCTAAATTAACAGCTCCAAACAAAGTTGTATTAAACACAACAAGAACTTCAGTAAATGTGATAAGAACAATGCCCGAACTTTTCTGGGTAATACTTGCAACTACAGCACTTGGTTTCGGGCCATTTGCGGGCCTAGTTGCAATTATTATATTTGTTGTTTTTGTTGTGTATAAGATGTTTACAGAATCTATCGATGCATTAGATCCTGGGCCCTTAGAGGCTTTAAATGCTACGGGTGCAACATATTTTACTTCGTTAAGACATTCAGTTGTTAAAGAGATAAATCCTATATATTTTGCTCTATGTATTTTTATGCTTGAACTCTCTATAAGGGTAAGTGCAGTGATAGGCTTAGTTGGTGCTGGCGGCATAGGTCAATTGCTAAATGTTGAAAGAGTTTACTTTCATTGGGATAACGTAAGTGCAATTGTCTTGGCAATGACTGCAATGATAGTTATCCTTGAAATCATTTCAACTAGTGTACGAAGTAGGTTGTTAAGATGATAACCTCAACAGATAATAGAACTAAATACATCAGGTTAGGATTTTATATTTTACTTGGAGTTGTTGTATTTTGGTCCTCATCTGACCTCTCAATAACATGGGAGAGATTTGTAAGCTCATTCCCTAAAGTTGCAAAAATATTTAGCTTAATGATTCCACCAGATTTAAGCACTGAAATGATTACCAGAGTCTTTATTAAGCTAGAAGAGACAATATGGATTGCCTGGGTAGGCACGATAATTGGTATAATTTTCTCAATACCTCTTGGATTCTTAGCAAGTTCAAACTTGTTTCCAAACTTCGTATGGGGCCCTTTTAAGTCACTACTTGTGATAATACGAGCAATACCCGAACTCATTATTGCCTATGTATTAATACCCATAACTGGGCTAGGTGCTTTAACAGGTACCCTTGCTATTGGCATAGGATCAATAGGAACGCTCGGTAAATGGCAATCTGAATTATCAGAAGAGGTTGATTTTGGGCAGAGAGAAGCTGTTATTGCAACTGGGGCTACAAGTGTCGTAGAATCTAGATGGGCTGTCCTTCCTCAAGTTCTCCCATCACTCTTAAGTTTTTATTTATATAGATTTGAAATAAATATAAGAGCGTCAGCAATTTTAGGACTTATTGGTGCAGGTGGAATTGGGGCAGAATTGCTTGGACAATTTCAATATAGAGACTTTCCAAGAGCTGGAACCGTTGTATTATTTACTGTCCTTGTAGTTGTTATTATCGATGAGATTTCATCGAGAATACGATCAAAAATTATAGAGGGAACATAATGTTTATATTATTGGTTAGGCATGCGCAACCTTTTTGGAGAGAGGAAGCAAAAGATCCTAACAATCCTGAACTAACAGAGCTTGGTATAGAGCAGGGTAAGATTACAGGTAACTATATCAATCTCTTGAAAAGCATGGATATTACATTTGAAACAATTTGGCATTCAGAATTAACTAGGTCTAGACAAACAGCAGAATTAATTTCTAAAGAGCTTGATAACAATATAAAAATGTCAGAGCATTCTTGGTTGAATGAAGTGAAATTACTCGATTTTAAGGGTATGAAAGAGTATGCTGAAAGATCTGAAAAATCTGATTTCAATGCAGTTGAACTTGATAAATGGTACGAGGGTTTTGAATCAATGGAAAATTTTGTTGATCATGCAAACAATCTCACACCACATTTTTATCAGTCATTAGAAGATTTTGGTATAAAAAAAAGTTATCAACAAACTAGAAATGGTGATGAAAAAGTATGGGAGATAACTACAGATAAGAATTTACTTATTGTTGGGCATGGTGGTACTAATTCAGTACTGTTATCTGAACTTCTTTCATTTGATTTTAAACCCTGGAATGTCGTTCGATTAGGAATAGACCATGCATCAATAGCTATGCTAGTTGGGGTATCAGTAGGTAAAGAACATATTTTTAGGTTACAAAAATTAAACGATACACATCTCTTATCTCCTGAAAAAATAACAAGATAATAATTCTATTTGTTTAACTTTTATTAAATTACATGTAATACAAAATTCATATTCTGTTTACTTTTAACTTTTATATTTTTTGTTAGAAAGGAAAACAATGAAAAAATATTTACTTTCATTTCTATCCCTTACCGTTTTATCAGTGGGTGTTGCATATGCTGCTCCCAATGTCTTTATGGTTGGAGATAGTAATTTGAATTCTCAAAATCAAAATATTGAAATAGAACATATTAAATCTTTTGGTTTAGGCGTTGGCCAGCCACTGGGTGATTTTGAAGCAGTTACAGAAATCGCTGACTATCATCCAGGTTCAAAAATGTTGTATTCAACAAATGGTTATAACAGTCCTGCTACTGTTGATCGCTACGACTTAAGTGATATTAATAATCCTACATTAATTGAATCTGTCAATGTGGGTACTGGTGGGGTAACATCTGTTGCCATTTACGGAGATTTGTTAGCAGCGGCAGTACCCTCTGCTACTGCAACTAATAACGGCTATCTAAAAGTATATAATATAGCCAATGACGGAGCACTTACTTTAGCTAAGTCACTTCGAGTTGGTGTGTTACCAGACATGGTCACATTCTCACCTGATGGGAATATGATTTTAACTGCTAATGAAGGTCAACCCAATGATGCTTATACAATTGATCCTGAGGGAAGTGTTTCAATTGTTGATATCTCTAAAGGTGTTGCGTCGGCTACTGTTACCACTGCAAACTTTAGGGCTTTTAATAGCAATCCTTCTAGTATAAGAAAATCAGTTCCAAGTGCAACATTAGCTCAAGAAGTTGAACCAGAATACATAGCAGTATCTGCAGATTCCAAAAAAGCTTATGTAAGCTTGCAGGAAAATAACGCTATTGCAGTTGTTGATTTAACAACAAAAAAGGTTATTGGAATGTGGGATCTCGGTCTAAAAAATTATCGTTACAATTGTATGGATCTCTCTGATAAAGAGACAAATATTGACTCTTCAAAATCAAAGAGAATTAAAACTAAATGCGCAAATGTTATGAGTATGTATCAACCTGATGCAATACAAGCATATGAGGTAGATGGTCATACATATATAGTTACAGCTAATGAAGGAGATTCTAGAGATTATGATGGTTACTCTGAAGAAGTTCGAGTTGCTGACTTAACATTAGACAAAGCAGCATATCCAAAGTCTTTAACTGCGGTTCTTGATACACAGTTAGGAAGACTCAAAACCTCAAAAGAAGAGGGTGATTTTGACGGTGATGGAGACGTCGATCAAATAATTGGTTACGGTGGAAGATCATTTTCTATCTACACTGCTGGTGGTATTCAAGTGTTCGATAGCAGAAATGAATTTTCAAGAATAACAATGGCTGATGGAACTTATCAAGATGGTAGAAGCGATGATAAGGGTTGTGAACCAGAAGGACTTGGTATAGAGGAAATTAGTGGATCAACCTATGCATTTATTACATTAGAACGTTGTAGTGTAATTATGGTATACGATATTTCCGACCCGCGAAACCCAGTATTTCAACAAGCTGTTTCAAGTGATGGCGATGTGTCACCAGAAACTGTTGTCATAATAAAAGCCGAGGACAGTCCTAATGGGAAAACATTACTCATTGGTACTAATGAATATTCTGGAACAATTGCGATTTACCAAATAAACAATAAATAAAAAATATTTATCCATATATAAAAGCAAAAGAGCCTTGATTTATCAAGGCTCTTTTATTATTCAAAACAATGTCATTGATTATTATAAAGATTATTAATCCACAAATTATTGCAATGAACGTTGGCACATTATAAAAAACCTTTTTTATTTACCTTAGAACTATTTTTACTTATTGTTTAACTCTTTGATTTACATTTACATTGGGTGGTGATATGAATATAGATACAAATATACAATGTCCAATATGCAATCATCAGTTTGCTAATTTATTGACTGTGAATGACACGGACATCATACTCTGTACAAGTTGTTTTAGTGACAACCGATTAATAAGTAAAAATAACAGGGTTGATCAACATATAGCTTTGTAGTTAGTCTCCCTTTTTACTACAATCGGTAAGGTCAACCCTGCTATTTTTATTTCACAATTATTTTAAAATGACATTTCATATGTCGTAGATAATACCTCTAAAACCAACGACGATTTCAACTGTTAAAATTATCTATATGGAAGAGATTAAACCAGATAATAAAGACTTCAGAATAGCTGAATTACATGTTGAAGGCTTATCTAACCCACAGATTGCTGATGCATTAGGTATTAATAGGTCTACTGTTTATAGAAGATTGCAAACCCCACAATGTAAAGCTGTTGTAAATGAAATACGAAATATTTACCATAATTCTTTAATTGCAAGATTACATAATCTAGCTGCAAAAGTTATCACCGCTTATGAAAAAAAAGTTTTAGATGGAGATGTAACTGCTGGAGAGTTAAATGGATTTTTACGAGTATTATCAAACTTATTTATAAAAGATCCTACTCTGTATGAATTTGAGAATCCAAAGATTGTAAGTTATGTACAATTCCAAAGAGACCTCGATGTTACACCTGTTGAGAGATTCAAGAATGGTCAGAAAGGACATATTTAGGTATGGAAATCGGAATAGATTCGTTTGCCAAAAAAACCCAAACTAATGACGGTGGGACAGTGGATGATGATGCAAAAGCAATGTCTGAATTAATTGAAAGAATTGTACATGCAGATAAAGTGGGACTTGATGTTTTTGGACTTGGAGAGCATCACAGAGAAGAATTCCTTGATTCAGCAGCTCATAATATACTTTCAGCAGCTGCGGCAAAAACAGACAATATAAAACTTACAAGTGCAGTGGCAGTTATCAGTGCTACAGATCCTGTCAGACTTTTTCAAAATTATGCAACCTTAGATCTTATTTCAAATGGAAGGGCCGGCATTGTCGCTGGTAGAGGTTCTTTTACCGAAGCTTTTCCTTTGTTTGGTTTAGATTTCGGAGATTATGATGATTTATATGCTGAGAAGCTTGATCTTTTACTAAAAATTAGAGATGAAGAACATGTTACTTGGTCTGGTAAATTTAGACCTCCTTTAGTTAACCAAATTGTATATCCAAGACCTGTACAGGATAAATTACCGATATGGGTTGGAGTTGGAGGAACACCTGCTTCTTTTGTTCGAGCAGGAACTCTTGGTTTACCATTAATGATTGCTGTTATTGGTGGTGAAACACATAGGTTTAGACCACTAGTTGATCTTTATTACGAGGCTGCCGAAAAAGCGGGTCATGATAAATCAACTTTAAAGGTTGGATTACATTCTTTAGGTTTTGTTGCTAATTCTAAAGAGGAGGCTATTGAGAAATATTACCCTGGTTACAGAATCTGGTTCAATCAAATTGGTAAAGAACGAGGATGGCCACCTGTCACAATGGAGAGATTTGAAGAACAAATAGGTGATCTGGGTGCATATGTAATTGGAGGCCCCGAAGAAGTTGCAGATAAGTTAGTAAGACATAGTGAAGCTTTAGGGGGATTATCACGTTTTACATTTCAGATAGACAATGCAGGTTTAAGTCACGATGATTTATTACAAACATTTACGCTTATTGGAGAAGTGGTAAAACCACTTGTTAATGAACGGCTTCAATAAGTAAATTTAGATTATTCAATTGGATTTAATTATTAATTGTGTAATATTTAATTAGGTAATAAGCCTGTTACCTCAAAAAAGAGTTCAGGAAACTGGACTCTTTTTTACGTATTGAGATTATATTTTTAGCTAAGCCCACCTTTATATCGTTTAGATATCGGATTCATGGGTGCAAGATTTTCCATTAACTCATCTGATACATCACCAAGAACTGTCATTTTTTCAATATTTGCAATCTCTCGAAATTTTAAATTAACAGGTGTTCCCATTACTTTTCCAGCTAACCCTTGAAAATTTTCTGATTTCTCAAAAACCTCAACCAAAGTTCCTGTGTTGGAATCTTCATCAAGAAACCATTCAAACTTAATCAAACCTTCAGGATCGACACTATCAATAAACTGGCATTGTTCATTTAATATGAAATCCATAAACATTTCTCTGTCATCGAATGACACATCAATAATTACTGTTATGTTTCCACTGTTATTATGTAATTGCATTTTTCTCCTTTTTTATCTATTCAATTATAGAACTTGCTGTATCAACCCTAATGTCGTGTGAAGCTTTCCAACTTTCTGGAGTATTAACAATTGCTGATATAGGTCCATAGCTATTTTGTAAATCGTTAAGTTGATTTACTTTATGACCTTTCTTAATTAATTCATTAATAATTTTTTCATCTATCCCAGGTTCAATATTTATTTCAGATACTGATTCTTTTCCGAATTCATCAATATTCCATCTAGGAGACGTCATTGCATTCTCTAATTTTTCATTCTTAAGTATTTTTAAAATAAAATGGCTTAATAGTTGTGGTTGATACCTTCCACCTCTTGTACCTATGACCATATCGAGATTTCCATCTATACTCCACATAGTTGGAGATAATGTATGAAGTGGTTTTCTTCCCGGCTTTAAAGAGTTTGGATGATTATGAATCAGATTAAATCCTGCCCCTCTATTGTGTAAAAAGAATCCTAAATCATCAACACCAATAGTGCTACCAATACCATGAAAATTAGATTGAATTAGTGAAACTGCATTCCCATCATTATCTTTAGTGCACATGTATGCCGTTCCACCACCTAGTTCTTTTGGTTGACCAAATACTGAGGTTGTATCTTTATTAATCAGATTTGAAAGAGTTTTAAGATATCCAAGATTAAGTCCATTAAATTGGTCTATGTTTTCACCATAATCATACGTCAGCTCATCTCGCTCAGATGCAATTGCTCTATATGATTCAACAAGTGTATGAAAGTCAATATTATCTGAACCATCATCTAGGAGCTCATAAATTTTTAATGTTCCAAGTGTTAGATAACTTTGTGTATGAGGAGGAGTAACCCAGCCTGTTTTGCCGTACACATCTATTGATAAAGGTTTAATCCACTTTGATTCAAAAGATCTCAAATCGTCTTCAGTAATTACATGATTAAGCGTTTCTGAAATTTTCTTTGCAACTGATCCTGTATAAAAATATTCAGGACCATCGATACTTAAACGTTTTAAAGTTTTACCAAGTAAGCTTCTTTTAATAATTGCTCCAATTTCTGGTGACTCACCATCATCAAATAATTCGGAACCCGATTCCTGTTTATTTAATGTTTCTTTATGAATTAAAAGAGAATGATGTAGTTCAGTTGAAACTTTGAAACCTTCATCACATATCTTAATTGCATGACTAAAAATATCATCAATACTTAATTTCCCAAATCGATCATGCATACTAAACCAGCCTTTAACAGCTCCTGGAACAGTTACCGACATGGGGTGATCTAAAGGAATACTTTCTTGTGTAGATAATTGTGAAATATCTACATTTGAACCAGCATATCCTGAAGAATCTAAACAATAAGGAGTGCTCTCACCATTAATCCATATTAGTGAAAATAAATCACCACCTATTCCACAAGTCTCTGGGGCTACGACTCCTTGCACAATATTGGTGCCGATTGCTGCATCAATAGCATTCCCACCATTCTGAAGAATTTCTATTCCAGCATTAGTTGAAAGATAATGTGGAGAAACTACGATATTAGACATTAGTTAAAGTGTCTATAAAATGCTAAGACAATAAATGATCCCCATATTATTTTCTCAAATCGTTTTGAAATCCAAAGTCTTCCATATGATTTGTGAAAACCAAATAATAGAAAAAATCTTTTTATTATTGTGCTCATTCTTTATTTAGCTCATTAATTAACTTATCTAATTCACCATCATCCATAGATATAGTGTGTTCAGAATTTGGATAGTTACTATTCTGTACATCAGTTTTAAATGCATTGATTGCTTTACTTCTTTCTTGATTTAATTTATCTAAAATTTTATTACCATCACCCCATGATTTTGCGTGTCTAGGCATTTTTATATTTTTTGTTTCACCAACAATATCTTCAAAGAATAAAAATATAACATCACCACCAGAACCTGCTCCGAGTGAATTTAATACAAGATCTGTGTGTTTACTAATTTCAATCAAAGCATCTTCTGCAACACATTCAACTTCAGCTCCAAATGCTCCCGCATTTTCAAGATCTTTTAAATCTTTTAGTATTCCAATTGCTTCATCTACTGTTTTCCCGACTGTTCTTATCCCACCAAATTTTGTAGCATTTGATGGAACCATACCTACATGACCTTGTACATGCATACCTTCATTTGCTAACATTTCAACTATTTCTGGACTACGTGGTGTTAATACTGAATCTGCACCTTTCATTGCTACTTCAATTGCACCTTTTAATATATCATCCTTTGTTATAAATCTTCCTGCAAATAAAGCTGCTGTAATAAATGTATTTGGAGCACCACTTCTAACATCCTCATATGAATCACTTCCAGTGATAATCATGTCAATATTCTGGTCAGAAAGGATTTCCGCTTCTTCTTTATTTTGTGCAGTCACCTGTGTCATTTTTACACCATTTTTTTTATTTTCTATGATGTCCGCAATAGTTATATTTCTTTGGACTTGTTCATGACCATAGGTGTAAATTCTTTTCATAGCTTCATTGTAGATTCATGCTATCTTCTGGTTCAAATTTTAAACGTAATTCATAGTGATAACATATGTGTATGAAGATTTACTTACAGGCAAGAGGTAGCTATCAAACATTACTTGATTTATCAACATGGTGCGAAAGTAATAACATAGAACGTATCGGATTGCCAGATCATTACATCGTGGGTAAGCAACGAAAAGATAAAGATGAACCAGCACCAGCATTAGATTTATTAACCGCAATAGCTGGCTTAGTACGCGATACAGAAACAATGATATATTCGGTTTTAGTGTCTCCGATTACCTTTAGACACCCAAGTGTTCTTCTTAAAATGGCTACGACTATTAATGAGATGGCAAAAAATAGATTTAGATTAGGTGTTGGTACTGGTTGGTTAGAAATTGAACATGAAGTATTTGGTATCAATTTTCCCGATCTTAAAACTAGGTTTGAAATGTTAGGCGAGGCACTTGAGTATTTATCTCAAGGCATGTTTGGAGAAAATAATGGATTTTACGGTAAATATTATCAACTTGATAGTGTTCCAATACTTCCAAGTGCTAAAGGTGAAGTCCCAATAATCATTGGTGGTGGTGGAAAGAAGAAGACCCCAACTCTTGCTGGTAAATATGCGGATGAATTTAATATTTACGCAGGACCTGAAGATGTATTAAAAAACAGTATTTCTCTTTTCTATGATGTGGCTAGTCAGAATAATAGGGATGTAGATAAACTTGAAGTCTCGACTGCCTGCCCACCTGTTGTCGGATTTACAAAAGATGATGTTGATCAATCTTTAGTCGATGCAGCAAAATCTCTTATCCAACCTAAAGATGAAATTGCTAAAAATTGGAAAGATAGAAGTTATCTTTACGGAACTCCGGAAGAAATAGCTGAAACAATTGGTATGTGGAAGGATGCTGGTATTCAATCTGTATATCTACAGTTGCTTGATTTAGATAAAAATAAAAGAGAGAACGATATAGAAGTTATTAGAAAAGCTGTAGAACTAGCTCGTTAAGATTCTAAGAGATAACAATATTGAGACAACAACAAGTATTGGTCTAATTAATTTATCACCAACTTTTATTGCAGATTTTGAACCTAAATAAGCACCACTTATTCCACCTACGGCCATAATTAAACCAAGCTCCCAAATCACGTAGCCTTGAACTGCAAAGATGATAAATGCTGCAAAGTTAGATGCAAAGTTTAATAATTTAGATGTCGCTGTTGATTCAAGTAAAGTTTGATTTTTAAACACTAGAAATAACATAACAAAAAAAGAGCCAGTTCCCGGACCAAAAAAACCATCATAAAAACCAATAAGAAAAATTAATGGTGTTAATAAAACTATATAATTACTTAAGTCTGTTTTGACCTGTCTATTAAGGACAAAAAATATAGCAACTGATATTAAGAGGATTGGAATCAATGTTCTTAGTATGTCATCCGAAAGCCTGCTAACCATTAAAGTTCCAGCTGATGACCCAATAAAAGACAATATAAAATATTTATTCTTATTTATATCTGTCAGATATCCATTAACGTAGTAATTTCTTGATGATGTAAAAGTACTAAACGAAGATTGGAATTTATTTGTACCCAACACGGTCAATGGATTTATTCCTACCAATAACATCGATGGAGTAGTTAATAATCCACCTCCGCCTGCAATTGAGTCTATGAATGAAGCAAGAATTGAAACCCCAAAGAGAAATAAATATACCGTATTAGTGTCTTGAGTAATGTCCATAAAAAAATTTTTGAAATCGTTCTTGTTTATTTGATAATACAACTAGATTTTTAATAATGTTGACAATAGTTTCAGAAAGAATTGCTCAGGGATTCCTTTCAGGTATAGGTGTTGGCGCACTTTTCTATTTGTATCCTGTCATGAAACATATATTTAATGATAAATATCGAAGAACATTTAAAATATCTGAATTTGGTGAAGAACTATTCAAAATTGAAACTATTAAATATCTAAGAAAAGGACTTATATATGGATTCCTTTACGGTGCAATTGTAGGTACTGTAATTGGTCCATTTGGTGCTGTCTTAGGTATTTAGTGAAATACAAACCCCCTAAGTACATTCTTTTTTATGTTTATATCTTTTTTCTCTTGTACACATTTTTATTCATTAGGCCACAACAGTCAGAACGTGTTCAACTTGGAGTTTATGAGTTGGAAAAATACAATGAGACGAAAGTTAATTTAAATATTTATAATATTCGTGAATTAGAAATAGAAATTATTGATACCTATACAACTCCAGATGACAAGTTATGTAAATTTGAAGAAATATATATATTTGGCTCTCTTCCTTCATTTAATAGGTTTGTTCGTTTAAGAATTCAAGATGTTGATGTGAGTAGTGGTTTAAAGGTCACAAACGAAATAGAAAGTGAAAATTACTCTCGAGTTGATTATCAAGATCCAATAAGTATCATTTCCAAGACCTTTGAGTGTATAAATGAATCTATATATATTGAGTTTGAAGAAAATATTGACATTGAATATTTGAGAATTATTCAAGACGATAGCGATACTTACAGAAGTGTTAAATTGGTAAATATAGACGCGTACTCATAACATTTTTTATATTATTTAATTATGGATTATTTTTTATCAATTGATCAAGGAACAACCAGTACACGGTGTATCTTGTTTGATCAAGATGGTGGCATAAAGGGAACTCATCAAGTTGAATTTAAACAGATCTTTCCAGATAATAAATCAGTTGAACACGATGCTAATGAAATATTAGAAACAGTAAAAACTTGCATTCAATATGTCATAAAAGATACAGAGTTAGAGAGTATTAAAAGTATTGGTATAACAAATCAACGAGAAACTACTGTTGCTTGGAGTAAATCTACTGGTAAACCCCTTTATAACGCTATCGTTTGGCAAGATACACGAACACAGGATATCTGTGATGAATTAATTGCTGACGAGAGTCTTTCAAGTCTTTTTGAAAAAACTGGACTACCTATTGCTACTTATTTTTCTTTATCTAAGATTTTATGGCTTATACGCAATGTTCCTAATATTAAAAATTCTTTAGAATCTGATGTTTGTTTTGGAACGATTGATAGTTGGTTGATTTATAATTTAACCGGAAATTTCTATACTGATGTAACAAACGCATCCAGAACTCTTCTATATGACTTATATGATATGGAATGGTGCAGTGATCTACTAGAAAAATTAGATATACCTATCAACTCTTTACCACAGGTAAAACCATCTTTCTCAAACTTTGGAGAGATGAAGGAGATAATACCTGGTGTTCCTGTTACTGCCATTTTAGGAGATCAACAAGCTGCATTATTTGGACAAAACTGTATTAACAAAGGTGATGTTAAAAATACATATGGTACGGGTTGTTTTGCACTCACAAACACAGGAAAAGATATAGTTAAATCAAACAATGGATTGTTAACAACTATTGCTTACCAAAAAGAAGGAGAAGATCCAATGTTTGCTTTGGAAGGGTCAGTTCCAATTGCTGGTGCTGCAGTCCAATGGTTAAGAGATAATCTAAATATTATCGATAAAAGTGAAGATATTGAATCATTAGCGATGCTGGAGAAAGATAACGGTGATGTATATTTTGTACCTGCTTTCTCTGGATTATTTTCTCCTCATTGGGACGAGACAGCAAGAGGTTCTTTATTTGGGTTAACAAGATTTTCAAATAAGTCACATATGGCAAGAGCGGTACTTGAATCTGTTGCATTCCAAACATACGAGTTGCTTGCAAGTATGGAAAAAGATCTTGATACTGATTTTGAAAGTCTCAAAGTAGATGGGGGAATGGTTGCAAACAATCTATTAATGCAATTTCAATCAGACATATTGAATAAATCTATTCATTCACAGGAAATTAATGAAATAACTGCTCTTGGAGTTGGAGTGGCAAGTTATCTTTATGTCATGGATTTGCCGCTTTCATCAATGGGAAATTATATTACCTCATCAAAGACTTGGAATCCCAATATGAGTAATGAGACAAGAATTAACTCTCTTAAATCTTGGTATAAAGCCATAGAAAAAGCTAAAAATTGGTTATAAAGTTTATAACACTTGGGTACGTAGGTTTTTTCGTTGTTGCTGGAATAAACCATTTTATTAATCCAATTTTTTACGACAAAATTGTACCTGATTTTATTCCATTCCCACGTTTTGTTCATTTAGCAACAGGTGTAATCGAAATAATTCTCCCATTGTTCTTTTTTACAAGATTCAGAAAAGAGGCAGCTATTTTGATGATAATTTTCCTTGTTGTTATTTATATTGGTAATTTAAATGTATGGATAAATGACCTACCTTATGGAAATCGCTATTTTTCAAATTATCAACATTTCTTAAGAATGCTTTTGCAGCTTTTCTATATTGGAATAGCCTATATTATCTATTTATATGAATGAATTTAAATTTCCAGATAAATTTCTCTTTGGTACAGCTGTGGCATCATATCAAGTCGAGGGTGGAATTTACAATAATGATTGGACTATTTGGGAAAATAAATCTAACTCTGTTTGTGTAGAACCATGTAATGAAGCATGTAAACATTATGAAATGTTAGATCAAGATATTGAGCTTCTTAAAGAACTTGGTATAAAAGCTTTTAGATTCTCAATAGAATGGAGCAGGATCGAGCCTACAGAAGGAAATTATGATACTGACGCAATTAATCATTATGTAGAAAAAGCAAAAAAATTAATTGCAAACAACATTACTCCTATAATTACTTTTCATCATTTCACCACTCCTGAATGGCTATACAATAAGGATTCTTGGCTCAACCCAAATGCTGATAATTATTTTGATAATTATGTTGAGAAATTAATGGAGTATTTACCAAATGAAATTGAATATTTTAATACAATAAATGAGCCAGGAATATTCGCCTTCTTTGGATATTTTTCAACTAATAAATTCCCTCCAGGTATAGCTAATGAAACAAAATTCATACAAGCATCAGAGAATATTATGTCTGCTCACAAAAAGGCATTAAAGACAATAAAAAAATATAATCAAAATGCAAAAGTTGGCATGACTCATGCTTTACAAGAATGGGAAGATGATGATAATAATAAGTTAAAGGAATATTTGAAATATCATCTTGAGGATAAATTTTTAGATGCTTCAATAGATGACGACTTCATAGGTTTACAAACATATACAATCGTAAGATATCCAAAAAATATTTTTTTAAAAATCTTTAATTCTTTACTTTTAAATATTGGATTTATAAGAAAATTTATATTACCTCGTATTATTCAAATTTTTGCAGGAAGAAATGGTGCAATAACAAGTGAAACACGTACAACAAAAATGGGGTATGAATATAGACCAGAAGCAGTCCTATATAACTTAAGGAGATTACATAATATTTTTCCTGATAAAGAAATTTTTATTACTGAAAATGGCATAGCAACAGACAATGACGCTGAGAGAGTCGAGTTTGTAACTACTGTATTACAGGATGTTCACCGATTTCAAGCTGAACATAATAATGTAATTGGTTATCTGTATTGGTCATTGTTAGATAATTTTGAATGGGACCTTGGGTATCAAATGAACTTTGGTTTAGTAGAGGTTGATAAGGAAACATATCAACGAATACCTCATAAATCAGCTTCTTGGTTTGGCAATATTTCATCTTCAAACGTTTTATCTATTAAATAATTTTCTTTTAAACTGTAAATTATGGTCTATATCATTGCTGGAGCTACAGGAGTTGTAGGTAGTGCTATTTCAAAAGAATTAGCCAAGGAAAACGAAGTTCATCTAATTGGAAGAGATGAAGAAAAACTTTCTGCCTTAAGTAAAGAAATCGATGTCCAATATTCAGTTATTGACTTAACTAACACAATAGAACAACGTGAATTTTCTAAAATAATTCCTGACGATAAAGAAATTAAAGGTCTTGTAAATTGCATAGGTTCAATCTTGATAAAACCTTTACATGGAACTAAGACTGAAGAGTTTGAAGAAGTTTTGAGAGTAAACCTTTTTTCTAGTTATTATCTCTTAAGTTCATTTGCTAGACGTATGAAAAATGGATCTGCAATATTTTTCTCATCTGTTGCTGGAACTAAAGGACTTTCTAATCACGAAGCTATTGCAGCTGCTAAAGCTGGATTAGAAGGTATGGCAAGATCAGCTGCGGCTTCTTATGCAAAAGATAATCTGCGAGTAAACGTTATTGCACCTGGACTTATGGATACGAACATGAGTCAACGATTACTAGCAACAGAACAAGCCAGAGAATTATCAAAATCAATGTATCCAATACAAAAAATTGGTGATTTTAATGATATACTTCCTGTTGTAAAATGGTTGTTATCAGAAGACTCAAAATGGGTTACTGGTCAGACTATACATGTTGATGGGGGTCTATCAACGGTTAAGCCGAGATAGGAGAATATGTCAGATATAAAATATTTAGAAACTCATGAGTGGTATCTCATGAAAGATGAAGAAATTACTGTTGGTATATCCGATTTTGCTCAAAACGAGTTAGGGGATATTGTTTATGTAACATTGCCTGAAGTTGGACAAGAGTTTGAAAAGGGTGCAGCAGTAGTTGAAGTTGAAGCAACTAAAACTGTTGCAGATGCATATGCACCGATGGATTGCACAATTACAGCTGTAAACTCACAACTTGAAACTGAGCCTGAGACCATCAATAATGATCCATGTGGTGATGGGTGGATGTTTAAAGCAAAAGTAAATACTGTTGATGATTCAGGAATGTCTTATCAAGAGTATGAAACTTTTGTATCTTAATGGATAAAAAAACTACTCAACTTCATAAATACCATTTATCTCAAGAAGCTAAATTTATTGATTTTGGTGATTGGTCAATGCCTTTTTCCTATGAAGGTACTTTAAAAGAGCATGATATTGTTAGAACATCATCAGGTTTTTTTGATGTATCTCATATGGGTCGTTTAGAGATCCAGTATTCAGAAATTGAAAAAATATCAAAATTAATTTGTTCTGAAATCATTGATATTCCGACTAACAAAGCGCTTTATTCTATTTTTACAAACGCTGATGGTAATGCTCTTGATGATGTTATATTTTGGAAATTTGATGATAAGATCATACTGATTCCAAATGCATCCAATTTAGAAAAAATTAAATCTCACTTAGATGCGCATAATGTAGAATTTATTGATAAATCACCAGACACTGTTCTTATTGCTATACAAGGACCAGATACAATCGACTTAATTCAAGATAGATTTGAGATTCCAGAAAAGTTTTCAACAAATTATACAGAAAGCTTTCTTTACGCTCGAACAGGTTATACGGGAGAAGATGGTGTTGAAATTATGGCAAATAATGAGGACGCAGAGTCATTATTAACTTTCTTAATAGATAAAGGTGTAAAACCTTGTGGACTAGGTTCCAGAGATACACTAAGGCTAGAGGCATCACTTCCATTATATGGTTTTGAATTGACAGAAGATATAACACCTGTTGAAGCATCTCTAAATTGGACAATTACTAATAAAAATGAGTATTTAGGTTCAAATAGAATAAATGATCAATTGTCGGGTGAAAGCCATAAAGTTTTAAAGAAATTTATTATTAACTCTAGAAAGATAGCAAGAACAGAAACTGTTGGTATTGCTGGTGAAACTAAGGGTTTAGTTACTTCTGGTAACTTCTCCCCGGTATTAAATAAAAGTATTGGCTTTATATTATTTGAAAATATGCCCTCTCACGATTTAATAGAGTTTGATATTCGTGGTAATTTAATAAAAGGCAATATATTAAATAAGAGGTTTTTAAGTTAATGTTTGTACCACATTCTGAATTAGATTTAAAAAAGATGTTCGATGAGTTAAAAATTAATTCTTTAGATGATCTATTTACTCATATTCCTGACGCATTACTGCTAGAAAATGGTCTTGATTTGCCTGAATCTTTATCAGAACTTGAATCTATTGATTATTTTGATGATATTGCAGCTCGTAATAAATCAGAATTAGTTTGTTTTGCTGGTGGAGGTCATTACGACGTATATCTTCCACAAACAGTCAAATCTCTAACTATGAGACCTGAATTTATGACATCATATACTCCATATCAAGCAGAAATATCTCAAGGGATTCTTCAAGTTTTATTTGAATTTCAATCTTTAGTCTGTGATTTAACAGATATGGAGTTAGCTAATGCTTCTTTGTATGATGGTGCTACTTCAATAGCTGAAGCGATCTCAGTTGCAATTAACAAAACAAAACGTGATGAAGTTGTTATATCATCGGGTTTAAATCCAAACAGTAAAGAAGTTATCAATACATTAATTGATAGAAATAAATTCAATTTAGATTATGTAGATCTGGATAACTTTTTATTTCCAAATAATTTTGAATTTGAGGACTCCCAGGCTGCTTTTGTAGTTTCTTACCCACATTACGAAGGTTCATGTCAGGATTTAACTGAACTTGTTGAACGTGCAAAAGAAAAAGGTCTTGTAACTATTTGTTATGTTGATCCTTCAATGTTGGGAGTACTTACTACACCTGGACAAATGGGTTTTGACATTATTGTAGCTGAGGGACAGTCATTAGGATCTCCGCTATCTTTTGGTGGTCCAACAGTTGGTTGGTTTGCTACAAAGAAAGAATTTGCCCGATTAGTTCCAGGAAGATTAATAGGTGAGTCTAGAGATAAAGATGGAAATAAATCCTATGTTATGACTTTAAGAGCTAGGGAACAAGACATCAGAAGAGAAAAAGCTTCATCTAACATATGTACTAATCAAACTCTTAATGCAATTGGTTCAGCAATTCATCTTTCGTGGCTTGGGCCTGAGGGTATTTATGAAATGGGATACCATGCTATTCAAAAAGCTAATTATATGAGAAAACAACTCATAAAAAATGGTTATGTAATACCTAATGATGATTCAAGCTTGAGAGAGTTCTTACTTGAAGTAAAGTCTGACGCAGCAGAATTAATTCAAAAAATGGGTGATAAAGGTTTTCTCGCAGGAATTTTATATGATGAAAAGCACATACTTGTTGCTGTTACAGAAAAACGCAAAAAAATCGAGATCGATAATTATATAGAATCACTGATGGAGGTTGATAATGGTTAGTGGAGGAAACGCTAGTTCATTACCGTTAGTTGGTGGTAAACCTGAACCTACAATAAAAGAACTATCAAGTCCTGGACGCCGTGCATCAAAATTTCCAAAGTTAGATGTACCTGAAGTAAAAATCAACCATGAGTCTCTTAAAAAAGAGAAAGCAAGACTTCCTGAAGTATCTGAGCATGATTTGGTTATGCATTATTCAAGGCTAGCTCATAGAAACTTCGCTGTAGATCTAGGTTTTTATCCACTTGGATCTTGCACAATGAAATATAATCCAAGGTTTGCAGATTCTATTTCCTCTGATTCGAGATTTGCAAATATCCATCCGTCAATGCCTGAGGAATTTACCCAGGGCTGTTTAAAGGTTTATTACGAAATTGGAAACTATCTGTGTGAAATTACTGGTATGGATGATGCTAGTTTTCAACCACCTGCTGGTGCCTCTGGTGAACTAACAGGATTATTAATAATCAAAAAATATTTAGAAGTAAACAATATGAATCACAAGACAGAAATTATTGTTCCGGATTCTGCACATGGAACCAATCCAGCTTCAGCAAGAATGGCTGGATTTACAGTTGTTGAAGTTGAGACAGATTCTCGCGGAATGGTAAATATTGAAAAATTAAAAGAAATTGTTAATGACAATACTGCTGGCTTAATGTTAACGAATCCAAATACTGGAGGGTTATTTGAAGAGGAAATCTTAACAATTTCTCAAATAATTCATAATGCTGGAGGACTTTTATATTATGATGGTGCGAACCTTAATGCAATAGTTGGAGCTTCAAGACCTGGTGACATGGGCTTTGATATAGTTCATTCAAATTTACATAAAACATTTGCTACACCTCACGGAGGTGGCGGACCTGGTTCTGGTCCTGTAGCTGTAAAAAGTTTTTTAAGGGAGTATTTACCAGGACCAATAGCTGAGAATAAAGATCGTAAATATAACTGGTATCAACCTGAAAATAGTATCGGTAGAATGCACGGTTACCATGGAAACTTTTTGGTTACATTAAGAGCATTAGTTTATATGAAATTACTGGGTAAAGAAGGACTAGATAAACTTGGTGCTTATGCTGTTTTAAATGCTCGATACTTAAGTAGCAAAGTATCACAAATTATTCCACTTGCATATGATGAACCGTGTATGCATGAGTTTGTAGCATCTGTCAAAGATTTAAAGAAATCACATAAGATCAAGGCTTACGATGTTGGAAAAGCCTTACTTGATAAAGGATTTCATTCTCCAACAATTTATTTTCCTTTAATTGTTGAAGAAGCTTTGATGTTTGAACCAACAGAAACACAATCAAAAGAAACATTAGATGATTTAGCTGAAAATTTAAAACTTATAGTTGATGATCTACAAAAAGACGACACTGTTCTTGAGGATTACCCCAAAAATCTTCCAGTTGGAAGACCAAATGAGCTTATTCCTGCAAAGTATCTAACAGTTAATTGGGGAGATTTTGAACTTCTTGAAATAACTGAATAATATGTAAGTATGTCCCTTACAAAGTTAGATATTGATCGATTTATTACTACATTAAGGACAAAGTCAAAAGAATATAACTCAATTAACAATGTTCAATTGGCCTCTATGTTGGAAGAAACTATATCGAATATTAAAGAAGTTTCATTTTTCTGGGCAACTATATGCTCTGACAACAAAGGAACAACAAAAACTCCAGCAGAAGGTGAAGAGTGGTTAGGTGGTCCTTTCGCATCAGTATTAGCAACTCAGTATTACATAAAAAGTCTCACCAATGATGATGACTTGACTGAAAAAAAATACAACAGTGAAGAAAATAGTTATAAAGTTTTCCCAAATAATTTTACGGAGCGAATTACCTTCCCTTTTATTGATGCGAAAGTTATTTTTAATAAATCCATGTCTTTTGATGATATTAATAAATACAGAGGATTTTCAAAAAGATATGAGATCGACCCTTCCATAACTTTAGTTTTGGGTGCTGGAAATTTTTCTTCTATTCCTTATCTAGATGTCTTATATCATTTGATAACTAGAAAATCTGTAATTTTGCTTAAGCTAAACCCAGTAAATGAATATCTAAAACCTGTATTTGAAAAAGTATTTCAAAACTTTATTGAGCGTGGATACATTATTGTTACTACAGGTAATATTGATGAATCAAAATATATGGCTAACCATCCAGGTATAAATCACATACATTTAACTGGTTCAGATAAAACATTTGAAGATATTGTATATGGTAGAGAACTTACAGAAAAGGAAAGAACAACTAAATCTCTATCAAAAATAAACAACAAATCTATAACATCAGAACTTGGTAATGTAACTCCAATCATTATTCACCCAGGTAAGTGGTCAACTTCAGATATTAAGTACCAAGCAAGAAAAATTGTTACAGCTAAATTAAATAACAATGGTTTCAATTGTGTAGCTGCACAGGTAGTTGTTTTACCTGATGGATGGGGACAAACTGATACTTTAATCAAATTTGTAAAACATTACATGAGCAAGGCAAAAGAACGCAAAGCTTATTATCCAGAAAGTATTGAACGTTTAGAAAAACTTGAAAAACAAAAAGGATATGAAAGGGTTAACGCATTGAGTTGTGTTACTCCTCATTTAACACGTGAAATTAAAGCCTATAGTAAATTCGAAATAGATGAAGTTTGGTCTTCCACCATATATTTTAAAAAAATTGAGTACACAAGTATTGAAGATTTTGCGAATAAAGCTATTGATTATTGCAATAATGAGCTTTGGGGAAATCTCGGTGTATCAGTAATTATAAAAGATCACGATAGAAAATTTAACAAGCATATTACTAATTTGTATACTGAAAAATTGAATTATGGTACAGTCGCAGTCAATGAATGGGCAGCAATTGGTTATATAATACCTCAACTACCTTGGGGAGGGTTTCCTGGTAATAGAGATAATGATATACAAAGTGGTCAATCAGTAGTTCATAATTCAATGCTTTTTGAATCACCATTAAAAGGTGTTGTTAATACTAAATTTAGAATATCTAGACTCATTGACCCGCCTTGGTTTGTTACTAACAAAAAGGCAAGAAGATTATTTAAGAATCTAACATACTATCAAATCAATAATTCAAATATAAATTTCTTAAAATTAATTTTTGCTGCACTAGTATAAAGTTATGAAAAAGTTCGGTTTTATTCTATTAACTTTTTTACTTGTATTGTGCAATTCTTCAAATGAATCAACAGATATAGTCGATACATCTACAACAACTATTAACGAAGAGAGCTCAATTGAAGAAGGTGATGTTACAACAACTTCACCAACAGAAAACTCTTCAGATACATCTATTGTTGAAAATTATGAATACGATAAAGACAAAATGTCACCATTTACAGGACTAGAACTAAGTCCTGAATTATGGTTAAAAAGACCACGAAGAGTTATTGCTTTTAAAGTTGATAATAATCTTAATGCAAGGCCTCAATCTGGTCTTCAAGAAGCAGACACTGTTATGGAGATTTTAGTCGAGGGTGGAATGACAAGGTTTTTAGCATTCTATATGGATAAAACTAGTTCATACGTAGGTCCTATTAGATCGGCTAGACCAACTGATCCTAACTTAGTTAGACCTTATGGTGGCATCCTTGTTGTTTCTGGAGCTACTGCTGGTTTGATTCCTGCAATCAGAGAATTAGGTGTTCCAGTTCTAGAAGAAGTATCTGCTCCAACAATGTTTAGAATTGCAAATAGAAAAGCCCCACATAATTTATATGCAGATACTGAATTAGTTAGAGAGTACATTGATCAAAAAGGTTTTCTCTTTAATCAAGATGTAAATCCGTTGTACGATTTTGGTAATGACCAGTCAAATTGGAAATCAGGTGCTGGAAGAGTAACTGTTAAATACAGTGACTTCACAACAGTAATTTGGAAGCTTGACAATGATCAATATAGTAGATTTATCGTTGATGGATATTCACCTGAAGACGATGCTGTTGCTCATAACTTTATAACACGAGATGGTTACACAGACATACTTCAAATACCTACAGTAGTAGTCATACAAGGTCCACTTTATAATGACGAAGTTACAACTTTACCAAGCGTTCTAACAGTTGGTGTTGGTCCAGTAACAATATTTAGTGGTGGAAAATACATTGAAGGAACATGGAGACGTAATGATATAACTGACCCATTTGAATTTATTGATGCTAATCAAGAACCCATAGAAGTACCACCTAGCAAGCAATGGATACACATATTGCCATTGAATGGTGAAATAATCATCACAGAAAATTAATATTTTTTAACTAAAATAACTTTTTACACAATTCACTAATATATTTATAGGGTTGTGTATGCATAAAAAATTACATAAAGATTTATATTCCAAAAGAAACAAGAAAAAATATTATCCTCCTGTAAATAATATATCAATATCTCCATCAGATAACGTCAATTATGAAACTGAGGAAGATGTCACTGTCATTCGTAAGAAAAAATATAATCGTTTAGCTATATTTACAACACTTATTGCTTCAGGGCTAATAATTTTTGGCTATTCGATTTTTAGTAGTTCTTCTCAAAATGAGATAAATTTATTATCTGTTGATCAAATTGATACAATTTCTAACGACTCTATTTCAACAACAACTTCACCATCAACAACAACATCAACAACAACTTCATCATCAACAACATCAACAACATCAACAACAACATCAACAACTTCAACTACTACTACTGTTCCTATTAATGTTGAAAATATATCTGATGCACAGAATCAACTTACAATTCTTGGTTTATATACCGGTGATATCAATAACGAACTCAATAATGAAACTAAAGCTGCGTTAAAGGAGTTTCAGAGGCTTGCAGGTTTATCAGTTGATGGCATTTTAGGTCCAAAAACTAAAGCAGCATTAGAAAAAGGTGAAGATTCATATATTGGTATTGGTGGTGCTGGTGTTAATAATGTAGAAGTTATTATTTATTCTAAAGAGATTGAAAATGCTCAGAAAACCTTAAAAGAACTAAATTTATACACTGGTGAAATAGACGGTATTAATGGTATAGGTACCAAATCTGCAATCAAAGAATTTCAAAAATTAGCTGGGTTATCTATAGATGGTGTAATTGGACCTAATACAAAAGCAGCATTAGAAAAAGGTGAAGATTCATACGAGTCAGTTAATACAATTGAGAGCAGTTCATCAACTAATAATGAGGCACTAACTGTTGATTTAATTAATTATGACCCAAATGGTACATGTATTATTGGATACGTTAATGAGGCACAAATTTGGGTACCTGACCCTTGTTTTTATCCTGTATTTGTTTTTAGATATGGACAAACTGCACAAGTGAATTCACAAGCTGAATTAGACGCTTATTTAAGTCAAAATTGGTCTAGAACCAAAGAAAAAACATATAATTCTCTTGGTGAGGTTCCTACACAGAACTATACAAAAGGTATAAATTCTCCTGTAAACGGATTAATAATGCCATCTGGATCTAATAACTCAATTGTTATAGGCATTAAGAATGACAATAACGTTAATGCGAGACCACAATCTGGACCTCAAAATGCTGATGCTGTTTTTGAAGTACTTGTCGAAGGTGGTATGACAAGGTTTATTAACATATTTTATCAGAGCGATACAACTTATCATGGTCCAATTAGATCTGCAAGACCAACTGATCCAACAGTTTTAAGACCTCTAGGTGGAGTACTTGTAGCTAGTGGAGCAACTGGGGGATTAATTCCTGAAATTGTTGATATGGGTGTACCAGTGATAACAGATAGAAGACCAGATTATTTTAGGATTACATCTCGAAGAGCTCCACATAACTTGTATGCAGATACAAACAAATTGAAATCTACAGCAATATCGAAAGGATATAGAAAAACCAATACACCTCAACCATTGTTTCCTTGGGGTGAACCTTCTTTCAATAATTGGAAAACAAATTCGTACTTAACATTAGCTTTTTCTGGATACACCAAAACAACATGGACTTGGAATGGATCAAATTATGTTAGGACATATTATGATGCCTACAAAAATCAAAAGAGTGATAATGTTCATTATTGGTCTGATATAAATGGAAATACAGGACAGATTTCATTTAAAACTGTAATTGCATTATTTTGTGAACCTTATGTTCACCCTCTACAGCTACCTTCAGTTAAAACTGTAGGTGAAGGTAGAGCAATAATTTTACATGGTGGAAAAATGTTGGATGCTAAATGGAAAAGAGGTTCAAATTTAGATCCGTTTCATATTGTTGATGGCAACAACAACATATTGTATGTTCCTAAAGGAAAAGTTTGGATTTCTCTTGTTCCTAACACAAAAAATCCCTCTTTTGGCTAAATAGCTTTACTTTTTAGAAATGTTCGTGGTAATCTAAGAGTGCGTTTCAATTAAGTGTGATACGCAGCCCTGTTGGGAAGCCTCCTTTTTGGGGGCTTCCGTTTTTCTAGAGCTTTTCAGATAAGATATCTAATGTATCGCCCCAAACAATATCAGGAACGTATGCTATTAAGTAATCACATTCAACTTCAGTAAATTGATCCATTATTTCAAAAACTTTTTCTTTTACTCCAACAAGTGGTTTGCTTGTATACATCTCTTCAGGAATACCTGTAAATTCCACAATTTTTCTTAATTTGTCTTCTAAATCTTTTTGATTTTCTCCAATAATTACATTTGTATGAAGAGTTTTTTTTATCTCAGAATATTCACGTTTTTGAACTTCACAGTGTTCTTTTAATATTTTGGATTTATGTATAAAGCCTTCAACATCAACATCCCAATTTCCATAATCACCGTATTTTGCAAGTAATTTCAAAGTAACTTTTTCTCCACCGCCACAAACCCAAAGTGGTGGATATGGTTTTTGTAATGGTTTTGGTTGGTTTATTGCTTCTTTTATTTGATAGTATTCACCTTCAAATGTTGCTTTCTCCTGGGTTGTCATTGCAATATATATTTGTAAAGCTTCTTCCAACATTTTTAATCTGACACCAGCAGAGGGATATTCATATCCATAAGCTTTATATTCTTGATCATACCAACCAGCACCAATAGCAAATTCTAATCTGCCTCCAGACATGGAATCAATACTAGATGCTACTTTTGTTAGATACGCAGGGTTTCTATAAGAATTACACGTACACATTTGTCCAATTCTCACTTCTGATGTTACTTGAGATAAAGCTGCCATTAGTGACCAACATTCAAATGTTGGATCTTGAGTTGGGGATGGAACAGTGTGAAAGTGATCGTATACCCAGACAGATTCATATTTTAATTTTTCAATTTTTGCAGTTGATTCTAAAATTGTATCCCACTGATCTTTTGGATCTATTCCATGTAAATCCATTCTCCAACCTTGAGGTACCATTGCACCAATTTTCATTTTTTATTCATCCTTTTTAAAATCATCAATAAATCGGATAATTCTTCTCTTTTAGGCCGATTTTTATATATGTAAAATAAATATACTAACAATGTTATTAAAAAAATGAACGTAATACTTGATGTAACAAGTATTGTTAACCCTCTTTCCCGACATTGTCTCCAATTTGCACCTAATTTTTCTGAATACTCACTATTACTTGTTGCTTGGACCACCTCTAAGATGTCACCACATATAATTTCATAACTTCTGAAATCATTCAATGAAATAGCGTTATATTTAAGCGTTACTGTGGAGAATACGTTAATTAAAATGGTAATTAGTAAAAATATAATAAGCTTGATTGGAAATTTTATATTAAACATAATCTATATAAACTCTAACAAATGGAAAAAATAACCCTTTATAAAGAACAATTATCGAGAATGAGATCGATGAATAGGTATTATCACGACCAATTTTTACTAGATGTAAGAATATTGTTCATTCTAAATACAGTATTTATATTTTTATCTTTAAATAATAAGAACGCTCTTTATTTAATTCCATTAATTTCATTATTTGGATCTGTTCTATTGAGTTTTCACGCTTATTTTTTAATATTTTCTAGGCATTACAGTGAATTTATCGAAAAGAGAATCAACTCTGAATATGACGAGAATATTCTTATTGCTCATGAATTAGAAAATGATTATTTCTTTCCTACACAGGAACGAAAAATTGTTGTAGCTGTACTTAACAAAGGTTTTACATGGTTTAGTTTCGTAACATTATTTATTACTCTTTATGGAATATCTTCATATATTTGGGCGATGAGTCAAATTTTAAATAATGACTTAAACATGATGTATATTTATTTAGTATCGACCGTAACATTTATTACACTTGTAATAGGCTACTGGTGGTTTGTTTCTGGAACTGGCGAGAAAAGATTAGAGAAAGTTTTTAATAAACATGGATAGCAAGAATTTTTTAGAAGGTACATTTGATCCTTATATCGGACATGAAATCATCGAGATAAGAGAGAACTATGTAAAAAGCTCACTTGAAGTCAAAGATTTTCACAAACAACCTATGGGGATGGTTCATGGTGGGGTAATAGATACCATGGCTGAAGCTGCAATATCTTATGCTGCTTATTTCACACAAGAAGGTACTTGGGTCGGTGTAAATAACAATACTGATTTTATCAGAGCAATTACTGATGGAACAATCATATGTGAAGCAACTCCCATTAAGCTTGGCAAGAGATCACAGATTTGGGAAGCAAAATTATATAACAATGATACTGAATGCGCACGATCAACAGTTCGTTTAACTAACATTGATAAGTCATGAAAAGATACTTAATTTTAATTGTGTTATTATTAATTTTTTGTGGTGAAGACACTGTAGAAGAAACAATTATAGAAACAACGGAGGTTACAGAAGTGGCATACGATAAGACTTATACATCACCGCCTGAAATGTCTATCAATGAACAGGCTAAATATATTGCAACAATTGAAACATCACTAGGAACACTTGTAATCGATCTGTATGCTGACATAGCACCTAAAACAGTCAACAATTTTGTTAATTTATCTAATGACGGATATTACGACGATATTATTTTTCATCGTGTAATTAAAGGTTTCATGATACAAGGTGGGGATCCGAGTGGAACCGGGCATGGTGAAATGGGTAAATTCCCAGGTTATGAATTTGAGGATGAATTAGATTATCCAATGAATTATGCAAAAGGAATCGTTGCTATGGCAAATAGAGGACCAAATACTAATGGAAGCCAATTCTTTATTATGCACGTTGACTATCCATTACCATATCAATACACAATATTTGGTAAAGTTTCTGAAGGCCTTGATACAGTGGACTCAATAGCCAATGTTCAAACAGGCGACAATGATAAACCTGTAGATGATGTAGTTATAAAAAGTATAAAAATTACAGAGAAGTAAGAATTTTTAACGACTTTTTAGTCAAGGTTCCACCGGCTAATCCTTTTTTTGAACTTTTAAGAAATCCTTTTGTGAAACATTCTTTTGTAAGGTTTTTTACATAAGACTCTTTATAATTTATTTTTTCACTAATTTTTCTAGATATATTTTCACCATATTCTCTTTCGGTGTTTAAGTAGAACAATGAGTAAATAGCTAATAAATCTGATCTGTTGTTGTATTGCTTTTTATTAATTTTTTTTATTAAATCCTTTGATGTAAGTATTGGATCGTAAATAGGTGAATTTTTCTTATACGTTTTTTTATCTAGATCAATATTTTTATCAATTAATTTAATACTTGTTTTTACTAAATTGTGGATATTAATTTTTCTTAAATCTGTTGAATTAATATTGGTAGATTTCTCTTTATTTTCAATCACTATTTTCTTACATGTCAGTTGATATTGATTTATTGGAATAAATTCAAGATATAAATTTTGGTTTTTAATTAATTTTTTAAAAGAAACTACAATTTTGTTTAGTTCAAATATTACATCTGTAGTTTTACTCATATATTTATTAAAACAGATGTTTAATTAATTTATAGTTTCTTAGGTAGAATAAATTAATAATTAATATACAAAAGTAATGATAAATATAACATTTCCTGATAAATCAGTTAGAAAATATGAATCTAGTATCACTGGTAATGATCTAGCTAAATCAATTAGCAATAGTCTTGCGAAAAGTGCTGTTTGTATTGAAATTAACGGTGAATTGAGAGACCTTTCATATTTAATTGAAAATGATGCAGTCTGTAAAATTTTTACCAAAGAAGATCAATATTCCCTTGATACGTTAAGACACTCAACTGCACATGTTATGGCACAAGCTGTCTTAAATCTTTATCCTGGCACTGAGTTTGCTGTTGGACCCTCCATTGATGATGGTTTTTATTACGATTTCCTGTTTAAGGAAAATATTAAAGAGTCTGACTTAATCAAAATTGAAAATGAAATGAGAAGAATCAGTAAATCCCAGCAGGATTTTGTTAGAGAAGAAATTTCGAAGGATGAAGCATATAGGATTTTTAGTAAACAAACATTTAAGCAAGAACTTATTAATTCAGCTGACAAAAGTGAAGGTGTATCCGAAGAAAATATATCTATTTATAAAAATGATAAATTTAGTGATTTATGTAGAGGTCCACATGTTCAAAATACTAGTTTGATAAATCATTTCAAATTAACCAAGCTTGCTGGAGCTTATTGGAGAGGTATAGAAACAAATCCACAATTACAAAGAATTTATGGTACTGCCTGGTTCAACAAAGATGATTTAGATAATTATTTAAAAAGACAAGAAGAAGCAGAGAAACGTGATCATAGAAAATTAGGCAACGAATTAGATTTATTTATTAGTACTGATGAAACTGGTCCTGGTCAATTTTTGTGGAAACCAAAAGGTGCTGTATTAAGACAAATAATAGAAGACTATTCAAAAAAAGCACATTCTGAAAATGGTTATGATTATGCTTACACACCTCATATTGGTAGATCAGTCTTATGGGAAACATCCGGTCATTTAGATTACTACAAAGAAGGTATGTTTCCTCCATTAAAAAACGAAGAGAATGATGAAGAGTATTATCTCAAACCAATGAACTGTCCTTTCCATATTCTTATATATAAAAGTGACATTCGTTCGTATAAAGAATTACCTCTAAGATATTTTGAGTTAGGATCTGTATACAGATACGAAAAATCTGGTGTTTTACATGGCCTATTAAGAGCTAGAGGTTTCACACAAGACGATGCTCATATTTTTTGTACAACAGACCAAATTGAAGATGAGATACTCAACCTATTAACATTTTCAATAAAATTATTAAAATCATTTGGCTTTGACTCAATTGAAGCAGATCTTTCTACAAGACCTGAAAAATCAATCGGAAATAATGATGATTGGGAGAAAGCAACAAATAGTCTTAAGTCTGCACTCGAGAATCAAAATATATCTTATGTAACAGCTCATGGAGAAGGTGCATTTTACGGTCCGAAAATAGATTTACATGTAAAAGATGCAATTGGTAGACGATGGCAATTATCAACAATACAAGTTGATTTTGCACAACCTGATAATTTCGATCTGCAATTCGTTGATAGTAATAATAAAAGAGTCAAGCCAGTTATGATTCATCGAGCATTGCTTGGATCTATTGAGAGATTTACTGGTATTCTTATTGAAAATTATGCAGGTGAATTTCCAGGATGGTTATCACCATTACAGGTAAAAATTCTTACCATTGGTGATGTAAGTAATTATTTAAATAAAATCACTAAATCACTAAAAGGATTTAGATACGAAATTGATGATCGAAATTTACGACTTGGTGAAAAATTACATGATGCATCAAAAGATAGAATCCCTATAACCCTAATTGTCGGAGAAAAAGATGAATTATCAAATACCTTAGCTATAAATATACGTTCACAAGACAACCAGCAAAATGTGAAGTATGAAGATGCTATTAAACGAATTAAAGCTAATCTTAAGACACCGATTTTTAAAATATAATGGCTGAAGGCATAAACATTAATGAAAAGGACGTTCAGAAAGAAAACGTACCTGATGATTTAAACTCTCTGGCAGTAGGAAGCTACGTTATTCCAAACCCTCTTAGAAGAAGAAGATTTGCCCATATAGTGTTATTAGCATCCATAATTGCGTTGGGATTAAACTTTACATTAGAATTAGGAGATTTAATACCGTCATCATTAATTTTAGGATTAACAAGTATTTTTATATATGCTATTGATAACAGAATCTCATTAAATCAAAATGAAATTCTTGAATTTTTAACAGATAAAATCAATCATTCAATAGGGTATTACTCCATTGCTTTAACTTTTCAATTCAAATTCAAATTAAGACTCTTAAATCCGGTTTGGACAGTAATTGTATATGATCATAAAAATCCACCATCTTTAAAAACTATCTTAGAAATCGACGCTTTAAAACTTGAACTTATAGGTGATATCTATACCGAAGAAATAGTTGATGCTTGAAAAGTATTTTAAATCTGCTTCTGAAAAATTTGCCGTTCCATTTATTAATATTTGTATAAAGCTTGGTATTAAACCAAATGTACTATCTTTCTTAGGGTTATTGATAGTAATTATTGGATGTTATTTGTTTTTAAATGATATTAAGACAACTGGAACAATAACAATTTTTATTGGTAGCGCAATTGACGGATTAGACGGACCTTTAGCAAGAAAAACCAATATGATTTCAAAAAAAGGCGCTTTACTTGATTCATTTATTGATAGAGTTGGTGAACTTTTTATATGGAGCGTAGTTGCTCTTAGGTTTACTTCAACGGATTTTGAATTGTTTATTATATTATCAATCGTTACTGGATCAAATTTAATTCCATATTTAAGAGCTCGTGGTGAGTCTTTGGGTATAGATAACAAAGTTGGTATTGCTGCTCGTCCAGAACGTGTAATTTTTGCTGTAATATTTATGCTTTTTGAACTACCTTTTTACAGTATTTATATATTCACATTCATATTGTGGTTTACTGTTTATCAAAGATTTAATATTCTATATAACAATTTCAAATGAAAATTTTACAATATCTACTTATTAGTTTGAGCCATAAAATATTAAAAATCTTACCATATAGATTCATAAGACTATTATCTGTTCCAATTGGTACTCTATATTATCTTTTGACATTGAGATCGTCAATAAAGCTATTTAATCGAAAAAAAATATTTGAGAAATTGAAAATCACCTATAAACCACTAATTGTAAAAATTAATTACACACGATATTGGTTGGAAACCTTGTGGCTTACAAATAAGAATTTTTCTAAACATATCACACCATATGTAGAAATCGAAAATCAAGAATATGTTGATAAGTTAAAAAAACAATATCCTGGTTTAATATTCGCACTTCCTCATCTTGGTAATTGGGAATTTGCAATCCCTATAGGTAATTCAATAAAATTAAATCTTCTTGCAGTAGCTGAACCATTAAGTAACAGTTATGTTTTGAATTGGTTTAAAACATTACGAGAATCACTTGGGATAGAAATAATTATTGGAGGAAAAGGTCAAAATACTTTTGAATTACTTGTTAATAAATTGAAAGCTGGAAAAGATATATGTCTTCTATCTGAGAGAAGTATCAAAAAATCGGGTGTTGCAACTGAATTTTTTGGTCAACTCGCTGCCTTTCCAAAAGGACCGGTCGCACTTTCATTAAAAACTGAAGTGCCGATCATTCCAACTGCAATGATAAAAACAAAACGTGGATACAAGTTAAGATTTAACAAGCCGTTTTATGTGCCATACTTTGAGAATGAAGCAACTAGTATACAACACGGTTTAAAAACTCTATCTAAAAGTTTTGAAGAATTATTAGCCTTAGATATAAACGATTGGCACTCAATTCAACCTGTGTGGACAAGTGAATACTAATCTATTATTAGTTTCACCATATAACGTTAATTTTAATGGTGGGGTACAAAACCAAGTTAATTTATTTAAGAATAACTTGGACAACTCTAAATTTAATGTTCGTATATTAGCGCCAGATTCATCTGATTATGACATTGGCAAATCAATTAAAATTCCTTTCAATGGGTCAAATAATCCAATATCACTTTTACCTAATAAACAAATTTTAAATGAAGCCATTTCATGGGCAGATATTATTCATATTCATGAACCATTTATCCCATTATTTTTTTGGAGATTAAAAAGTTCTAAAAAAATTATCGTCACTCATCATGCAAAAATAAGTAAGTTTATATATTTTGGTCTTAAATTTTTGTACTTAACTTTAAATAATAAGAATTTTTATTCTACTGCTGTAAGTAAGGAGGCAAAAGCGAATGCTTTAACGTTATCAAAGACAACAAGAATAATTCCTAATTTCATTGTTATTGATGAAGATATTTCTTTTATTCCAAATAATAATTTTCTATTCATGGGGAGAAATGAAACTAGAAAAAACTTAAAATTGTTCATAGATTTATCAAAGACTATAGATGAGACAAAAGATTTTATTGCAATAACTAATAAAAGTTCAGAGAAGGATTTAATACAATACGAACTTAATACCTCAGATGATGAGAAAAATTTGATCATTAAAAATGTTGGTTTTTATATTGCACCACAAACTCATTCTGAAAGTTTTGGTATAACAATATTAGAAGCAATAAATGCCGGTAATATTGCAATTTGTTCAAACCTACCCGCTTTTATGGATCTTTTAGGAGATAGTGGTATTTACTTTAAGAATGATAATCTCCAATCATTACTGAACGTACTAAATAAAATAAATAATTCAGATTTACACACAATATGGAATAAACAATACGACCATATAAATAATAATTACAATTCAAAAAAAGTATTAGATGATTGGATTTATGTCTATAACAATTTGTAGGTAGTATTAATTATATGAAAATCGAATCAACTTTTAAAATAAAAAAAGGTTTAGCTGAAATGCTAAAAGGTGGCGTGATAATGGACGTCGTCAATGCAGAACAAGCAGTTATAGCCGAAAAATCAGGTGCCGTAGCTGTTATGGCATTAGAGAGAATTCCTGCTGATATTCGTGCAGAAGGTGGCGTTGCAAGGATGTCGTCAGTTGAGACAATTCAAGAAGTAATAGATTCAGTATCAATACCAGTTATGGCAAAAGCTCGTATTGGACATTTTGTTGAAGCGCAAATGTTAGAATCCCTAGGGATTGACTTTATTGATGAAAGTGAAGTTTTAACACCAGCCGATGATAAAAATCATATCTATAAACATGATATAAAGACTCCATTTGTTAATGGTGCAACTGACATCGGTGAAGCATGCAGGAGAATTGGTGAGGGTGCAGCTATGATTCGAACTAAAGGTGAAGCTGGCACTGGGAACGTTATTGAAGCTGTAAAGCATATGAGAAGTATGACAGATGGTATAAATAAAATTAAAACATCTGATCAAAATGAATTGATGTCATTGGCAAAAGAAATAAGAGCACCATTTGATGTCGTTAAAGAGATTCATGAGCTTGGTAAACTGCCAGTAGTTAATTTTGCCGCTGGAGGTATAGCAACACCTGCTGATGCAGCATTGATGATGCAACTCGGGTGTGATGGTGTATTTGTTGGATCGGGTATTTTTAAAAGCGGTGATCCAAAAGAAAGAGCAGAAGCAATTGTAATTGCAACAACAAACTACAACGATCCAGAAAAACTCATAGAAGTTTCTAAAAACCTTGGTGAACCAATGGTAGGAATAAATATAGATGATTTAGATGAAGCGGAGAAATTAGCTAAAAGAGGTTGGTAATGAAAACTGGTGTTTTAGCACTTCAAGGTTCCTTTTACGATCACGTACAATCTTTAGAATTTATTGATCAAGATTATGTTTTAATTAAAGATACTTCAGATCTATCTCATGTAAATTCTTTAATTCTTCCTGGTGGAGAATCTACATCCATGATAAAAATTCAAGAAAATAATGATTTATTTTCTGAATTAAAGAAATTAATAGAAAGTGGTATTCCAACATTGGGAACATGTGCTGGTCTGATTCTATTAGCAAAAGACGTAATTGATGGTGAAACCTCATTGGGAGTTTTAAATACAGTCGTTGAAAGAAATGCATACGGGCGTCAGAATCAATCATTTGAGGGACTCGTTAATTTGCTAGATAATAAAGAAATGTATTGTTTCATAAGAGCTCCCAAAATTCTATCTTATGAAGATTCAGTATCCCCAATAGCAACAATTGATAATGAAGTTGTCGGCGTAATAGAAAATAATGTTGTTGGTCTCTCTTTTCATCCGGAATTAACCAATGATAAAGTTTATTTAGATTGGCTAAGTAGTTTCCTAAAGGACGGTGTAAATGTCAGGTCACTCTAAGTGGTCAACGATAAAAAGAAAAAAAGGTGCAAATGATGCTAAAAGAGGAAAATTATTTGCCAAACTTATTAGAGGTATCGAGGTTGCAGCCAAGAATGGTGGTGCTGATCCAAATAATAATGCTGCACTTTATCAAGCAATTAGTAAAGCAAAATCAAATTCAGTACCCAATTCAAATATTGACAATGCATTAAAGAGAATGTCAGGTGATTCATCAACTGAATCATTTGATGAGATTACTTATGAAGGTTACGGACCAAATGGAGTTGCAATATTAGTTGAATGCGTTACTGACAATAGAAATAGAACTTCATCAGATGTAAAAGCTACTTTTAATAAATATGAGGGAAATACCGGTTCTCCTGGAAGTGTTAATTACTTATTCACAAGAAAAGCAATATTTCAATTTGATGAATATAAAGAAGAGATAATAGATCTTGCAATAGATAATAATTGTATTGATATTCAAGAAAATGAAACCGGTGTTACATTTGAATTTCAACCTTCTGAATTTCAGAAAGTAGATCAATTATTTAGAAATTCAGGTTTTAATTTAGTAAATTCGGAGGTTGCTTATTTACCATCCAGTTCTGTAAATTTAGATATAGAAAAATTTAACAGACTGTCAAAGTTGATAGAAGCATTAGAAGATCTAGATGACGTTCAGAATGTATATGCAAATTTTGATATTGATAACAAACTATTAGAAAAAGCAATAACAGAATAATTTTAGCTACAATTATTGTGTGGTTAATAAAGCTAAAAAACAGGGAACTACATACGAATCAAATATCGTAAAAAGATTGAATGAAAATTCAAATATGAAAGCTCAACGTTTTGCTGAAGGTGGCTCTAATGATTTGGGTGACATACAATTGTTTGTTGACGGAGAAGAGTATTTTATTGAAGCAAAATCTCGACAAAATCTAAATTTACATCAGTCACTAGGTAAAGCAATTGAAAAGTCTAGCGATGAAAATACTGTCTTATTTTGGAAAAAACTGAAGAGACAGGGTGACAACAAGAGACGTACAAATGATGGAATGCCAGAAGTTGTGTCAATGTCATACGAACTTTTTATTAAGCTTTTAAACAAGTAATTGAACAAAACCCATATTTCTGATTTAGATTATCATTTACCAAAATCATCGATAGCCCAAGATCCATACAAAAATCCAGAGGATTCAAAAATTCTTGATGCAGAAAGTATGAAAATTCATAAATTTGAAAATATAGATAATGTAATTCCAAAACGATCATTACTTGTTTTTAATAATTCTCAAGTTAAAGATGTTCGAGTCAAAACAATTAAAAAACATACTCTCGGAAACGTTGAAATATTCATACTTAAGATAGTTGATGAATATTCTGCAGATTGTTTACTTAAATTTAATGGAAAAAAGAATATTGGAGAAGAAATTGAACTTGAAAAATTCTCAATACATATTATCAAAAATGTAAACGATCAATTCAGAGTAAAATTTTCTTTACCCATAGAACAAATAATCAGCAATTATGGATCCACTCCTTTACCACCATACATTGATGATATGGAATATAAATATAACCACTACAAGACTTTTTTTAGTGTGAAAGGATTTTCAGTGGCTGCATCTACAGCTGCTCTTCATTTTACTCCAAATTTATTTCAACAGCTTGAAAATAATGATATTGATATAAGTTTCCTTAATCTTGATATCGGCCTCGGTACCTTCAAACCGATTAGTACTGACTACGTAGAAGATTATGATATACATTCTGAAGATTATGAGATTAATAAATCAACTTACCATGAAATAATTGCCAAAAAAAACAAGGGATATAATATTGTTTGTGTTGGTACGACAACATTGAGAACTTTAGAGCATGTATATAAAACTTCTACTTTTAAAGGGAAAACAAATTTATTTATAACAAAAGGATTCAAATTTAATGTTGCTGACTATCTAATAACAAATTTTCATGCTCCTAAGAGCTCTTTACTTTCAATTGTTCAAACTATTTATGGCGATTCTTGGAAAAAACTTTATGCTTTTGCTTTAGAAAATAACATGAAGTTCCTAAGTTTTGGTGATGCAGTAATGTTTAAAGTAAAAAACAATGGCATATAAATTAATTTCAAATGACAAAAATGCTCGTGCTGGGATACTTTCTATAAATAATATTGAAGTACAGACTCCTACATTTATGCCTGTTGCTACAAGAGGTGCAATCAAATCTACTCCTCATCAATACCTAGATAAGACCTCAATACTTCTAGCAAATGCATATCATCTTCATCTAAGACCTGGTGCGGAGTTAATAAACGATTTAGGTGGATTACATAAATTTATGAACTGGAATAAATTAATACTTACTGACTCTGGAGGTTTTCAAGCATGGTCATTACCAACCAAATTATTAGATGATGGTATTGAATTTAAAAATGTATATGATGGATCCTTTTTTAAAATGACTCCTGAAGATTCAATCAATACACAAAATCTTTTAGGGAGTGATATTGCAATGATATTTGATTATTTAATTGATTATGACAAATCAGATGGTGATCAAATGAAAGCAATTAATATAACAAGTAAGTGGGCTGAAAAAGCAAAAAGTGTGCATAAAAACAATAAACAAGAGTTGTTTGGCATTGTTCAAGGAGGTTTAAATCTTGATTTAAGAGAAACTTCAGCAAAATCAATGATCGAATTAGATTTTGACGGATATGCAATTGGGGGATTAGCAATCGGCGAATCAAGTACTGAAAGAAAAAAGGTCGTAGAACATTTAAATTCAATACTTCCAATAGATAAACCAAGATATGTTATGGGTTTAGGAGACACCGTAGGTTTAATTGATTTGATTGATTCTGGTGTTGACATGTTTGATTGTGTTTGGCCTGCAAGACTTGCAAGGCATGGTAAATTAATAACTCGTAATTCATACATCAATATAAAAAATCAAAAATTTAAGAATGATGAAAATCCTATAGATAATAATTGCAAATGCTTTACGTGTTTAAATTATTCAAAAGCTTACTTACGTCACCTTTTTACAAATGAAAATACAACTTCTTGGTTATATTTAACTGTACATAATATAATTCAAACAGAACAAATTATTGAAGAAGCTAGAGAAAGTATATTAAACTCAAGTTTTGAAAGTTTTAAAAAGGAATTTATAAATGAGTGACATAGTATCTTTATTGCCCTTAGTTTTTGTATTTGTAGTATTTTATGCAGTTTTATACTTACCTCAACGAAGACGAAATAAAAAACACAAAGAATTTGTTGAAAACTTAAAAATCGGTGAGGATGTAATTACAGATTCAGGTATTTATGGGAGAGTTACCTCTATTAGTGATGATACAGTTACATTAGTTCTCAAAAATGGTGAAATAAAAATTAAAACATCATTTATTAACAGTATTTCATGAGACGAACCTTTAAATTTCTTTTTCTACCTATCCTTGCTATTGGTTTATTTATATATGTTTATCAATCATCTTTATCACCAAAACTTGGATTAGATTTACAAGGTGGAATCTCAGTAATACTTACAGCTGATCAGGATACTGATCCAGAAGTTTTAGAGAAGTCTGTTGAAATAATGAGAACAAGAATTGAAGCATTTGGTGACGTACAAGAACCAGAAATATCTATAAGTGGAAATAATGCTGTACTTGTTCAGCTTCCTGGCGTTACAGATCAAGAACGCGCAATTGAAGCCCTGGGAGCTACTGGCTTATTGACTTTTAGACCAGTACTAGCTTCCTCTTTTGATACTGGATATTCACCTGCTTTTGAATATCTTCCAAATCCAGATGACCCTGAAAATCCTATTAAAGTTTCAGCACCTGGTGTTGATGAAGAAATTGGAATAACTTTAGATGATAATCCAAATACTGAATCATACCTTTTATCTATAACATCAAGTTACCCTGTAATTTATAAATTAGGCCCAGCAGTCTTAACTGGTAATGATATTGAAGATGCAATTGCAGCATATCCTGAGAATGAATGGATAGTTTCATTAGAATTTAAAGACTCTTCAGCAGTTAAATTTACAGATTTAACAAAACAATTAGCAAGAGAATCTGGTGATAAAAGAAGACTAGCTATTGTCTTAGATGGTGAAATAGTATCTGCACCAGGAATAGCTTTAGACGTCAATCCTGATATTGGAATAACAGGTGGAACAGCAGCAATATCAATGGGAAATACGGATACAGGGGAATCAGCAAATAATCTTGCTGTAATTTTGAGATATGGCGCATTGCCAGTATCGTTTGAAAGATCATCCATTCAGAAAGTTTCCGCAAGTTTAGGAGAGGACACATTAAATCTTGGGTTACAAGCCGGATTAATTGGTCTAATTATTATTTCGATAATAATTATCCTTTATTACCGTTTTCTTGGTTTCATATCCGTATTTGGTTTATCAATGTTTGGACTCTTGTTTTATTCAGTAATTTCAGTTTTAGGCAATTTACAAGGGTTCACATTGACACTTGCAGGTATTGCTGGAATTATTGTTTCAATTGGTTTAGCTGCGGACTCTTATATTGTTACTTTTGAAAAACTAAAAGATGAAATTAAAGTTGGAAGATCTTTCGAATTTGCAGCTAATAAAGCTGTAGATGAATCATGGAAGACAATATTAACAGCTGATTTCGTTTCATTGTCTGCAGCCTTTTTACTTTATATCTTAGCTGTAGGACCAATACGTGGTTTTGCATTAGCACTTGGTATTGCAACAATTTTTGATTTATTGTTCACTCGTCTTTATACAAGAAATGTTGTACCAATTGTTATATCAAGAATTAAAAATACTAGATTTTTGTTTCCAATTAAAAACAAGGATATAACCAATGTTTAAAAACTTATTTCTAGGCAATACAAATATCGATTTTTACAATAAACGTAACTTGCTTCAGAAAATATTTATTGTTGAAATAGTTATATTTCTAACAGTATTGATATGTGCAGCTATTGGTATATTAAATTTGAATTTTTCAATTGATTTTACAGGTGGTACAACATATCAATTAACAAGTGAGTATTCAAAATCTGATATAGATGAAGTACTAACTAACAACATATTAGAAGTTTCAAGATATCAAACATATGAAAATTCAGATACTGTTTTATTCAGGGCTGTTGAGGGATCACAATCCCAAGAAACTGAATTCTTAAATTATCTTGCAAATAAGTTTAATGTCAACAGTAATGAAATCGAGTTCCAACGTGTAGGACCAACATTTGGACAAGAAATTACAACTAAGGGAATTAGAGCGCTAGTAATATTTTTATCCTTTATAGTTTTATTGATATCAATTAGATTTCAGTTTAGGTTTTCTATAGTTGCTCTAATTGCTTTGATTCATGATCTTTTAATTTGTACAACGATTTATTTATTATTGAATTTTGAAATAACACCATCCACAGTTATTGCACTTTTAACTATTCTTGGTTATTCACTTTACGATACGGTGATACTTTTTGATAAATTAAGAGATAGTCAAAGAATGAATAAAGAAAGTAATTTATCTATAAAAACTTTAAACAAAACGTTTAATGAGATCTTAATGAGAAGTATCAATACATCAATTACATCAGCTGTGCCAATAGCTTCTATATTGTTTCTCGGTAATATAATTGGTTTATCTGGAACTCTAACCGATTTTGCTTTACCTCTATTTATTGGAATAATATCTGGTACGTACAGCTCAATATTTGTAACTATTCCATTTTTATCAAGGATAATTAATAAATAAAAAAACTAGTACCATTAATTTATGGTTAAAAATCTTGATTTACTTGATGCAGATGAGCTTATTAACAACCTGTATTCTAAATTTAAAAATGATGAAGAAATACTAAAAAAAGCATATTTATATGCGTCCGAAGGTCATTTAAATCAAAAAAGAGCTTCTGGAGAACCATATATCACTCATCCTTTACAGGTTGCTACCTATTTAGCTGATTTAAGTATGGATATTGAAACAGTTGTATCAGCTATTTTGCATGATTTAATTGAAGATACAGATGTTACTTTTAAAGATATAAAAAAAGAATTTGGAAGTGACATAGCAAATATAGTAGATGGTGTAACAAAATTAGATAAAATCCAATATAACTCAAATGAGGAAGCTCAGGCAGATGCAATAAGAAAAATGGTTATTGCTATGTCCAAAGATATAAGAGTTTTAATATTAAAACTTGCAGATAGACTCCACAACATACAAACTATTCAGTATTTAGCAGATTACAAACAAGAAAAAATAGCTAATGAAACATTATATGTGTATGCTCCACTCGCACATAGGTTAGGGCTTCAAAATATAAAACACATACTTGAAGATATATCATTTAGTTTGATATTTAAAAATCAAAATTCTGAAATAGAAAATTTAATTGAGAAAACTGCTCCTGATAGAGACAAAAATATAAATAAGTCATTAAAGGTAATTGAAGATCTTTTGTCTGCGAATTCTTTATCTGCAGAAGTTGTTGGAAGACCAAAACATAATTATTCGATATACAAAAAAATTATCAATAATGGTTTAACGTTTAATGAAATAAATGATCTCATCGGTCTCAGAATTTTAACTGATGATGTAAAAAATTGTTATACAATTCTTGGTTTAATCCACGCAAACTTTCAACCAGTACTTGGTAGATTCAAAGACTTTATTTCAATGCCAAAATTTAATCTTTACCAGAGCTTACATACAACAGTTCTAACGGAAACAGGTCAAAAAATGGAGATACAGATAAGAACTCACGATATGCACTATAGAGCTGAATATGGAGTAGCTGCTCATTGGAAATATAAAGAAAAGCCACAAAATGATACACAACAATGGACAAATGCATTATCGGAATTGTCAGATGAATATCCTGATCCGAATGAATTTCTAAGTCATATGAAATTAGATCTTTATGAAGATGAAGTATTTTGTTTAACACCAAAGGGAGACGTAATTACCTTACCTCAGGGGGCAACACCTGTTGATTTTGCTTTTTCAGTTCATACTCAAGTAGGAGAAAAATTAATTGGTGCAAAAATCAACGGTAAATTAGTAAATTTAAGTACAAGGCTATCTACTGGTGATACAGTCGAGGTGCTAACAACAAATGAAAAAAATAAAGGACCAAGTCGTGACTGGTTAACATTTGTAAAGACCTCAAGAGCACGTTCTAAAATTAAGCAATGGTATCAAAAACAACTTAAGGATGAAGATATACAAAAAGGTAAGCAGATATTAAATTCCTGGTTAGAAGAAAATGATGAGATTTTTAACTATTCAAGTAAAGATAATATTTTGAATGAACTTTTAAACATTCTTAAATATCCAAATATTGAAACGATTTATCAAAATTTAGGTAATGGAAACATAAAAATAAATAATGTTGGAAACAAAATCAGAAAATTTGTATTTCCTGAAGAAATTTCTGAGGAAGAGGATATTCTATCACCAGATAAATATCAAACAAATGATGATCAGCTTGTAATAGTAGAAGGATATGATGATATAAAAGTAAGGATGGCAAGATGTTGCGTTCCTGTTCCTGGCGATGATATATTAGGTTTCATTACGATATCAAATGGAATATCAATTCATAGATCTGATTGTCTGAACATTAAGATAGATAGCTCCAAAGGTGAAAGAATAATTGATGTTTCATGGGGATTCAATGCACAGACTGGATCAATTGTTTGGTTAGAAATAGAAGCTATTGATAGACCTTACTTACTAAGAGATGCAACAATAGCAATATCAGACAATGGTGGCAATATCCTTGTTGCAAAATCACTTACTAATAGCAAGAGAATAGTGACTTTATTATTCCAAGTTGAAATAAGTGGAAATGAACAACTTGATTCAATAATTAGAGATGCTAAAAATATAGAAAATGTTTTCGACGTTCAACGAGCAAATCCAGGAAACTAAGCGTGAATGATTTATTTGTTTTCACAAGTTTTACTACCTCTAACTGCTACATAGTTACGCCCAGTCTTTCCAATGGTATATCATACGTCATTGATTTACCACCTGATCTTGATCCTGTACTGGATTATATTAAAAAAGAAAATCTTAGTATTGGAGGAGCATTATTAACTCACGGTCATTTTGATCATGCCTTAGGTATGAATAGTTTTGATGGATCCATTTATATAGATTTGAACGACGAACAATTAGCAAGGAACCCTGAAGAACAACTTAAATCATTTATGGGATTAAATCTTGATTCAATTACATATCAAGGTGAGTTAAATGAAGTCAAAAATTTAAATAGTAACGAATTAGTTGTGCACAGCAATCCTGGCCACACAAAGGGGAGTAGTTCATTTGAGTTTCCAAGTTTGGGAATAGTATTTACAGGTGATTTTATATTTAAAGATGGAATTGGTAGAACTGATTTATTAACTGGTGACACAAATGAGATGATCCATTCAATAAATAATGTGTTTACAGGATTTCATGATGATTATATTCTCTATCCGGGACATGGAGATAAAGACACTGTAAAATCAATAAAAAACAACAATATTCTAGTGAGGGAATATTTGAATGATTGAACAAGTAAAAGGCACTAGAAATTTATTTGGTGCAGAATCAGAAAAATACATACATATATTTAATGCCTTTTGTGATGCTTTTGTTGATTATGGGTTTGAATTTGTTGAGTTACCCATTCTTGAACATAAAGAGTTGTTTATAAAATCTATTGGAGAGAATTCGGAAATTGTTACTAAACAAATGTATGAATTTAAAGATAAAGGTGATAGATCACTTGTATTAAGACCTGAAGCAACTGCTAGTGTTGTGAGATTTCATAACGAGTTTTTTAAAAATGAATCAAAAAAGTATGCCTATTTTGGAAAAATGTATCGATATGAAAGTCCTCAAAAAAATCGGTATAGAGAGTTTATTCAAGCAGGAGCCGAATTAGTTGGTACGATTGATGATTTTTCAGAACTACAGATACTGAAATCCTCAATCAATTTTTTAGAAAAATTAAATATAAATGCAAAACTTAATATAAACACTATTGGATCTATTGAAGAAAGAAAACTATATATAAAAGAACTAGAAAATTACTTTAAAAAGAATAAAAATAATTTATCAAAAGAAAGTAATGAGAAAATTGGTAAAAATACTTTACGAATTTTGGATTCTAATGACCCTTTCGATTCAGAAATAATTGATCTTGCACCTGTAATTTATCAATATTTAGATGAAGATACGTTAGACAGATATGAAAATTTAAAACAAAACCTAAAAAATGAAAATATCGGATACGTAGAGAACTCAAAACTAGTTAGAGGACTTGATTACTACAATGACTTAACATTTGAGTTTGTTTATAAAGCTACAGTACTTGGTGGTGGTGGTAGGTATGATAAGCTAGCTGAATCTTTGAAACTAGGTAATTCTGCAGGAGTAGGTGTTGCTTTTGGTGTTGACAGAATAATTAATTGTATAAATTATGTATCTTCTACAAAAAAGATCATGTTGATTGGTCAAAATTTTGATGATATTAAATCCGTTTCTAAAAAATTAGATAAAAGTGGAATTAAATATTTTTTACCAATAAGAAAAAGTAAAGAGAACACACAGTATAAAGAGGCTATAAAAAACAATGTCGACTATGTTATAAACTGTACTGAAAAGACCATTAAGAATCCAAAAAATAGTGAGTCATTTGAATTTAATATAGGAAACTTGAAGAAGTTAATATGAAAATAGACGACTTAATAAAATCAAAAGTAAACAGTGAAGTTTCTGACTTAAGAGGTTGGGTAAGTAGTATTCGAGACCACGGAGGTTTAGTTTTCATTGAACTAAGAGACTCAAGTTCAAAAATACAAATCGTTTTAGATTCTGAAAATGTCGATATCGATACTTTAAAATCTGAATATTACATAAGTGTCAACGGAACATATATAAAAAGAGATAAGTCAATGATTAATAAATCTCAACAATTCGGTGAGTATGAGATTAGTGCTGACAGTTACTCAATTATCTCAAAAAGCAAACCTCTACCGTTTCAAATAGAGGACTCTATCGATACTGATGAAAATATAAGATTGAAATACAGATATTTGGATTTAAGACGAGAAGATATGAAAAGAAATATTGTTGCTCGTTCAAACACATTTAAATCCATTAGAAATTCAATGGATAGTTTATCTTTTTTAGAATTAGATACACCAACGTTAACAAAATCTACACCTGAAGGTGCGAAAGACTTTTTAGTCCCATCAAGAAAACAAAGTGGTTCATTTTATGCTTTACCCCAATCACCCCAGATGTATAAACAATTATTTATGATTTCAGGATTTAACAAATATTATCAAATTGCTAAATGCTACCGAGATGAAGATTCAAGAAAAGACAGACAACCAGAATTCACACAACTAGATTTGGAAATATTAAATGGTACACCAGATGAAGTAAGAAAAACTACTGAAACAATAGTTAAAGAATTATTGGATAATGTATTTTCTATTAAAGTCGATGTACCTTTTCGAGATATGACTCACAAATATGCAATAGAAAACTATGGTACTGATAAGCCAGATTTACGAATTAGAGAAACTATTGAAGATTTAAGTAATATATTTAAAAATACAGAAATTAATTTTATAAAATCATCATTAGAAAATTCAGGTTTCGTAAAGGGCTTTCATACATCAAAAATAATGACTAGATCAGAGATAGATGCTTTAGATGAGTTAGTTAAAGATAACGGAAGTAACGGTCTTGGATGGTTTAAAATTGAAAACTCCACAGTATCGGGACCATTATCTAAAATTACAACTGACAAAGAGAATGAAGAAATACTAAAACTAGGTGATGGAATGCTCTTATTTCAATCTGGAAATATGGAGATATATCAAGTATTAGATGTTATTCGTCGAGAAATTTTTACTCCGGTAGATACTTACAGTTTCACTTGGATTTATGATTTTCCTTATTTTGAAGTTGAAAATGGAGAAATACAACCCTCTCATCATCCTTTCACATCACCAAAAGATACTGAGAATTTTATTGAAGATCCTAATAATGCAACAGCTCTACATTATGATTTAGTTCTTAATGGATCAGAGTTGGGTTCAGGATCACAAAGAATTAATTCTCCAGATATCCAAAGAAAAGTATTAGAAATGTGGGGTCTTTCAGATGATGACATTGAAAATCGTTTTGGATGGTTTATTGAAGCTTTGTCTTATGGAACACCGCAACATGCAGGAATAGCTTTAGGTATAGATAGGATTATTGCTGTGATGCTCAACGTTGATTCAATAAGAGATGTTATACCTTTTCCTAAAACACAATCTGGACTTGACCCTTTAACAAACGCGCCAACTATTATTGATGAAAATGAATTAGAGGATTATAACCTTAAATACATTGAGGTAGCTGATGAATAGTAATGAAATAAGAGAAGAGTTTTTAAAATTCTTTGAACAAAATAATCACAAGATTATGTCATCAGCGTCATTGATACCTATAGACGAAACCTTACTGTTTACTGCCGCTGGAATGGTTCCATTTAAAGATTATTTTCTAGGTAACAATAAACCGCCACATACAAATCTTGTTTCATCACAAAAATGCCTAAGAACAGTTGATATTGATATTATCGGTGACACAGATCGTCATCTTACTTTTTTTGAAATGCTTGGAAATTTTAGTATTGGAGAATATTTTAAAGAACAAGCAATAAAACATGCATATGAATTTATAACCAAAAATTTAGGAATTAATCCAGATGACTTATGGTTTACAGTCTATAAAGATGACGACGAATCATTCAATATTTGGAAAGACGTAATAGGTGTTCCTGAAGAAAGAATACAGAGAGGTGATAAAGACAATTTTTGGCAAATGAATATCCCTGGACCTTGTGGACCGTGCTCTGAAATATTTATAGATAGAGGACCAGACTATGGAGAAGAAGGCGGTCCAATTGGTGGTGGGGAAGATAGATTCATAGAAATTTGGAACTTAGTTTTTATGGAATCAATACAAGACAAACCTTACAATGTCGTAGGTGAATTACCTGCAAAAAATATTGATACAGGTATGGGACTTGAGCGTATTGCTATGGTTCTTCAAGATAAAGAGTCACCATTTGAAATAGATACATTTGAATCAATTTATGAACAATTAAAACCAAAAATTAAAACTACGAATAAAAAATACGAAAGAATCATATTGGATCATATGAAAGCATCAACGTTTATGATTTCAGATGGTGTTGTACCAACAAACGAGGGTAGAGGATACATTTTAAGAAGGCTAATTAGAAGAGCAATAAGAGCATATTATGGTTTAACAAATGAAATAGAATCTATTGAATTTCTAATATCTCCAATTGTTGAAATTTACAAAGATCACTATCCAGACCTTTATGAGAATATTGATAAAATTAAGAAACTTTATACTACTGAAGAAAATCTCTTTCACAAGACACTAGAAAAAGGCACAGTTGAAATAAATAGGCTTATACAAGATAAAGAAAAATTTGATGAGGAAAAAGCATTTTATCTTTTTGAAACTTTCGGTTTTCCATATGAACTTACAAAAGAGATTGCATTTGAAAATAATATTCAATTAAATGATGATAAGTATATGAAAAAGTTTCAAGAACATCAGGCTAAATCTAGTGCATTTAAGAAAGAGATATCAAATATAAGTGAATTTGATGTAGATTGCAACGTTTTTACGGGTTATGAAAATACAAATACCATAAGTGAAGTAACACTAGTCCTGAATAAAAATAGTACAACAACAATATTTACAGAAGCTACGCCATTTTATTATGAAGCTGGAGGTCAAATATCTGACCAAGGCTCAATAATATTTGAAGATAAAGAATATACGGTAGCTGATGTCGTTCAATCTAGCTCTGGTGCTACTGGCTTAGTAATAAATGAAGATATAAAAATTCAATCAGGAGAAAAAATTGAATCTAAAGTAAACGAATCATTTAGAAGATCTGTATCTAAAAGTCATACATCTGCACATATAGTTCACTCATCTTTAAGAAAGATTCTTGGTGATCATGTTGCTCAAGCAGGGTCATATGTTGCTCCTGGAAGATTTAGATTTGACTTTAGTCATTCAGAAAAAGTCACACAGGAAGAACTTAATGAAATCTTCACATTAAGTAATAAAAATGTCTTTTCAGATTTAAAAGTAGATACAAAAATAATGAATATTGACGAAGCAAAAAAAGAAGGTGCATTGGCATTTTTTGGTGATAAATATGATGACGATGTAAGAGTAGTAAATATCGGGAATTTCTCTAAAGAACTTTGTGGTGGTACTCATGTATCTAATTCAAATGAAATAGGATTAATAGTTTTATTAAATGAGTCTTCAATTGGCTCAAATCTAAGAAGAGTAGAGATGCTTTCAGGATTTGAAGCTTATGATTTTATGACTAATGCTTACAATTCATATAAAAGTGTAAGCAATCTTTTAAATACAAATATAGAAAATGTACCTACAAAACTCGAATCTTTATTTAATTCATATGAGGAACTTAAATCACAGGTTGATCAATTTAAACAAATTAGAAACAACGAAATGGTAGATCAGATATCAAATAAATTTGAAAATGTTGGTGATTATAAAGTATTCATAAATCAAATTTCAATGGATACAGTTGATGATATAAGAAATGTAGCTATTAATTCGATCAATAATGGAGTTGTTGATTACATATATTTAATTTCACAAATAGAGTCAAAATTTGTCATAGTTGCTATGAAAAATGAGAAAGTTCTTAAAGATATGAATGTATCTGAACTTGTGATAGAAACTTCTAAAAATTTTGGTGGGGGAGCATCAAAAGATCAGGTTTTATCAGTTGGTGGGGGTCCTAATGATTACTCAATAGATGAAACCCTAAAATATGTTAAAGAATCTATTGTTAACAATATCAAGTGAAAAACATAATAGCTATAGATTATGGTGAACGTTACGTTGGTCTTGCATTAAAAAAACAATCAATAAATTCGGCTTATGCATATAAAGTCCTGGATAGTAAATCTTTGGATGTTTTAGATGAAATTAAACAATCATTAATTGATCACGAAATAGATGAGATTGTAATTGGTTATCCAATAGGATTAAATTCTCATCAAACACGTATGAGTAAAGTGGTAGATGAATTTATTGAAAATGATCTAAAATCTATAACAACTATTCCAATACATAAAGTTGATGAACGAATGACTTCAAAGTTAACAAATGATAAAACAATAAGAAATGATGACTTAGCAGCATTAGAAATACTAAATTCACATTTAAAAAATGATTAATTATTACTTTAAAAATCGACTTGTAATATCTGTTTTATTTACAATATTTGCTGTATATATTGCAATTAATTTTGCTTCAAATATTGCTTCATCAATAGACCAAACAGCAAGTATCGTTTCAAATAATGATGATATAGAAGAATCAATTATTTTAATAAATATTCCACAAGGTGCCTCAGCGGCACAGATTTCATCAATACTTGCACAAGAAGGAATTATATCGTCTTCATTAGCTTTTGAAATATATCTAAGGAATGAGAATCTTGGTGACAAATTACGAGCTGGAGAATATGAAATTTCAAATAAATTAGAGTTCGAAGAGATAAGTAATATTTTATTAAAGGGACCACCATTAAAAACTTACACAATTACTATTCCGGAAGGACTTTGGATAACTGAAACAATAGAATCTATATCTTCTCAAACTGGTTACGATGTAGATCTACTTACGAATTCACTTTTATCTGGAAATGTAGAAAGTAAATATGTTTATTTAGGTGATGTTTCAAAGTTACAAAATTGGGAAGGTCTTCTATATCCAAACACTTATCAAATAGCTTTAGATGCATCTGGTGAAGAAATTCTACAAATTTTAGTTAATGAACTCGAAGCAGTAATTGATAGATTGCTCGTTACCTATTCAACACCTAATTGGATAAATTCTACGAGTGAACTTTTTGCAATTGCTAGTCTTGTTGAAGCTGAATCGAAACTAGAAGAAGACAGACCACTTGTTTCGTCTGTTATAAAAAACCGATTGTATGATGATATGTTACTTCAAATTGATGCGATGATACTATATGCTCTTCAAGAGCGTAAATCTCAAGTACTACTAATCGATTTACAAGTAGAATCACCATATAACTCTTATAAATATACTGGTTTACCACCTACTCCTATATCTGGATTTGGTGAGCGATCATTAATTGCAGTATTTGAAACACCAGAGACTGATTTTATATACTACTTACTAACAGATAAAAATGGAAAAATGTCATTTACAAATGACTATACAGACTTTATTAATATGAAAAATAAAGCAAAAGAGGAAGGTGTAATTCCCTAATGGTATCTACAAATGATATGAGGCCAGGACAGTCTATATTGGTTGATGGAACTATCTATCAGATAATGGATTATGCCCATGTTAAGCCCGGAAAAGGAAAAGCTTTTGTTAAAACAAAGCTCAAAAATCTTATTGATGGTGGAATTATAGAAAAAACTTTTAGAGCTGATGAAAATGTTGATCAAGCTTTTATTGAAAAACAAGAATTTCAATATTTATATAATGAATCTGGAAATTTCATATTTATGAATACAGAAAATTATGAGCAAGTATCATTAAATGCAAATCTCATTGCAGAAATAGAACTTTTATTAATACCAAATAGCGAGGTAACTATACAAATGTATGAGAATAAACCATTAAATGTACTGTTGCCTTCTAGTGTTGAATTAAAAGTAACAAAAGCAGAACCAGCTGTTAAGGGTGATACTGTAACATCGTCTACTAAAACAGTCACTTGTGAAACTGGTTTAGAGGTGGTTGTTCCTATGTTTATTGAAGAAGGTGAAATAATTAAAATTGACACTAAAGATAATTCATACATGACAAGGGTTTAATGAAAGATTTTAGACAAATAACATTTGAAACATTATTTGAAGAAGGCTTAACAAGCTTAAAGGAAAAAGATTTTAATATATCATCATTAAGTGAAAATCAGAATCTAAGAGCAAACCAGTTATTTAATAATACAAAAATCAACAGTGAGAGAATTGAAAATTCAATTCGAACTTATTCTGATAATTGGAGTTACGAAAGAATAGGTAAAGTAGAATTAATTACTTTAACATTGGGTATTTCAGAATTAATTATGGAGTTATCACCTACAAAAGTTATTATCTCAGAATGGGTAAAGCTTGCAGATAAACATTCTTCTTCACAGTCTGCAAAATTTGTAAATGGAATACTTGATAAATTATCTCAGGAGATTTAATGAGTGACTCATATATTTTAGAGATTAAAAATAAAAGAAAAGATTTTATCAACTCATTTGAAAAAAATATTGAGAACATAGATAATGAACTTATTAGAGCTAGTAACGACAATCAATTAAATTCAATAAGAATACATAAATATCTGACAGAAACTGGTGTTCTTGGAAAAGTTAAAACTGCTCGTTTTTTAGATGATATAGGACTTAATGAAAAATCAAAATTATCTGACTTAAACGATAATTACATTGAATCAATTTCTAACTATGTGAAAAACTCATGATTATTATTTTCAGTGGGCCCTCTGGTGTTGGTAAATCAACAATTATTAACAATTTATCAAATGATTTTAATTTTTATTTTTCTACCTCACATACAACAAGACCTCAAAGGGAATCTGAGATAGAAGGTAAGGATTATTATTTTATATCTGAAGAAGAATTTAATTCAATGATAAGTAATGATGAATTTTTAGAATACGAAAGATACGGTAGCTATTATTACGGAACTTCAAAAAAAGAGTTAGAACGAGATGATTTTATTGTCCTCGATCTCGAAGTAAACGGTGCAACAAAATTGTTAACATCAAATGATTCATATATAGGAATTTTTATAGATATTGATGACAATGTTTTGATTGAAAGATTAAATGAACGAGGTCATGATGACCAGTTTATAGAAGAAAGAATGAATTTAGCTAAAGAACAACGGCAATCTATGGGCAACTTTGACTATATAATTAAAAATATAGATTTAAAGGCTACTATTAAAGAAATATTAGATATATTATATGACCTGGAGAAAAAATGATAAAACCACCTATTGAAGAACTTTTAGAAAACTCACCTGGCAGATTTGCACTTGTTATAACGTCAGCAAGAAGAGCTAAAGATATAAACTCATACTTTAACCAATTAGGTGAAGGTATTGGAGCATATACACCACCTCAAGTACAAAGTCTTAGTAGAAAACCACTTACCGTTGCTTTTGAAGAGATTGCTTCTGGAAAAGTAGAGGTTAGCGAAAAAGAATAACCTCATGAGCAAAAAAATACTACTTGGTATTACTGGTAGTATTGCTGCTTCAAAGTCTGAAAACCTACATTCATTACTTTCAGAAAATAACGAAACTGTAGTCTTTTCAACCGATGAAGGATTGAAGTATATTTCAGAGGAATTTCAAAACAAAAATGATATCTTTCATAGTTGGGATCAATTAGATGGATCACCTCATATAGAATATGCAAGATGGGCTGATAGTATTGTTATATATCCAGCAACAGCAAATTTTATAAGTAAATTTGCAAATGGTTTGGCTGACAATTTATTACTTTCTACTTTATTGATGTTTGATAAAGAAATTTATGTTGCTCCTGCAATGCATGAAGAAATGTTTATGGACAATAAAATACAGTCAAACATCATTGATTTAAGCGAAAATGTAATATTTTGTGGTCCCAGATATGGAAACCTTGATATTGGAGATAAAGGTTTAGGTAGGCTTATCGAACCAATAGAAATGTTTGATATTATATTTAATAAAAAAGAAAAGGTTATCGTAACATCAGGTCCAACTTCTGAATATCTTGATGATGTTAGAACAATAACAAACAAATCTTCTGGAAAGCAAGGAAGGGCAGTTGCTATAGAATTGATGAGTTTAGGATATGATGTTGTTTACATACATTCGAAAACAATATCTCCTGTTGCTGGAGCTAAAAATATTTCGTTTGATACTTCAAAGGAATTACAGGAAGCAATGAATATTGAATCAAATAGTACAAAACATTTGTACATGGTTGCTGCTGTTTCTGATTTTATACCTGAAAAAGTAGAAGGAAAAATGAAAAGAACTGAAGGTAATATGACATTAAATCTGTCACCAAACGTTGATATAGTGAAAGAGTACAAAGAAAAATATAAAATGATAAATGTAATAAGTTTTTCAGCTCAAACTAATGATGACCTTAATTTTGAAAAGATTAATGAAAAAAATTCTGATTTTTTAGTTATTAATAATATTAATGATATTTCATTTGGTTCAGACACTAACAAAGTAACCATAATTAATAAAAAAGACAAAGTGTTTGAATCAGAAGAAAAAAATAAACATATCATTGCTCAAGAGATCATTAAAAATACTTTGATTTAAATTGTTTGCTGATGTAGAAATAATCTCAAATAACACATATAAGTTTCAACTTTTTACATATTCAGTACCTACAAATCTATCTAATAAAATTGATATTGGTTCAATAGTTTCAGTGAATTTTAGAAATAGAAAGAAAACTGCTGTTGTTGTAAATATACATAATAAAGATTTAAAAATCAAAACTTTAAAACCTGTTGAAAGGATTATTAGTAAGTTAGATCAAGATCAGTTACTTTTTTTAAAACACGTTGCAGTTTCTTATTATTTAAATATTGGTTTTTTAATATTCAATCTATATAAGGATATGAATTTTAAATTAGATAGAAAGATTAAAAATAGTTCATTAAGTATTTATAACAATACAGAAATAGACAAAGTGTTATCCACTAATTCTAAAAATATAATCTTTACTCCTTCTTTAAAAGCAACTAAAAATTTATATAAAAATCTATCAGAAAAAGGAATAAAAATAAATTTTTATCAAAAAACAGGTGGCAAAGAGGAAATCCAAAACGCATTAAGTACAGTTAATAAATTTAACAATTGCATATTACTTGCGAATAATTTTATGAAAATAAAACCACAATCAACTTCAAATTACCATTTTTTTGATACCAATGATTATTCTTACAATTTACCAAAATTTAATTCTCTAAACATTATTGAATTGTCAGTACTTAAAAATAAGTACTTTGGAGGAAATTATCATTATTACAATGAGTACCCATCTCTAAATTACTTCAATAAAATTAAAAATTATAAAACACCTGATCTAAGTAATGTAGAAATTTATCATGGAAACTCTTTACAAGATTGTATTGAATTATTTAAAACAAAGCATACTGATAAAAATTTAAAATTATTTTTTCACGACGAGATTCTAAATGAATTACTTAATGATTACAAAACTGTAAAAAGTGAGAATGATTTATACGATTTAAATTTATTAGTAAACCCAACAATATCTTTTAAAGGTAAATTGAATTCTGAGCGTTTAATTTTTCTGTTACGACAAATAGAAAGATCGAAGCGAAATGATAGTATAACGATCATACTTACAACAAAAAATATAAACTTAAAAGAATCCTTAAAGAATTCAAATATAACAAAATGGAGCAAAGAAGAGCTAGTATCTAGAAATAAATGGGGACCAAACCTTAATCATAAAGTTTTTAAATTTTCATCTGATTCAATAATTAAATATGAAAATGAATATATTTTAGGACCTAAAAAGGTTGATAATTCATATGAATACGAAATCAATATAAATTTATCAAAAGATACTAATTACAATGAAATTACAAATATGTATTCAAAACTACTACAGTATGAACCAAGAAAAGTTATTTCTATATGATGAATGAAATTGTAACTTTTGGTCACCCATCCCTTAAATCTAAATCAGTAAATATAACTAAATTTGATGAAGCACTAAAAAAATTATCAGAAAGAATGATAAAGATTATGTATGAGGCACCTGGAGTAGGTCTAGCAGCTCCACAAATTGGTATAAATAAAAATATTTTTGTTTTTGATGCTGGAGAAGGTCCGAACGTAGCAGTCAATCCAAAGAAAATCGAAGTTGAGGGTTCTGCAGTATTTTTAGAGGGATGTCTTTCATTACCTGGTTATTATTGGGAAATTGAAAGACCAGAATATTCAAAAATCTACTGTCAAGATATAAACGGTGAAGATATTACATATGAAGGGGAAGAGCTTATGGGTAGAGTTCTCCAACATGAATATGACCATTTAAAAGGCAAGCTTTTATTATCATCTTTACCTAGAAAAGAGAGAAAAGAAGCAATTAAAAAAATTGCACTAAATGGGTTTCCAGGAAATGACTTATAAGTATTTTTTTGGTAGTGACAACAGGAGTATTCCTTACTTAAATACATTGATAGATAATTACGATTCAATAAAAGTCGTGACAACAGAGCCTCGGAATACTGGCCGTGGTAGGAAGATTTTATATAATCCGGTTGAAGGTTATTGCAGGAGAAATAATGTTGAATTTTCTTACTTTTCTAATTCAAAATATTATGACGATATGGATTTTGGTATCTGCGTAAGTTTTGGTTCTATTTTTTCAAACGATTTTCTAAATAAACATCCTTCTATATTCAATATTCATTTAAGTATATTGCCTAATCTAGTCGGTCCATCCCCAGTTGAAACAACAATATTAAATGGCGATACACTATTTGGATATACCATTTTTAAGATTATTAATGAGGTCGATAGAGGTCCGATACTTTTTAAAAATCAAATTGATATTGTTAACAATTATTCATCAAATGTATATCAAGAATTATCTGAAGATTTTAAAATAAATTTTAACAGCATCGACTTTAATTCATCATTGAAAGATCAAGTGGGTGAAGTAACTAGAAGTTATAAATTCACCAAAAATGATTATTTAATAAGTAAAGAAGATACGCTAATCATTGCAAAAAATAAAATAAAAGCTTTTGATGTTTTAGGTCCTGCTTTTATTAAATACGATTCAAAAATAATTAAAATCCATAAATATACTGAGAATAATTCAACTTTTACATATGAATTAAAAGATGGACTCTTATATTTAGATGAAATAACACCTGAAGGGAAAAAAAGAATGAAAGCAAATGATTATATGCGTGGTCTTCAATGAAAATATCAGCAAGTATTCAGGCATCAAATATATATAATCTTCTTGATGAATTAGAAAACTACAAAGATAGTTTTGATCAATTACATGTAGATATTACAGACGGTAATTTCACAGATAATATTTCACTACCAGTTGCAATTATTGAGTACATCAAAACTAACACAGAATATGTTGTAGATACACATTTGATGTTAAATAACAACGAATTATTTACTAGCAAAGCGTTTGAATTTGGCTCAGATATAGTAACGGTACATTGTGAAACAACGTCAGCTGAATTATTTAGTTCACTAGTGAATAAACACAATAACGTTGGAATAGGTATATTACCGAGTACAGATATAAATGTTTTATCTGATTATATTGATAATGCACATAGCGTATTGTTGCTTACAGTAAATCCGGGATTCTCTAATCAAAGTAAAGCAGTAAATTTATTAGATAGAGTTACTGAATTTAAAAATACTTATCCTAATTACTCTAATTTATTAATTGTTGATGGAGGGGTTAAAAATGAAGAACTTCAAACCTTGAGGGATTTAAAAGTTGATATAGCTGTTCAGGGAGGAGCTATATTTGCTAAATAGTCTTCAATATCTCAATTTTTCTGAGCATATGATTGAAGCAATTAAATTTGCACTTAGATATGATCCATCTCCAAATCCAAGAGTCGGTGCTGTGCTGGTTGATAAAAATAATAAAATAAAAAAGATAACTGCACATAAAGAGAAAGGTAAGGATCATGCTGAATATAATCTATTTAAAAATTCAGATATTACAGAAAATGATACTTTATATATTACATTAGAACCTTGTTTTCATGATGACACCTCACCATCTTGCGCAATTGCTGTTTTGGAAACAAATGTACAAAATATAGTTGTTGGGGATATAGATCGTGATGAAAGAACTAATGGTAAAGGTATCGAACTTTTAAAGAACAATGATTTGAATGTATCGATTGAAAATGGCGTAAATGATTTTTTAAATCCTGGATACAAAATCAAAAATGATAAACCATATCTCATTGGTAAAGTAGCAACCTCAGCAGATCATATAATGTACAATGAAAAAAAGAAGTATATTACAAATAAAAATTCATTAGAAATTAGTCATTATTTAAGAGCAACAGTTGACTCCGTCATAATTGGAAAAAATACATTAAAAATTGACAAACCAAAGTTGAATGTACGTCTAGATTATGAATATAAAAATCCTCAACCAGTTGTTTTGTGGGGAAATGACACTAAAGAATTAAATAAATATTCTAGTTTATTTAATAATTTTATATTTTATGTTGAAAATGATGAAGATTCATTTAGTAGCTTTTTAGAGAGACATTCTATAAAAAGTGGACTAGTTGAAGGTGGTAATTCTATTTTGTCTTATTTTTTAAATGAAGATATGATTGATGAATTTTATTATTTCAAGTCATCAGATAGCCTTGAAAGTGGATTAAAAATTGATAAAACAATTGAGGAATATATCAGTAATAACTTTCAATCTATTCAAGAATATCCCATTATTGATAATCTATTAACTACTTATACTAATAAGTAATGTTTACTGGAATTATTAATTCGATTGGCAATATTGAATCAAGAAATATTGATGAAATACAAATAAGTACAGATAATGATTTATATCATGGTTTGGAACCAGGTACTAGTATTTCCATAGATGGCATGTGTCTTACATTAAGGGATTACAAGGATGATTTCTTAAATTTTCAAGTATCTGAAGAAACATTCAATAGAACCGTGGCTAAAGAATATGAGAAGGATGTTAAAACAAATTTAGAACTTCCCGCTACTTTAACTACTTTCTTGAGTGGACATATAGTACAAGGACATGTTGATAATACATCTGTTGTAACAAACATAGTTGAAAACGATAATAATCTTTGGACATATCATTTTAAAAATACGGATACAAGATATATAGTTGATAAAGGTTCTGTAACAATAAATGGTATATCTTTAACTGTTGTTAATCCCAATAAAGACGAGTTTAGTGTCGCAGTTATAAACGAGACATACCAAAGGACAAATTTAAAGTACCTTAAAACCGGATCGATAGTTAACATTGAATATGACATACTTGCTAAATATATGGAAAGAATGATAAATGATAAGTGACATAGAAGTAATTATCGAAAAATTTAAAAGAGGTGAGATGGTCATTCTCGTTGACGATGAAGACAGAGAGAATGAGGGTGACTTAATTGTATCTTCACAGTACTTAACACCTGAACATATTAACTTTATGATAACTTATGCAAAGGGTCTTGTGTGCGCGCCAATCGCAAAAGATGTAGCAACAAAGTTAAAACTTTCATTAATGCAGGGTATTGATAATGAAGAAGATACACAATTTACAACTTCAGTCGATCTAATGGGAGATGGGGTTTCAACAGGAATTTCAGCAGATGATAGATTTAAAACAATAAAAGGTCTTAGTGATCCAAATGCTACTAGACAAGATTTTAAAGTTCCAGGTCACGTCTTCCCTTTGCAGGCAATGGATGGAGGAGTATTAAGACGTGCTGGTCATACTGAAGCAGCTGTAGACTTATGTTTACTCGCTGATCATTATCCGGTAGCTGTTATTTGTGAAATAATAAATGATGATGGTTCAATGGCACGCATTGACGATTTAGTAAATTTTTCGAAAAAACACGATGTAGCTATTGGAACTATTAAAGACTTAATCGAGTACAAGTTGAAATTAACAAATCCTGTATCTTTTGTATCTAAAGCAAAAGTGCCAACTGAATTTGGTGAATTTACGGCTCATGTTTACAAAGACAATAATGATAATACTGAGCATATTGCACTGACATATGAAAATTACTTAGAAGGTGAGTCTTCAATGGTAAGAGTACATTCAGAGTGTTTAACAGGTGATGTATTTAGTTCAAATAAATGTGACTGTGGATACCAGTTGGATAGTGCATTAGAAACTATTGTAAATAATGGTTCCGGTGTTCTGCTCTACATGAGAGGACACGAAGGAAGGGGAATAGGTTTAGGAAATAAGATTAAAGCATACTCATTACAAGATGAAGGTGCAGATACGGTTGAAGCAAACATTCAACTTGGTTTTGAAATGGATCAAAGAGATTATGGAACTGGTGCCCTGATACTTAGAGATTTAGGAATTACGAATATGAATTTACTAACAAATAATCCAAGCAAAAGAGCAGGATTAGAAGGTTTTGGTTTAAATATTGTAAAAAGAACACCAATTAAGGGAAAGACAACACCAGAGAACACTTCATATCTTGAGACAAAAGAAAACAAGATGGGTCATAATTTTAATGAAGAATAAAGTAGCAATTGTTTATTCAGATTATTACAAAGATGTCACTAGTGGTTTATTAGATGGATTCAATAATTCAATTGATACAACTTTTGAATGTGATGAGTTTAAGGTAAGTGGTAGCTGGGAAATTATATACAAAATTAATTCACTTATAAACGAATACGATAAGTTTGTGGCTATTGGAGTCATTGTTAAAGGTGAGACAGATCATTATGAGTTTTTATCTTCAAGTATTGCTAATCAATTATTGAATTTAACAACAACAAAAAATGTATATATTTCAAACTGTGTCTTAAATGTACTTAATATTGACCAAGCAACTGAAAGAGCTGGGTCTGAAAATAACAAGGGTTCTGAATCTGCACAAGCTTTAAATAATCTTTTTATTACATAATAAAATTTAAGTTATATAATTAATTCTAAGCGAACGATGTTCCACCTACTGTGAAAAATAGTATGGTAAGTAAAAACAGCTTCGTGCTGTTTTTTTTATGAAAGGGAAACAAATAGCAGAATTAAATGTTAACGAAGAGATAAAATCCAAGAAGCTATTGGTAATTGCACCAGATGGCGTTCAAGTTGGAGAATTGGAACTTAAAAAAGCTCTTATATTAGCTGAAGAACTTGAACTTGATCTTGTTGAAGTCTCTCCGGAAAGTAAGCCGCCTGTTGCTAGATTAATGGATTATGGAAAATATAAATACGAACTTAATCAAAAAGCAAGAGAGTCAAGGAAAAAACAAGTAAAAATTAATGTAAAGGAAATACAACTGAAACCAAAGATTGATACACACGATTACAAAATTAAATTAAATCAATCAAAAAAGTTTTTAGAAGATGGAGATAAAGTGAAATTTACTATGAGATTTAGAGGTAGAGAAGCAGAATATCCTGAATTAGGACAAAAAATCCTAGACAATTTTAGAGATGAACTTGTTGATTTAGCAATGGTTGAATCTACTTCTAGACCAGATGGTAGATCATTAACAATGGTACTAGCACCTAACGGAGGTAAAAAATGAAACATAAAACTCATAAAGGAATGAAAAAAAGAATAAGAGTTAGTGGTACTGGAAAATTTATGCGAAGGCGTGCTCATAGATCACATTATAAACTGGCTAAAGGTAGCAACTCTTGGTCAAGACTAAAAAGAGATGTTGAATCATCTAAGGGTGATTCAAAAAAAATAAGAAAGTTGTTGAGTTAAATGGTAAGAGTAAGAAGATCAGTCAGTAGTAGAAAATCAAGAAAAAAGATTCTCAAACAAGCTAAAGGTTATACAGGAGCTAGAAGCAAACGTTTAAGGACCGCTAAAGAACAAGTGATGCATGCAGGTAATGACGCCTTTGCTCATCGTAAAGACAAAAAATCAACATATCGAAAAATATGGATATCAAGAATTAATGCAGCATCAAGACAACATGGTTTGTCATATTCAAAATTTATTAACGGTCTAACAAACGCTCAAGTCAAAGTTGATAGAAAAATATTGGCTGATTTAGCTATCAATGATCCTGATGGATTTAAAAAACTTGTAGATTTAGCTAAAAAAAATATAAATGCCTGAGGTTAATACCGATAAGATATTTGCCGCTTTTTTACTGAGACTTGAAGAAGTTGCTCAAATCGATGATTTCGATGACATTGAGAAAGAATTTCTTGGTAAAAATTCCTTATTGTCAGAAGAAAGAAAATCATTATCTTCATTAAATGAAGTATCTAGAAAAAAGTATGGAAAATTGCTTCAAGATCTTTCAAATAATATCACCTCAAAATTAGAAGAGGAGAAAACTACTTTCAAATCTAAATTTTTTATTCAAAAAGAACTAAATGATAATAAAGACATTTCCATAGATTGGTATAAAAACTTAGGTAGCAAAAATCATATTTTAACAAATGTGATGAATGAAGTAGTTGATATCTTTGCAGCTATTGGTTATACGGTTGCAACTGGACCTGAAGCAGAAACGTCCTGGCATAATTTTGATGCATTAAATACACCAGACTGGCATCCTGCAAGATATGAATCAGACACATTATATTTAGACAACAAACTTGAAACATTACTGAGGACTCAAACTAGTACTGTTCAAGTAAGGCATATGCAAAACAATAAACCGCCTGTTTATATTGTTGCTCCAGGAAGAGTTTACAGATCAGACCAACTTGATGCTACTCACTCACCAGTATTTCATCAAATTGAAGGTTTAGCAGTAGATGAAAACTTAACGTTTTCTGATTTAAAAGGAACATTGGAATATTTTGTTCAAGAATTTTTTGGAAAAGACTTAAAGACAAAGTTTATTCCACATTTTTTTCCATTCACTGAACCATCAGCTGAGGTTTTAGTTAGTTGGAAAGATGGAGAATGGCTTGAAATACTTGGATGTGGAATGGTAGATCCTAACGTTTTCAAGCATGTTGGATATGACACAGATTCACAAGGATTCGCGTTTGGTGTAGGCGTTGAGAGATTAGCAATGATTAGATATGGGATCGATCATATAAAAAACTTTTATGAGAATGACCTAAGGTTTTTAAGGCAGTTTTAATGAAGATATTGAAATCTTGGCTTAACGATTGGATAGATATTGAAAATATATCTAATTCTGACATTTCTGAGGCTTTAGAAAGTTTAGGTTTCGAAATAGATAACAAAAAGGAACTAAACCCTAATTATGAAAACATCGTTGTAGGTAAAGTACTTGAAGTATATGAACATCCTAATGCTGACAAAGTTCGTATTACTAAAACTGATGTTGGTAATAATATTTATGAAATTGTTTGTGGAGCTTGGAATTTTGACGTAGGAGCAGTCGTTCCCGTTGCTTTACCAAATTCAAAAATAAAAGATAATTTTAAAATTGACAAACGTGACATTAGAGGAATTCAATCAAATGGGATGATTTGTTCAGCTTCAGAACTTGATCTTTGGGATGATCACGATGGAATACTTCTATTGGATGACAAGCTACTACCAGGAACTGATTTCTCCACAATCTATTCAAGCAATGATTTCATATGGGAAGTTGGTGTTACACCAAATAGAGGAGACTGTATGTCTTATTTGGGTATTGCAAGGGAACTTTCGGGATATTTCAATAAAAAACTAAAGACTAAAAAATCAAATCTGAAACCAACGATTTCAAATATTTTGAATGCTGACAGTGGAAAAATTAAAGAATGTAACTCTTATGGTTCAGTTGAAATAGAAAACTTTAATGTGACTTACTCTTCTTTTGAAATGAGATACAGGCTCACACAGGTTGGAACAAGGATTATTAATAATGTGGTCGACATAACCAATTACATTTTATATGACATCGGTCAACCATTACATGCTTTTGATAGAGATAAATTATTTGGAACAATATCTGTAAGAAAAGCTAAAAACAATGAGAAAATTACGACACTTGACTCTCAAGTGAGAAAATTAGATTTAAATGATCTTGTTATTACTGATAATGATAAGCCAATTGCTTTAGCCGGAGTAATGGGGGGATTAGAAACTGAAGTATCAGAGACAACCACAAATCTTCTTATTGAAAGTGCTTATTTTGACAAAGTATCCATTATGAAAACTTCAAGGAAATTGAACTTGATATCTGACGCATCCATACGGTTTGAAAGAGGTATTGATTATAAAATTCAAAGATATGGCTTAGAACGTTTTTTAATGGAATTAAAAGATAATCAAGCTATTAATTATTCAGAAATAAATGTTGATGATAAAGGTAACTTGAAAAATAAGAAGGTAATTCTTAAATATTCTGAAATTAAAAAACTTCTTGGTATTAATTTAAAAGAATCATTTATTAAGAAAGTTCTAAAATTTTTAATGATCGATTCTGAAGTTAACAAAGAGAGTGTGAAATTCACTCCACCCTCATGGCGATATGATCTAGATAGACCAGTGGACCTTATAGAAGAATTTGCAAAACACTATGGTTTTAATAATTTTGAATCAACTCTACCTCAAGGAGTTCACAAAAATAATAAAGGAAGTTATTGGGATCTTAAGAGCTACTTATCAAATGTTCTAACATCTAATAATTTTCAAGAAGTCCAAACTTTAAGTTTTGTAAATCAAGACAAAAATTTGTTATTTAATCCAGAAAAAAAATATGTTGAGGTATTTAATGCAATCGATCAATCAAGTAAATTTATGAGATCAAACCTAATGTCTAGTTTGCTAGATGTTTACAAATTAAATTACGATCAAAATAATTTATCAAATAGCTATTTTGAAATAAATACTGTTTTTGATACTTCTAAAAATAAAATCTTCGAGGATGTACCTAATCAGAATATTGTTTTAGGGTTTCTGACATCTTCTAACTTATCAAATACGGATACTAGGTTAAAAGATCAAGAATTAGATCTTTACTATGTAAAAAACATATTAAATCAATTACTAAGCTCATATGACCTAGAACCGATTACGAAACCTGGATTTCATCAAAATTATTCATTTTCAATTATTAAAAATGGTCAAATTATCGGGCATTTTGGACAACTTGCATCAGAAACACAAATGACTCTTGAATTTAATAATGAAATATATTTGGGTGAAATTTATATTAATAAACTGAATTTAAATAACCTTAAACTAATTAATTATGTGCCACTTTCACAATATCCATTTGTAAAATTTGATTTGTCTTTTTCTGTGCCAATTGATTTATCTGCTCATCTTCTAGTTGATGAAATTAATGAATTACTTACAGAGAATGAAAATTCAATCGAAATTTTTGATGATTTTCAACAAGAGAATTCAAGAAATTTAGGAATTAGAATAATTACAAGAAGCTATGAGAAAACATACGACGATAATGAAACAAGAGAGATTCTAATGAATATATCACAAACTTTAGAGTCTAAATTTAATATAAAACTCAACTCAAGTAAAAATGACTGATAACTTAGGACTAAACAATAGAGTTTATCAAATTCTTTCACAAAACTCACAAAAAGCTGCTGTAGATATTTTAGGTATGAGAATATCAACAAAGTATAAAAATAAATTTACTGAAATTATGATTACCGAAACTGAAGCATTTGGAACTGCGAATGCTGACGAGATGTCATTAGCGAATCAGCTAAATAGAAAAATACCATTATCTCTTCCTCTTGGACCACCTCATGTAATGGTTCTTAAAACTTATGGTTCAAACAACAGTCTTTATTTTTTAACTTCGAAAGAAGGGTCATGCCAAGCTGTTCTTATTAGATCTGGAAAAGTAATTTTAGGTAAAAATTATGTAGAAACAAGAAGAAAACAAAAAATGAAAAATGACAATATATACGGGCCAGGAAATATAACTAAAGCATTAGGTATTGATATTGAACAAGATGGAGAGAACCTATTAGATGGTTCAATTGCTTTATCACCTAGAATACATCCTGTTGACAGGGCAATTGCAAAACAAAGAAAAAATTCTAAACCTCGTGATAAACACTTATGGAGATTTACACTGGTCTTATAATGGAATACCTAATTGAAAGATCTACAAATATAAATCCAAAAGATGATTTAGAAAAACTTTTGAAAAGTAAAAAAAATCTAAGAGTCAAATTAGGCGTTGACCCAACAGCACCAGATGTCACATTGGGCTGGTATGCAATTTTAAGAATGTTAAAAAAATTTCAAGATTATGGTCATACAGCTGTTCTAATACTAGGAGAGTTCACAGCACAAGTTGGAGATCCTTCAGGCAAGTCAGAAACAAGAAAAGTAATGGAAGAGAACGAGATTGACGATAACGCTAAAGGTGTGCTTCCAATAATTAAAAATATCTTAAATGACAATAATTTAGAAATTGTCTCTAATAAAGACTGGTTATCTAAACTTACAATTCAAGACATGATGGAATTAGCAGCAAAGACAACATTAGCCCAAATGATGGAACGTGATGATTTTTCTAAGAGATTTAGTGACAACAGCCCTATTTCATTATTAGAGTTTTTCTACCCTCTATACCAAGGATACGATTCAGTTGCCGTAAAAGCAGATATTGAGATTGGTGGAAATGATCAATTGTGGAACTTAATGTTGGGACGAGAAATTCAAAAATCTTATGACTTGTCACCACAAATTGCAATGACGTTTCCTCTGCTAGTTGGTACAGATGGTTCAAAAAAAATGTCACAATCCTTGAATAATTACATTTCCATATCTGACAGCCCTGAAAACATCTTTGGAAAAATAATGAGCATTCCAGATGAAATTATGTGGGATTATTTCACCATGCTGACTGATTTAGAGATTTCAGAAATAGCCAATTTTAGAAAAAATGTAGATAAAGGTAAGACAAATCCTTTCGATTATAAAAAAATGCTAGGGAAACTCATTGTTTCAGAAATCTATGATGAAAATAGTGCTTTAGTTGCCGAAAGTACATTTGAAAATATAACAATTAATAAAAACTTGCCTGAGAATATACCAGAAACCAATATTGATGATGAAATAGATATACATTTACCAAATTTTTTAACAGAAAATGAATTAACTAAATCTAATTCCGAAGCACGTCGATTAATTGAGTCTGGAAGTGTAAAAATTGACGATCAAAAGGTTGAATTATTGGATATAAATTCATCAGATTTGATTGGTAAGACTTTACAAGTTGGAAAGCGAAAATTCCTTAAAATAAATAAGAAATAATATACTTTAAACCAATTACTGTTATTCTTATAAGTACGAGATTTTGGCTTTTTGACAACTGAGTAATGTATGAACGCCGGTAGTGCAGAAATTAATTTTTCTAGCACTCTTTTTTTGTCAACTTTTTATTAAGTTGATTCAACTTTTTTAAGTTGAAATGGGTAAAACCCATGTTGATTCTTTGGTCAGATTTAAATTATTCAAAGATTTTGTTGGAGAGTTTGATCCTGGCTCAGGACGAACGCTGGCGGTGCGCCTTATGCATGCAAGTCGAGCGAAGCTTTTCAGTAGTTTACTACAGAAAATGACTGAGCGGCGAACGGGTGAGTAACGCGTGAGCAACCTACCTTAGTTACTGGGATAGCCCGAGGAAACTCGGATTAATACCGGATATTCTTATTTAATCACATGATTTTTTAAGGAAAGGTCAGCCGAACTAAGATGGGCTCGCGTTCTATCAGCTAGTTGGTAGGGTAATGGCCTACCAAGGCTACGACGGATAGCTGGTCTGAGAGGACGATCAGCCACACTGGGACTGAGACACGGCCCAGACTCCTACGGGAGGCTGCAGCAGGGAATATTGCGCAATGAGCGAAAGCTTGACGCAGCGACACCGCGTGTGGGATGACGGATCTAGGTTTGTAAACCACTTTCAGGAGGGAAGAAAATGACGGTACCTCCACAAGAAGCCCCGGCCAACTACGTGCCAGCAGCCGCGGTAATACGTAGGGGGCGAGCGTTGTCCGGATTTATTGGGCGTAAAGAGCTCGTAGGCGGTTCAACAAGTCGGTCGTGAAAGTTCAGGGCTCAACCCTGAAATGTCGATCGATACTGTTGTGACTAGGATACGGTAGAGGTGAGTGGAATTCCGAGTGTAGCGGTGAAATGCGTAGATATTCGGAGGAACACCAATTGCGAAGGCAGCTCACTGGGCCGCTATCGACGCTGAGGAGCGAAAGCTAGGGGAGCAAACAGGATTAGATACCCTGGTAGTCCTAGCTGTAAACGATGGATACTAGACGTAGGAATTGGATTAACGATTTCTGTGTCGTAGCTAACGCGTTAAGTATCCCGCCTGGGGAGTACGGTCGCAAGACTAAAACTCAAAGGAATTGACGGGACCCCGCACAAGCGGCGGAGCATGCGGCTTAATTCGATGATACCCGTAGAACCTTACCTGGACTTGACATATAGGGAAAAGTTATAGAAATATAATGTGCATTAGCGCCCTATACAGGTGGTGCATGGCTGTCGTCAGCTCGTGTCGTGAGATGTTGGGTTAAGTCCCGCAACGAGCGCAACCCCTGTCCTATGTTGCCAGCAAGTAATGTTGGGGACTCATAGGAGACTGCCGGTGATAAACCGGAGGAAGGTGGGGACGACGTCAAGTCATCATGCCCCTTATGTCCAGGGCTGCACGCATGCTACAATGGCAAGTACAACGAGTCGCAATACCGCGAGGTGGAGCAAATCTCTTAAAGCTTGTCTCAGTTCGGATAGGAGTCTGCAACTCGACTCCTTGAAGTTGGAGTCGCTAGTAATCGCAAATCAGCAAAGTTGCGGTGAATACGTTCTCGGGGTTTGTACACACCGCCCGTCAAGTCACGGAAGTCGGCAATACCCGAAGCCAGTGGTCCAACCCTTTTGGGAGGAAGCTGTCGAAGGTAGGGTCGGTAACTGGGACTAAGTCGTAACAAGGTAGCCGTACGGGAACGTGCGGCTGGATCACCTCCTTTCTAAGGAGCATAGAACATTTAGTTCTAAGGTTAATCACCGGTTGTCTACAAGACTGATACATTACTCAGCTGTGAAAAAGTCATTCGGCTTTTTGAAAATTGTATAGCAAGCGCAATTGCAAAGTATTCATATAGTTCAAGCTACTAAGGGCTATTGGTGGATGCCTTGGCGCTGGAAGCCGATGAAGGACGTGGAAGGCTGCGATAAGCCACGGGAAGCTGTCAAACAAGCTTTGATCCGTGGATTTCCGAATGGGGAAACCCAATTTATTTATAAATTACTCCTGTTTGAATATATAGAACAGGTAGAGGGAACTAGGGGAAGTGAAACATCTCAGTACCTAGAGGAAAGGAAAGCAAAAGCGACTCCCTGAGTAGCGGCGAGCGAAACGGGAAGAGCCTAAACCAATTTAATGTCAAGACTGATGTCGTTGTTAAGTTGGTGTTGTGGGACCTCTTAGAAAGAGCATCAGATCTTTCAATAAGTCAGAAACAATTGAATTAGGAAAATTATCTGGAAAGTTAAACCATAGAGTGTAACAGTCACGTATTCGAAAATTCTTTTACTTATTAGAGTCATCCCAAGTAGCAAGGAGGATATTCCTTGTGAATCTGCGAGGACCACCTCGTAAGGCTAAGTACTAACCAGCGACCGATAGTGAACAAGTACCGTGAGGGAAAGGTGAAAAGTACCCCGGCGAGGGGAGTGAAATAGTACCTGAAACCAATAGCTTACAAGCAGTAGGAGGAAAATTTATTTTCTGACTGCCTGCCTTTTGAAGAATGAGCCAACGAGTTATCCGTATGTAGCAAGGTTAAGGAGTAATTCCGTATCCGCAGCGAAAGCGAGTTTTAATAGAGCGTCTAGTTGCATGCGATAGACCCGAAGCCAAGTGATCTATCCATGGGCAGGGTGAAGCGAAGGTAAGACTTCGTGAAGGCCCGAACCCACTGATGTTGCAAAATCAGGGGATGACCTGTGGATAGGGGTGAAAGGCCAATCAAACTTGGTGATAGCTGGTTCTCTCCGAAATGTCTTTAGGGACAGCGTTATATGTTGCGCTTTGGAGGTAGAGCACTGATTGGGCTAGGGGGCCAACAAGCTTACTGAACTCAGTCAAACTCCGAATGCCAAAGTGTTTAAATATAGCAGTGAGCCTATGGGGGATAAGCTCCATAGACGAGAGGGAAACAACCCAGATCATCAGCTAAGGCCCCTAAATGTATATTAAGTGTGAAACGATGTGAGAGTGTTCAGACAGCCAGGAGGTTGGCTTAGAAGCAGCCATTCCTTTAAAGAGTGCGTAACAGCTCACTGGTCGAATGTTCTCGCGCGGAAGATGTAACGGGGCTAAATATACTGCCGAAGCTATGGGATTTTATTAATTCTGATTTCGATCCAGAAGATAAAATCGGTAGGAGAGCGTTGTATGGACAGCGAAGCGACAACGTGAGTTAGTCGTGGAGACCATACAAGTGAGAATGTTGGCATGAGTAGCGAAGGAAGAGTGAGAATCTCTTCCGCCGAATGTCCAAGGGTTCCTGGGGAAGGTTCGTCCGCCCAGGGTTAGTCGGGACCTAAGGCGAGGTCGAGAGACGTAGTCGATGGATAACAGATTGATATTTCTGTACCACTAATTAAGCGCCCAAACCGAATATATGTTGCTAAGGAAAGCCCTTCGGGGCCTACCGACCCACATATTACTAGGTTAGCAATGGAGCGACGGAGAAGGATAGATGAGCCCAGGTGATGGTTATCCTGGGGTAAATGTGTAGGAAGACTGATAGGTAAATCCGTTAGTCACATATTCTGAGACATGATGCCGAGCCGCTTTTAGGCGAAGTCATTGATTCCATACTTCCAAGAAAAACTTCTAGTTAGTTTTTTTAGTGCCCGTACCCCAAACCGACACAGGTGGACAAGTAGAGAATACTAAGGCGAGCGAGATAACTCTGGTTAAGGAACTCGGCAAAATAGTTCCGTAACTTCGGGAGAAGGAACGCCCAAGTAAAGTGATTAATTAACTTTATGAGCTTGAACGGGCCGCAGTGATCAGACTCAAGCGACTGTTTATCAAAAACACAGGAGGGTGCAAAGTTCTAATACAACGTATACCCTCTGACACCTGCCCGGTGCTGGAAGGTTAAGTGGAGAGGTTAGCTTCGGCGAAGCTTTGAAATTAAGCCCCAGTAAACGGCGGCCGTAACTATAACGGTCCTAAGGTAGCGAAATTCCTTGTCGGGTAAGTTCCGACCTGCACGAATGGTGTAACGATTTGAGTACTGTCTCAACCAGAGACTCGGCGAAATTGCAATGTGAGTAAAGATGCTCACTATGCGCGACAGGACGGAAAGACCCCGGAACCTTTACTGCAACTTGATATTGAAGTTTGGTGTGCAGTATGCAGGATAAGTGGGAGACTATGAAATAGCGGCGCTAGTCGTTATGGAGTCATCCTTGAGATACCACTTTCTTCATATTGAGCTTCTAACCTAGATCCGTTATCCGGATCAGGGACATTGTCTGGTGGGCAGTTTCACTGGGGCGGTGGCCTCCTAAAAAGTAACGGAGGCGCTCTAAGGTCACCTCAGCGTGGACGGCAATCACGCATCGAGTGTAAGTGCAAAAGGTGGCTTGACTGTGACACAAACAAGTGGAGCAGGTACGAAAGTAGGAACTAGTGATCCCATGGTTGCATGTGGGTGCGCCATGGCTCATCGGCTAAAAGGTACTCCGGGGATAACAGGCTTATACCCCCCAAGAGTCCATATCGACGGGGGTGTTTGGCACCTCGATGTCGGCTCTTCTCATCCTGGGGCTGGAGCAGGTCCCAAGGGTTAGGCTGTTCGCCTATTAAAGAGGAACGCGAGCTGGGTTCAGAACGTCGTGAGACAGTTCGGTCCCTATCCGTCGCGCACGCAAGAGTTTTGAAGAAAGTTGTCCCTAGTACGAGAGGACCGGGATGAACGAACCGCTGGTGTGCCAGTTGTCCTGCCAAGGGCACGGCTGGTTAGCTACGTTCGGAAAGGATAAGCGCTGAAAGCATCTAAGTGCGAAGCCCCTTCTAAGATAAGAACTCTCACCGGATTAACCGGGTAAGACTCCTTATAGAACATGAGGTTGATAGGTCAGAAGTGTAAGTACAGTAATGTATTCAGCTGACTGATACTAATAAGTCGAGGGCTTGAACTGAAGACGGCGTATGAGCGCTTGCTATAGAATTTTTAAGAAGTTGAGTATTACGGTGGTGATAGCAGTGGGGATACACCCGTTCCCATTCCGAACACGGAAGTTAAGTCCACTAGCGTCGATGGTACTTGAGGGGCAACCCTCTGGGAGAGTAGAACACTGCCGATATTTATCGAAGAGCCCCTAGGTAACTAGGGGTTTTTCTTCTATAATTACAATGTGAAATTTAAAGAAATTATAAAACTTTCAATGATCCCTCTCATAATCTTTTTTATTGGACTTTTTATATTTGTCAATTTTTTTGATTACGCAAAAACATTCTACGACATAATCCCAGGTGAGATAGTTGGTGATGTTAATTTTTCAACATATCCAGGTGCAGTTTATATTTTTTTTATTTATTTATTGTTTCAATATGTTAGAACAAAGAATTTAAAATATATAGATATAACGATTATGTTTCTTTCTTGTTTTGTTTTTGCAAGAACTTTTTCAATAATTTTTAATGGTTTAAGTTATTCACTTTTTATTCCTATTGCACTCATTCCAGAATATATTGGTTTGCCATTATTAATTTATATAAGAAAAAGAGTTTTGTGAACAAAACTAACTTACATAAATTATTGAATACTTATTTATTTTTTTTACTCATAATAGGTTGCGTATTGGCTCTCTATTCAATTTTTTTTCCTAATTCAACATTTCTATTTTTTCAACAAACATACATTGAAGTCTTAGGTATGACTGATACTGGTGCTAATGGTCATTTAACTTTATTAACGTATCCATTAAGTTTATATTTAATGAATACATTTGCTTGTTTTCAATATTTACGAACTCAAAAGATCTTTTACCTTGATTTGTTATCAATAATTTGGACTACTGTACTTGTATCAAGAATTATTTCTATTTTAATAAAAGGAGATGTAACTATTGACTTATATTTCTTTTTTGGAATACTTACAGAATTCCTAATTGCTCCATCACTTATTTTTTTTCGAAATAAACTAATTAAAGAAAGTTGATTAGTTTTTGGTTAAATAATTTCTAATACCATTTATTTGCATTACAAAATTACCATTTCCAATATAGTTTTTTATTGTTTCATTATCAATATCTAATGATTTATAGTTTTTAGTTATCCACTGTACTAACTCAGTACTTGCCTCATCATCACTAAGATGTTCAATATTGTTAATAAACATTATCCAATTATCTATGCTTTCCTTCGCATCACTAATAAGTTGATAAGGTTTTTTGTGAACGCCAAAATGTGCGATTGCTAGCTGATTAATTTCTAAATTTTCAAAACTATCTAGAGTTTGGAATAATGTTTCCTTATTAAAGTCAGGGGGAGGAAGATTAGGTTGAACAAAATCTCCATGTGGATATATTAATCCAAGTGTATCACCCATAAATAAAGTTCCGGAATATTCATCATAAAAAGTGTAATGGTGCTTGGCATGTCCAGGACTGTACAAAGCTTTGAGATTCCTATTTGATTCAAGCTTTAAATCAGCTCCATCATTGAGTGATTTTATTTTTTCTAATGGAATAGGTTTTATTTCACCCCAGTTTTTTTTAAGCCAATCTTCTGTATAAACATCACTTACGGCTTTCCATAATCTCTCTGGGTTTGGCAAATGTTTCAAACCTAACTCATGTACGTATACAAAATTTTCTTTAAATCTTTGGTTTAAATGTCCGATACCACCTACATGGTCTAAATGTAAATGAGTAATAGCTGTTCTTTTAATATCTTGTATTCCAAGCGACTCTAATGCTGAGATTAAATATGGAAATGAATTTGAAGGACCAACCTCAATTAATATTGGATCCGATGTATCTATATAATAACATGACATTCTTTGAGGTTTACCCTCCATATGAACATCAATTTGATATATATCATTATCAAATTTTGTTACGTCTGTGTTCATATATACATTTTTGCATACAAAAGTTATAAACTACAATGTTTACAGTGAATGTTTCATTAGCAAGTACAGCGGAATACAGTTCAAAAGCAGCTGAATCCATTAAAGATTTAAATCCCAATGCTGCAGATTTACTGATTACAAGTGTAATTACATCAATGGTTACTGATCTCGGTGTTGTTGCTCCTACTGCTTCTGGACTTTTAACTTATTATGATGGCGATAACAATTCAACACATTCAGTAGATGGCTATTTTGTAGCCCCAAAAAAATTTGATGGAAATGATCATGAAGAACATCGAATTTCTATGACTTATGGTGGTCATGTTGAAACATGCAAGGGAGCAAATACATTCGCTGTTCCAGGTATTTATAAGATTCTTAACCTAATTTTCAAAAGATATGCGTCTCTTCCATTGGATAAACTATTAGAATTTCCTATAAAAACTGCAAAAGATGGTTTTAAATTAACTCAACCAACAAAAGACTATTTTATTCATTCATTAGAACCCATGTTCATGTGGCATGAACAATCAAAAATTGCTTTAGCTGATGTGCATGAAGATTTAGAAAATGGAATTGTTAAACTTGATAGATTAGCTGACACGTTAAGTCATATGTCAGATGAAGGATTCAATGATTTTTATATTGGGGATATTTCCAAATCAATAGTTGAAACATTAAAGATTGAAGGTGGGCATGCTACGCAAGATGATTTCAATGGATATGAATTAATTGAAGAAAATAAGTTTGAATATCAGTACAAACATTTAAAATTAACAGGGCATTCTGGACCTTCAATTGGTGGCTTAATGGTACTTAAGTACTTAAATGCGTTATCTGTAGAATCTCAAAATATTGAAGAAACTCTAAAAAATGTTTATTTGGATAGACAAAATAACTATGAGTTTTTTGGTAGCAGGGGGGACTTAATCAATAATGAAATATCAAAAATTTCAACATCTTCATCTACAATACAGGTAAACACATCAGATAAAAATAATTTTCATTTTTCAATAACCTTTTCCAGTGGTTATGGATCTGGTGTTTTATGTAAAAATACGGGTATGTATTTCAACAACTCTTTAGGAGAAATTGAGCTAAATCCACAAGGTTTTCTTGGTGACACTAAGGGAGATAGATTGATATCAAACATGAGTCCTTTAATTATTGAATCAAATGAAGGAATTAGTACCATTGGATCTCCAGGGGCTGACAGAATAAGCTCAGCCATTGCTCAAGTTTTAACAAATTATACAAATGGCAACACATGGAAAGAATCAATAGATATGCCAAGATTTCATGTAAATGCTGATGGAGGAGTAAGAGCAGAACCAGGATACGATAACATAAATGAAAATACAACAATCACTGAACCATTTGATATGTATTTTGGTGGTGTTTGTGTGACTGGTAGTAATGATGATATTTTTAGCTATGGAGATAAAAGAAGGGGTAATACTTCTTGGAAATGTTAGAAAAACTACCTCATAAAATTCTTTTTTACTTTGGTTTGATTGTTGTATTTGTATTTATAGGTCTGTCATATTGGCAATTAACAAGGTATCAAGAAGATAAACTGATAATTGACTCTATTGACTCAAAAGATTTTATAAATGAAATATCTGTGTCAGATTTATATGATTTAAATAAATTTGAAGAATTTACAAAAATTAAATTAACTGAAAATTTAGAGAATATAGATCTGATAAGAACTTGGTATTTGCGATCACGTGTTCATAATGGAGAAAACGGATATCACCTTGTTAGTTTGTACGGGACAGAATTAGAAGAATATTTTTTAATTAATAATGGATGGGTTCCCCTTAATAAAAATGCAGATGAAACATTTTTATACAAAAATCAAAATTTTAAAGGCAGATTATTAAATTACGATATTCAGGGTGTTGGACAAGATGATATACCTGATTCAGATTATTTATTTAGAATAGACAAATCATTTTTAGAAAGTGAAACAGGAGTTGTTCTTCCAGAATTCTATATCGTCTTAATAGATGATTGTGGGAGTGGGGTAGAGTGTATAAATTTAGAAGAACCATACGATGCTCCGCATTTAAGTTATGCTTTTCAGTGGGCTTTTTTTGCTTTATGTTTAACAATTGTTGTTCTTAGGAAAAATAATTTAATTACATGGAAAAGATAGATTTAAATAACATTTCATTGTCTTATGAAACAAAAGGTAAGGGGAGTGATGTCTTGTTACTCCATGGCTTTCCATCCAATATGTACATGTGGAATGAAATAAAGAATGAATTAATCGAAAATGGCTACAGGGTTACAATCATAGAACAAAGGGGGTATCCTTTATCAAGATTAGAAAATTTTGATGTACATTCTTATAATATTGAAGAATTATCAAAAGATATTGAAGAATTAATAGTAAAACTAAAACTTGACCAAAATTTAACAATTGTCGGACATGACTGGGGATCTATTGTTGCATGGGCACTTACATCACGTGAAAAAGTTAATATTAATAAATTAGTTTCTTTATGCGGTGGAACTGAATTTCCAATATCAGATGTATATAGTAATTTAACATACAGAGAAAAACCTCATTATATTTCATCATTTCAAAATGTTAGAGAGTCTGCAAATATTATTGATAACAATCTAGAGTCTTTCTTTAGATCTGCTTATAGAAACAATAATCAAATAGGAAAGAGTATAGATCTTTCACTAGAAAACGTTTTTATAAATTATTCATCAGAAAGTTGTGTCATGAATGAAAATGAAATTGTTAATTTAATTCAACACTTTGATGAAACCTCACTAGATCAACCAATTGCATGGTATGCAAATATAGATTTAAACTCAGAGCTGAGCTCAGCCTGGAGAAAGATAGTAACAACTCCTGTACATTTTGTATTTGGTGAGGTTGATGCTGCTGTAAAATTAAATAGTAAAATGCGAGAAAGACTTATGTCCAGTGGAAGCAATGTTAAGATAACAGAGATACCTGGTGCAGGACATTGGCTACCAATTACCCACAGGGAGAGTGTTTTAAAGGTAATTTATGCATAAATTATTATTATCTGTTTGTCCTATAATATATATTATGTTGCGTTATGTATAAAGCAGTATTGCATGATCATTTGGATGGCGGATTAAGGGCAGTTACTGCCAAAGAACTTGCAATTAAAGACAATTACTCTCCCTTACTTAATGTTGATGATATAGAAAGTTTTTTTAATAGAGAATCGTCAGAATCTCTTGAAGATTATCTTGAAGCATTTGTACACACAACAGCTCTAATGAATAGTTACGAAAATCTTGAAAGAATTGCTTTTGAGGCAGCTGAAGATATGCATAATGAAGGTATTACACATTATGAAAGTAGGTACGCTCCCCTTTATTCGGTAAATAATTCGTTAACACCAAAAGATGTAATAGATGCAATAAATTCTGGGTTTAAACAAGCTGAAGATTTATATGGGATACAATCTGGTCTTATTTTATGTGGAATGAGAAATGATACAAATAATGTTAAACAAGTTACTGAAATTGCAATTAATTATAAAGAAAATATTATTGGCTTTGATATTGCAGGACCTGAATTAAATTATTTACCATCATTATTTAGTGATGAATTCAAGAAGCTAGTTGAAAACAATGTGAATTTAACAATACATGCTGGAGAAGGTGATGGAGTAAACTCTATTCAAGAAGCATTAGATAATGGAGCAAAAAGAATTGGCCACGGTGTACGGATAATTGAAGATATTGACCTTGAAACAGGCTTATTCGGACCTACAGCAACACATATTTTTGAAAACAATATTCCTCTTGAGATTTGTATAAGCTCAAACATACACACAAATATGTACTCTGACTACAAAGATCATCCGATAAAAGATTTATTAGAGCTTAACTTTCCAGTAACGATAAATACTGACAACAGGCTTATGAGCAATACAAATATATTAAAAGAAATTACTATTGCAGAAAATTTAAATATAACCAACGCAAATAAATTGTTAGAAAAATCAGCTAGCTATAGTTTCTTGAATAATTTCTGAATTATTCTTACTAAGTATATTGTAAAAATCTTCTTCGTTGAAAAGCCTAAAATTAAGATTTGGGTAAAGCTTTCTTGCCATTTTAAGTTTTTTTCTTTTTTTTGTTATTAGATTTTGATTCATTGTAGTGATTTCTACAAAAAGGTTAAGCGTTGGTAAGTAAAAATCAGGGGTAAACATTTTTTTAATTGAACCACTACCCCACTCTAAAGGAAAGCTCACAGGTTCATATATCCATTCAATATCGAATAAGTCTAAGTGCTCTGAAAATGTTTTCTCAGAAGGATGAGCGAATTTCATGCATTCGTTGCAGAAATTTTTTCTGGATAAAGAGAATGAATTTCTGCTTCCGTTTCAGTGTGAATTGGCCCTAGTGAAATACCAAAGACAGCTTGCCCCTGTTTGATTAGATCTAACATTTCATTATTATTTGTTATTACATATATTGATTTCCCATCGGAGAAAATTGAAACGTCTGAAATATCAATATTTTTTCCCAAAATTTGTTTTACATTTTTAAGAGCAAGTCTTATTTTCTGAAGACTCACACCAGCCTCTCGCAATTTATTGACTAATTTAATTTTAATAATGTCTTGAAATGAGTAAATTCTATGATATCCAGAACCTTTTATGTTTCTAATTGAAGCATCAACCAATGATGTTGTTGTCCAATGATCAAGTTGTCTGTATGATATTCCAGTGATCTTGCAAACCTCTGGACCTGTGTAACCCTGTTGCATAAGGTTAATTTACTAGCAAAAAATATATAATCAAGGTTTTATGCAAAATCCTCTGGATTTATGTTATCAATAAAATTCTTAAATTCCTCAATTTCATTGGTTTTATCATGAATTAGGTCAATTGAGTTGTTTATAAAAAGATCTTCATTAACAGAAATAGTAGTATCTGCTCTTAATGCGAGAGCTATAGCGTCACTTGGTCTTGCAGATAAAGAAACTCTACCTTGATCTCCAAGGATGATGATTTCTGCAAAATAAGTGTTGTCATGAAGATCTGAAATAACAACTTCATCGATATTTCCATTTAGGGACTCAATAATATCAATAATTAAATCATGAGTTTGTGGTCTCGGATGCTTTATTCCTTCTTGAGCATATGCAATGGACACTGCTTCAATAGTACCGATCCAAATTGGTAGAACTTTTTGACTATTTGGATCAAGTAAGAGCATAATTGGAGTTTCAGTATTTTCTTCTAATCTGATACTGTTTACTTCAACATTAATATTCTTTTTCATAATTTAAGAATAGATAAGTTCATAAATATTTTGAAAACAATATTTATAATTTATCGATTATTATTTGCAAAACCTGAAAAAAAGCGTGTTAAATTTAAATCCCAATTAACTGAATTGAGAGATTCAGAAGTTTTAACATTGTAAAAATCATCATTTACAATGTAGCTAAATTTAGTTTTACTAAATCCAGATAAAGTAATATTAGTAATATTAAATTTGTTCCCAAAAACATACCAGGGTGTAGTGGATTTCACTGTTGTAACGTCTGTGCTGTTTCGTATTTTATATATATCAATATTCGTATCTATAACAACATTGTTTATATATGTATCTATTGAAGCTGTATAAAGATTCTGTGTGTCGATAAAATGGTTATCTTTTTTTTCATTAACAAATGACTTGTTCACAATAGTTAAAATATTTCTATCATTTGATTGATTTAAACCTATAAAAGTTAACCCAGCTTTATTTGTCCATCCCGTTTTTAAACCATAGAAGTTTCGATCGATTAATTTATTAGTATTTAGATATACTTTATCCTCTCCTTCAATGTTTGATATAAAACTTTGTCTCATAATTATCGATAACAGTTCGTAATTATTTATGACTTCCTTTGAAAGAATTAATAAATCACTCAATGTTGTAAAGTGACCTTCTTGATCTAAACCATCAGGATTTTTAAAATTTGTATTATTCATTCCTAATTGCTGTGCTCTGTTATTCATTAAATTAATGAAGTCATCCGTGTCTTCACTAAATAAACTAGCAACGGCATAACATGCATCATTTGCTGAGTAAATAAGTATGAATTCTAATAAACTTTCTATTGTCATTGATTGACCAGGTTTAAGATAAGCTACTTTTCCTTCATATAAATAATCAGAAGGTAAAGAAATTTCAATGTAATCACTTAGGTTGTAGTTTTCAATAAGAATCAAAGAAGTCATTAATTTAGTTAAAGAAGCTGGAGCAACGCTTTCATTTATATTTTTAAAATACATAAATTCATCATTATCAAGGTCGAAAGATAGATAATATTGTGTAGTTAATAGATCTTCATCTACTTCAGAAGCAAAAGCAATATTTGTTAATAATAAAATTGAAACTAAAGAGGTAGCTATAAATCTTCTAATATATAACTCCCAATAATTTCCGAAAATTTATCGATTGCAATTTTTATTTCATCAGGATCGTTATCGGAAATTTGAAAGTATGTTTCAAAAAAACCTACTCCCCTATCTGACATTGATTTAATAACAGATAAATTTTTAACTCCAAGACCTAAGGAGAAAAGATAGGCAAGAGATGAAAATCTTTCTACGTCTTGTTGACTATAGATTTCTTTAATCTGCTCATATTTATAATCAACTAACTCCATAAAATCATCTTCTTTTAGACCAGATTTTTTGAGCGCATCATGTTGTGAATAATTACTAATTACTATCTTCGAATTAGATGATGATGAAGTCAAAAGCTTTGGATTATTTTTAATTGCTTTAAGTGAGTAAAATTGGTTTTCCTGTAAATCTAAGATTTTCTTTATTTTTAAAATATCTTTATCAGAAAATGATCTTGTTCCTCCTTTTGATCTATTCGGTTTGATTAAACCTTCTTTTTCTAAAAATCTGATTCGTGAAATTGTGACTGAAGGATATTCTTTTTTTATAATTTTTACAGCATTTCCAATATTCATTTTTTATCAACTTTTGTAATAATCAAATTAAATTTCCCAATTTGGATTCTATGACCTGACATAAGAGATGATTCATTTGTTAGCTCTCCATTAACAAATATACCGTTTGTTGATTTTTCATCAGTAATAACAACTATGTCATCATCAACACTAATAAAGCCATGATTTCTTGAAACTGTTATATCATCAAGAATAATTTCTTTACTTTCTAATCTTCCTATTTTGTGTATACCATTTGTTAGTAACCATGATGAAGACTTTGTTTCATCATTTAACAATGATAAGATATACTTTGCTTCTTGATTGATGAAGATAGAATCTTCAAAGGGTATTGTGTCATTATTCATTTCTTTATATATATTTTATAGAAATATTCTAAAGCTACAAAATAGTAAAATATCAAGGAAATTATTCCAAAATATAGGAAAAATATAGACTCAAACCCTGCATTTATTATGAAAAAACATATAGAAAAAAATATTAAAACTGTTCCTATTTTTCCATAATTAGATACAGACAATGTTTTAGTCTTTGTTAAAACATTTAAAGATCCAAGTACAACTAAAAACTCTCTAAATATAACGCCATAAAAAAACCATGTAGGAAAAATGGATGATAGCCAAAAAATTAACAATATAAACACTATTCTGTCACACACAGGATCAAGAATAGTTCCAAGCCTACTGACTAGATTGAACTTTCTTGCAACAATACCATCTAGAGAATCAGAGAGCCCTATTAGAGCAATGATTAAAACTAAAGTAGGTGTTTGAAAGTCATTAATTGATTGTTGAGAAAAAAGATAAATAGAAACAAATAACCGAGTTAATGTAATAAGATTTGGTAAAAGTAAAATATCTTTATGAGTCAATAAAGAATTCCTTGGTATCATGGGTAGCAACGAAATGTCCACCTCCAATATCAACCATCTTTTCATCAGGATTATTTGATATTATTTTATCAAGCTCATCAAAATTAATAAGATACTTTTCTCGATTAAATGAGGGATCGGGAATTGGAATTGATGAAATTAATCTTTTTGTATATGGATGTATTGGGTTTTGTAACAACTCTTCTGTCTCTGCAATTTCAACGATTTTGCCATTAAACATAACAGCAATTCTATTACACATATATCTTGCCACAGCCAGGTCATGTGTAATGTATAAATATGATACTTCTAATTCTTTTGCGAGGTTTAACATAAGATCCATTATTGAAATTCTTATGGAGACATCTAACATTGATGTTGGCTCATCGCATACTACAAACTTAGGTTTCATTACTAGTGTTCTTGCGATTGAAACTCTTTGTCTCTGTCCACCTGAAATTTCATGAGGGTATCTTCCAAGATAGTTTTCTGGTGGAGTCAAGCCTACTGTTCTTAAAATCTCAATAATTGCCTCTTCCCTTTCACTCAAAGATCCTATGTTATGAATATCAAGTGGCTCTTTAATAATATCTTTTATTGTCCATCTGGGATTCAAAGATTCGTAAGGATCTTGAAAAATCATTTGTATATTTCTTCTAAAAGTCTTCAAACCGTCTTCATTGATATTATCAAATGACTCCATACTCTGAGAATCAGGATTATAAAAATTTATATTACCTGAAGTTTTTGGATCAAGTAAACATAAAGACCTTGCAGTAGTTGTTTTTCCACAACCACTCTGACCAACCAAACCTAGGGTTTCTCCAGCCTTAATATCAAAACTTATACCGTCTACAGCTTTAACTATTTTTTTATTTCTAGAAAACAAACTTTTAGAGACTTCAAAATGTTTTACTAGATTTCTTACTTCAATTAGATTATTAGCCATTTTAAATTATTTTCCTTGACTACATATATCGGCAAAGTGATCTGGGTTCACTTCTACTAACCGCATGTGTTCAGAAGGATTACATTCTGTATCTCTATTTGGACATCTAGGAGCAAATGAGCATCCTTCAATTTTATTTATAAGACTTGGTGGTTCACCATCTAGTGATTTTAATTTTTTCTTTTCACCTCTTATTGAAGGTGTTGAGTCTAATAAAGCTCTTGTATAGGAATGAATTGGGTTTTTAAAAACATCTTTTGTTGGGCCCATTTCTACAATTGATCCAGCATACATAACGGCTATTTTGTCAGTCATTTCAGCAATAACTGCAATATCATGAGAAATATAAATTAAGCTTAAACCTAATAAATCTTGAACCTTTTTTATTTCATTTAGAATTTGGTCTTGTATAACTACGTCGAGTGCAGTTGTTGGTTCATCTGCAATTATAATTTTTGGATCACAGGACAAAGCCAATGCAATTACAGCTCTTTGTTTCATACCTCCAGATAATTCATGGGGATACCTATCTGTGGTTGACTCGTCCAGCCCAACCATCCTAAATAATTCAATAATCTTATTCATGTTTTCTTGTTTTGTGTTTTCGGGATAATGCTCTCTCATAGCTTCCCTAATTTGTTCTCCGATTTTAATTACGGGATTCCACGCATTCATAGCGCCCTGAAAAACGATACTAATACTGTCCCATCTAACTTTCCTTAGATCATTTTCAGACAAACCAATTAATTCTTTACCATCAAGCTTTATACTTCCCTGTGTTATAACAGAATTATCAGGCTGAAGTTGTAACAAAGTCATGGCTACAGAAGTTTTTCCACATCCAGATTCTCCAACAAGACCAAAAGATTCACCACTTTTTACTTCAAAAGAGATATTCTTGACAGCATCAACATTGCCTTCCATAGTGTCATAATGCATTGATAAATTTTTAACTTCAAGCAATGCTTTACTCATTAGCGCCTTCTCAACCTTGGATTAAATACATCATCTAGACCTCTACCTACTAAGTAAAATCCTCCAGCAAGTAACGTTACTGATAATCCAGCAGGTAAAATTAACCACCAATATTTAAGTCCTGTAAAAATAAAGCCTTCTGCTTGTGCTAAATAAATCATTATTCCCCAGCTCATATCAATATTTAATAAACCAAGGAAAGATAAAACACTTTCAGATGCTATTGCCCCGGTGACGCTAAATACCATAAAGAGTAAAGCAAGTGGTGCTACATTCGGAAGAATATGAGAAAACATTATTCTTCTTTTGCTACCACCAGTAATCCTTGCTGAGTCAACAAATGGCTTAACTTTCACTTGTAGAGCTTGTGATTTTACAGTAATAACTGAGCCGCCCAAACCACCAATGGTCCCTAGTACTACAGCTAAATGCCATATTTGTAGCTCAGCAAATGCAGATATAATAAATAAGAATGGCAATGTCGGGAGCATTAGAACTAAGTCAGATTGCCTCATTAGATAAGTATCTAATACCCCACCATAAAAAGCTGCAGCGGTTCCTAAAAGTGTTGAGATACCAACACCTATAATTGCACTTATTAATCCTAATACAAAAGCAACTTGGCTACCCTCCATGATTTGAGAGAATATATCTCTACCTAAAGAGTCTGTACCAAGTATATGTCTACTTGAAGGAGGTGCTGGCTGAACATTTGATTCATAAATTTCACCTACTTCGCCTTCAATATTGAATGCTTTCAAGTACCGAATGTTGACTTCGTCGACACGAGGACAGTCTCCCTCTTGTTGATATTCTTTTGTAGGATATTGTGTAGGACATTCAACAATTGTTCGTCCGATTTTTTCAGCATCATAACCAACTACAGGATGGTAAATGCCTTCATCCCAAATCCCAGTAAGGAACAACATAGGCTGCAATATTGACAAAAAACCAAAGAAAATAACAATACCTAAACCAGTCATCCCAAGTCTGCTTTGTTTAAACAATCTCCAATTTTTTTTAATAGTTGCTTTTATATCTCTGTCAAAATTCTCGTTTTCCATGTTAGTTTTCCGCCTTAACTCTTATACGTGGATCAAGGAAAGCATATGATACATCTGCTATGAAATGAGCAATTAAAGCTAATATTCCAATAAATGAAAATGATGCCATTGCAAGAGGGATATCTTCCCTAGTAACTGCTTCAAGTATAAGTTGACCCATGCCAGGCCATGAAAAAATTGATTCAGTCAATACTGAACCATCGATGATTGTAATTATGGTAAAGATAAAAGATGTAACTACAGGTAATAGAGCTGTTCTCGCAGCATGTCTATCCCTAATTCTTTTTTGACTAAGACCTTTTGCTCTTGCAGTAAGAATATAATCGTCTTTTAGTACCTCCATCATTGTTGTACGTGTTAATAAGGCAGTACCCGCGAACGCAACTAAAGTGACAGTAAATGTCGGCAAAATCATATGAAAAGCAATGTCAGCTGCATAAAATCTTTTTAACGATGCTTCACCATTACTCCAGTAAATAGATGCTAAAACTAATAGAAATAATAAACCTACAATTCTTGCATTTCGTCTATTCTCTAAGGATTCGATATTTCTTGTGAAAATAAAAACTAAAAATAATAAGAAGGAACTGATTGTTGTAAACAAAATTAATGTATAGAAGATTTCATCACTTGAATATGGCGAATCGTACCATTTTTCAGGGACTAAAAATTTACCAAGCGGAAACCAGTTCATTTTATATCCAAAAAACCATAGCATCATTAAAGCGAACCAAGGGTAAAAAACAGTATAAGAAAATACGGAACCAATAGTTATCCATGTTTCGGATTTTGAACCCCTCCTCCACGCTAGGACTTTACCAACTAAAAACCCTGAATAAAATGCTATAACATTAACAATTGAAAACAACATTAATGTCCTGGGGAGTCTTTCTGCAATAACTTCAATTGGAGAACGTGGATAGTAAATGTATGAATATCCAAAATCACCTTTGAAAAAATTAATTATATAAAGCTGTACTCGTTCAAATAAAGGTTTATCGAGTCCAAATAATTCAATTGTGCGCTGGTAGGTCTCAGGTGGTAATAATGGGTTTAATAATAAACTTGAAAATGCATTACCAGGTATTGCATTAAATAAAAGATAAGAGATTATAAGAAAAAGAAAAAATACAATAATCATTTCAAAAAATCTTTTTATAGTGTAAATTAACATATTTCCTCTTTAATTTTAAAAGTGACTCTACATAAATATTAAATGAAAAGTGGGTATTTCTACCCACTTTTCAATTCTATTGTTAACTTCTATTTGTTAACTTTTACACTACCAGGTAAACCATAAAGGTTTGACATAGCACCTAGAACTTCTGTGTAAGGAAATTCTATGTTATTTCTGTATGCCTCAATCAATGGTGGTGTAAATAATACTAAATATGGAAGATCTTCAAATAAGATTGTTTCCATTTTTTTAGCAACTACTTGTGCTTCACCGACTGATTTTGCTGCATTAAATTCTTCTGCTAAGGCATCATACTCTGGATTACTGTATCCAGGTGTATTCAAACCACCAGCACATGCATCTGCGTCAGTCTCGAAAAAGTCAACTATATGATCAGGATAAGGTGTTAATCCCCAACCTAACATATACATAAACCATTCATCACAAGTCTCTGGATCAAGTATAAGGTCAACAATAATGCTAAAACCAGTAGGTCTAGCAACTGCATCAATACCTAATTGCTGCATCCAGTCAGCAATAAATAGTGAGAATGTTGATCTTATTGGATCATATCCGGCAGATGGTGCATAAAGCAACATATCTGAAGGCATTGCTTCTCCATTTGGACCTCTAAGATTAGTAGGTGCAATAGCTCTTTCAGCTCCACCTGGGTGTGATCCCCAGTCATCAGCTTGCCATCCAGCATCTTGAAGGATGCTAATTGACTTGTTCCATCTTTCTTCAAAGTTCATGCCATTACATTCGGCTAGAACTCCTTGAACTGGAGATACCCATGATGTTAATGCAGGTGGCATAACGCCATCCATATTGATCACAGCTCCAGCAAGAATACTTTCGATAATGTAGTCTTTATCGACAATACATGCGACTGCTTGTCTAAAAGCCTGATTATCTGTAGGGAACTTACCTGCTCTTGTGTTAAAGGCCAAGTATCTAAAACCATTTGATTGGTTTGTAATAACTTCTACATCGCCTTGTGCGATTAATGCTTCAAGTGCATTTCTCTTTAATCCAAGTGGATTAAGAACAAAATCTACTTCACCGCTTTGGAAAGCTAAGTATGCAGCATCTTGATCACCATAAAGTGAGAATTCAACTGTACCAACGTACGGACCGTCAGTCCAAGAAATTGAATCTCCACTTAAGTCACCAAACTCATATGAAACTTTTGGTGCAACTCCATTATCTAAGTTATAAGAAACACCACCATTTGCGTAAACAGTGTTGTCTCCACCAAAATACATTGTGTCTGAGTCATATTCCCATGTATAGAATGCTCCTTTTTCAAGAGTTCCATATTCAAATGCACCAGCAACTGGTACACCATCCACAGGAGCAGCTAATAAAGTTTCTCTATCAGTTGCGTATTGTGACCAATAATGTTCTGCAACAAAAGATGCACTAGCAACACCGTATTGCCATATAGACAATCCTGGGTCAAAGTTAAATGTTATTTTAACTGTATAGTCATCAATTGCTTCGATGTTAGTAAGACCTTGTGAAACAGTTCCATCTTCTCTTTCAGTAGCTAATGGATAACTATTAGTCCAACCACCTAACATTCCTAGATCTCTAACGGTTTCAAAAGTGAATACCATATCGTTAGCATCTATAGCTTCGCCATCACTCCATTTAAATCCTTGGTGCATCGGAACAGTGTAACTAAAAGTTCCGTCTCCATTATCAACGGAAGTTTCTACTAATTCAGATGCCATGTTAGTGACTAACGTATAGCTAGGATAGTTTGTTCCAAACAAACTTGTTGCTTGGGGACTTAAAGTTGCAAAAGTCCAATAGTCTTGCTGCACATCGACAGCGTCCCAAATATTGAAGCCTTGTGAATCAGAATAGATACCCATTTTAAATACACCTTCAGGTGCATTAGAGACTTCTTCAACTTCTGCTGCAGTAGTTGCAGGAGCAGCTTCTTCAGCTACTTCCTCTTCAACAACTGTTTCTTCTTCAACTGCATCGCCACCACAGGCAACAACAATCATTGCAAAAATTGAGAAAAGTACAATAAATTTGTATCTAACTGAGCCCTTATAATTACTCAATATTTCTCCTTTTTGTATACAAAAAATCCACTTAAAAAAGTGGATAAACATATAGTAGGTATGAATTATGTGATATCAACATATAATTAAATTTTATTTATACATCTAGTTGATAAAAAAGATCTAATTGTTTAAGAAAATAGTAATTATTACCTGATAAATTCTTATAACCAAGTAAAAACCAAAGAAGAAGACACCAATTTTAAAACCAAAATTTTCCATTTAAATTTTTACCTTAATTTTTAAAGCTACATTTTTAAAATTATGGTCACTTCTTAACTTATTTTCGATAAAAGAAATATAGTTTTTAGGAATTCTAGAACTTAAATTAAGAGAAAATGAAGGGGGTTGAGTATCGTATTGTGTTACATATTTTAGTTTTGCCCTTCTGCCTCTAAAAGGATGAGGAGGATTTGCAACCCATAATTCCCTAAAATATAGATTTAAATCAGAAGTATCTATTCTATTTTCTAATTGTGAGATGATTTCATCTAACGTGGCTGAAAATTTGTTTAGGCCTTTTTTTGTTAATGCAGAAATTCTTATTATTTTTAACCAAGTAAATTTTTTAAGTTGAATTTTTATGTTTGAATTAATTCTATCCTTATCTTCTTCACTAAGAAGATCCCATTTATTAAGAATAAGAATAGGTGTGCAGAAATTTTCTACCGATTCATTGATTAACCGTAAATCTTCAAAATTTATACCTTCACTTGAGTCAATAACAATAAAAGAGACTAATGAACTATCCAATGTGCTTAATGATAACTTTGAAGCATAACGATCAATCTGATCTTTTTGTTTTTTTCTAGGGACACCTGCAGTATCAATAATATTAAATAATTTATCATCGAATACTACCTCTTCACTTACAGAATCTCTTGTTGTTCCTGGTTTATTTGAAACAACTGATCTTTCTCTATCTAAAAAAGCATTAAATAGTGTTGATTTTCCTGAATTTGGTTTTCCAATTATCGAAATAGCATTCCTATTTTTAACAACACCATTTATTTCCTTACCTGAAAATTTAATTAAGTTATCTAATAATTCATCAGTGCCAATTTTGTGATATCCAGAAATAAAAGTTTCTTTGCCGTATATATATTTGAACATCCTTTTATCAAGGTCGTAATGATTAAAATTTTCACATTTGTTAAAAACTGTTGTTGTTTTAGTCTCAACTTTAACAAGTTGTAATAGGTTGTTTATTTTATCCAGACCACTAAAGTTTTTAGAATTTATATCAATCACAAACAATATTCGATCTGCATCTTTCAAAAATTGTTGTAGTTTGTTTTGAAAAGCTATATTAAAGTCATCAGGATTATCATCAAAACCTGGCAAATCTGACAATATTATTTGTTTATTGTTTAGTTCTAAGTAAGTACTTATTTTATCTCTAGTCGTATTTGGTTCAGAACCAACAATAGAACTTTTTGTGTTTGTAAGTGAATTTATTAGTGTAGATTTACCTGAATTAGGTAAACCAATTAATATCACTTCATTTTTTTTATTTTCGTTCATATTTTAAATATAGCTAATCTTATTTTATGGTAAATAATCTCTATGTTGTAACTCCAAGAGGATTTTGTGCAGGTGTCGAAATGGCAATAAAAGCACTAACTTGGATGCTTAAAATTTATGATGAACCTGTTTATTGCTATCACGAAATTGTACATAATGACTGGATTGTTCAAAAGTTCAAGGACAAAAATGTTATATTCATTGAGGATCCAAAAGATCTACCGAAAGATTCTATTGTCATGCTTTCGGCTCATGGAACTGCACCATTGATTGAGATGGAATTCAAAAATATTTCAATGACCAGTGTCAATTCTGTCTGTCCTCTTGTTACAAAAGTTCATCATGAAGCAAAGAGATTTAGTGAAGATGGAAAGAAGATAATCTATGTAGGTCATAAGAATCACGATGAGGCTATAGGAGCACTGGGTGTTGCACCAGATAATATGGTATTGGTAGAGTCTGTCGAAGATATTGATCAAACTAATTTACACAACGACAAGGTTGCATTGCTTGCTCAAACTACACTTGCAATGTCTGAATGGGAACCAATAATAAATAAAGCAAAAAGTGAGTACCAAAATATTGAATTACCAAGAAAAAGTGATTTATGTTATGCGACTACTAATAGACAAAAAGCACTAATAAATATTGCAAACAAAGTTGATAAAGTACTGGTAGTTGGATCAAGTACCTCAAGTAATACGAATGCACTAGTAACTACTATTAATAATTTAGGAAAAGAAGCTCATAGAATAGAGACTCTAGACGATTTAGATAATATAAGTTTAGATAATGTAGATGTTGCTATCACTGCAGGAGCATCTGCCCCAGATCATATCGTCAAAGAAATATCAGAATATTTAAACCCAAATAATTTAGAATTTTTTATTGACACAACTGAGGAAGAGTATTTTCCACTTCCTAAAGAATTAAGAAGTAATATAACCTCACTTTCAAAACTTTTAAAAAATATGTTTCCAACAAATAGTAAAGAAGCTGTAAATGGCATTTCCAAAGATAAAAGTTGGTCAGCTACTGAAGCTTTAAGTTCTTTATAATAAGATCAATTGTTTCATCGATCGATAAATTTGAATTATCAATAACGAGTGCACCTTCTGGAATAGTTAAGGGAGAAAATAGTCTATTTTTATCTTCAAAATCTCTTTTTTTAACATCATAAATTGTTTCCTCCATATTTGATTGACCTTCTCTTCTTTTACCTCTGGTTTCCAAATCTGCATCTAAATATACTTTGTGTTCAGCATCTGGAAATACAACGCTACCCATATCCCTACCTTCAATTACAAGTGGTTTGTCGATATTTTCGAAATAACTAATTAAACAATCTTTAACCAATATTCTTAACCCTACTTTTTTTGCAATTTCTGAACTTTTTACAGAAACTTCATTGTCATATAAATCTTCTTCATTAAAAATTACACCATTAACGTTGCACTGTTCAGAAACAATTTCAATTTTTAAATCTTCAATTTGTACGTTTTTGTTATTTAGTAAAAATTTTGCAACAGATCTATAAATGGATCCACTTGAGAAAAAACAAGAATTTAATATAGTTGCAATACTTTTGCCAACTGAGGTTTTTCCAACTCCGGATGGGCCATCAATTGTTACAAGAAACTTTTCCATATATTGATTCTATATTTCTAGTTACTGTTTATTTGAGATAATTGACCAATTTTCATATCTTCTATTGAAAAATTGCCAATAGAAATTCTCTTTAAATTTCTAATTTCAACATTGTTTTTTGCAAATACTCTTCTAATTTCTCTGTTTTTTCCAGTATTAAGAGTCACTTTATATTCAAATTTATTCAATTTACTTAATTTATTTATAACAAGTTTTTCGTTTTTATCAGTTACAACTCTTTTAAAAGAGTTAAGAACAATTGGTTGTGAAACGGTTACTATGTATTCTTTTTCGTAGCCCTTTGAGGGATGATTAATATTGTTCAGCCAATCTCCATCATTGCTTAATAGCATCAACCCTTCTGAATCTTTATCAAGTCTTCCACTATATTTAAGTTCATTATCAACTATGTCATATATAGTCTTAGATTTTGCTTGTGCTTTTGTAGAGCAAACATATCCTATCGGTTTATAAAATTTGAAATATTTATACACAATCTTTGATGACAAAATTTTGTTTTGATATGTTATTACATCTGTAGTCATAATATCTTGCCCTATAACTGCAAGTTTATTATTGACAGTTATTTTTTTTGCTTTAATTAATTCATCAGCATTTCTTCTTGATGTATTTAGGTGAAGAGCTAAATATTTATTTATTCTCAATTATTCTTCTTCAGACGGCGATGAGAAATATTCACCGATAGTAGGTAAATCATTTAAACTTTCAAAGCCTGTTTTCTCTAAAAACTCATCTGTTGTTGAATATAAAATAGGACTACCAGGAACATCCAGCTCCCCTGACTTGTATACAAGACCTCGGGATTCAAGAGTCTTTATAGATGATTCAGATTCTATTCCCCTGATCTCAGAAACTTTTAACTTTGTAACAGGTTGTTCATATGCAATTATCGCAAGAGTTTCTAAAGCTGGTGTTGATAAGCCTTTTAAAACTGATGGAGGCTTTACTGAATCTAAATATTTTGGTATATCATTTACAGTCACTAAATCAGATTTTGTTGAATCAAATCGTAAATAGAATCCAAAACCAAGATTGGTTAAGTCGTTGTTAATTTCATCAAATAATTTAAATAGTTTATTTCCATTTATCTCTAAAAGTTCTTCAAAATAGGAGTTTTGCACAGGCCCATCACTTACCAAAAGAGTCGCTGTTATGATTTTCTTATTCTTCATAATTTTTTTCAATCTTAATAAGCTCATTATTATTAACTTGTTCTGCTTTTACAAATCCCCAACGTATTGCTTCAAGTAAAGCTAAAAAAATTGCAACTGCTTGTTCAGAAGTCTCAACTTCAGATGCAAGCTCTTCAAAAGAAGTAGTTAATCTTTTGTCTACATCAGACAATAAAGAATTAATCGCTTCATCTATGTCAGGTAAATCGTACTCGATATGATCAAAGCCTTTAATTGATTTATATCTAATAAAAACTTCTTCAGCTGTTTCTTGAAGTATTTTTTTATCAATAGTTATTTCAATATCAGGTTTACTAAACAGATTTAAAGTCTGATAATATTTAAAAGCACTGATAGACATTTCATTTTCGCGTATTACTGAGGCAAGAGCAATTCCAACTTCTGAAAAAGCTTTGAACTGTAATAATCTTGCAAATGCCAAATCTTTGTCCTTAATCAATTGAATTTCGTCAATCCAATCGACTTCTTCATTTTGGGGAAGTAAACTTTTAGCTTTCATTTCAAATAATGAGGCAACTAGCAAAACAATCTCTGAAAAACTATCAATATCTTTTCTAACATTTTCGACATTTAAAGATGAGAAGAGATTTAATAGGTTAGTGTTTAAATTTTCATTTTTATTATCAGAAAAATCGATAAGTAATGATTTAAGATTTGAAATTATGTCATTTAAATCCATTAATAATCAGTTTTATCCAATATGAAGTGTTTATTCTGTAATAATTCTTTTTTATAGTATTGAATAATGTCATCTTTAACTGAATATTTTTCTAATTCAGTTAAGCCGTTTATTTCATGATCAAGATATAAACGAGATTTATCATTGTTTACAATTTTCAGTTCAGAAAATATCCTAAATATCCAAGAAAAATGTGATATTGATTTTCCAATGTCATGAATAAGAGAAAGAGTAAATAAATTATTTAACGACTCCAATTCTTTAATAGATAGTGATTCATTATCAAATGACATATCTATTGTGCGTTCAAGAACTTCTACAGAATGATGCCTGTCTTGCATTGAGAGTTGCCAAAATAATCTTAGAAGATTATCGTCGTTTAGTTGTTGCATGACTTTTATCTGATCTTCAACTGGAAGATGTTTATAAAACAAAAACCTAATTGCTCGTTTGATTTTTAAATATAATTTCATGCTCTTGGATGACTCTCTTTAAAGATTTCTACCAAAAATTCCTTGGTTAATTTAGTATAAATCTTTGTTGTAGAAACTGATGTATGTCCTAATAATTCTTGTAATGTCCTAAGGTCACATCCTGCCTCAAGCATATGTGTAGCTGCACTATGTCTCAATGTGTGTGGATGAACTGATAATGCAGTATCCGAAAGTGTTGCAGACTTTTTAATAATTCTAAAAATTGCTGTTCTATCGAGCTGATTTATGTTTTTTGATAAAAATAAGTATGGTTCTTGAGTATTTAATTCATCACGAAATTTTAAGTACTTTGATAAATTAATTTTTAATTCAGAACCTATTGGAACAATTCTCTGTTTAGAACCTTTTCCAAATAGCTTTACAAAATCTTCTTCAAAATCTAAATCTGATACTCTTACGTCACATAGTTCCGAAACTCTACAGGCAGTCGAATACATAAAATCAATCAACGTTAAATTTCTAGAGTTCATATAGTTTGTGTGATCATAGACGTTTATTAATCTATTAATATCTGATATTGATATGGTTTCAGGTAGATATGAGCCTTTTTTTAAACTAACTTTCTCAATAACAATCTGATATTCCTTATTATCTAAATTAAACCAATCAATATATTGATGTATAGATGAAATTTTTCTTATCTTCGAATTATCAGATTTGTCATTAAGTTCTGAAGTTATGAATAGCTCAATAAGATCATTATTTATTATATTCTCACCGGTAAATTCAAAAAATTGAGTTATATCTGATTCGTATGCGCTTATAGTGTTTGCTGATAGCCCTTTTTTAAATTTTAAAAAATTTGTAAACTCTAGGACTAAATCTTTGTTACTTTTCTTTGATTGTTTCTGAGACAATGTTTTCTGATTTTATTGATATGTTTTTAATTGAAGCAAGTACAAATTCTTTGAATAAAGGAGCTGGGTCCCATGGCCTTGATTTAAATTCAGGATGAAATTGCGAAGCTATAAAAAATGGGTGGTCTGGAATTTCTATCATTTCAACTAAATTATTGTCTGGGGAAACTCCCCCAATTTTTAGACCTTTTTCTACTAATATGTCTCTATATTTATTATTCACTTCATATCTATGCCTATGTCTTTCATAAATTACTTCATCACTATAAATTTGTGCAGCTAATGAATCATCATTTAATTTACATGGGTATGTACCTAGTCTCATAGATGCACCGACATCATCTTTTTCTAAATCTTGATTTGGTAGTAAATCAATCACATAATTTTTTGTGTTTTTTGAAAATTCTGAAGAGTTTGCATCATCAATTCCACAAACATTTCTTGCAAATTCGATTACAGCACATTGTAATCCCAGACATATACCTAAAAATGGTATGTTATTTTTTCTAATATACTCTATTGCTGAAATCTTTCCTTCTATCCCCCTGTATCCAAATCCTCCAGGGACAATAACCCCGTCCATATCTTGTAGATTTTCTATTTCAAAATTGTCTGCATCTATCCAGTGAAGATCGAGTTTTACTTTATTTTGAAGACAGGCATGATTAAGTGACTCTACGACAGAGAGGTAGCTATCTGGTAATCCAAAATATTTTCCAAGGATTGCAATCTTAACTGTTTCATTTGCTTCAAGTTTGAGATTTACCATTGTTTTCCATTCCTCTAATGAAGGTTCATTAGTTTGTAGATTCAATCTCTCATCAACTGATTTATCAAGACCTTCATCACGCATCCTTAAAGGAACGGCATAGATATCATCTAAATCAGGTGCATTAATTACATTATTTACTGCAACATCGCAAAATAATGAAACTTTGCTCTTTATCTCATCATTAAGTTCTCTGTCTGATCTCAAAACAATTAAATCAGGAGAGATACCTGCTGCTCTTAATAAAGATACGGAATGTTGAGTAGGTTTTGTTTTTAACTCGGTACTTGGACCGATAAAAGGTACCAATGTGACGTGAATAAACATTACGTTTTCAGTTCCTAATTCTTTCCTTATTTGTCTTGCAGCTTCTAGAAATGGAAGAATTTCAATATCTCCAACGGTTCCCCCAATTTCAGTGATTTGAACATCTACATCATTTGAGATTCCCTTAATTCTTCTTTTTATTTCATCAGTAATATGGGGAATAACTTGAACAGTTGCACCTAAGTAATCTCCTTTTCTCTCGCTTTCAATTACTTTTCTGTAAATACTTCCTGTTGTAACGTTGGAGTCTTTTCTTAAATTAACGCCTGTAAACCTTTCATAATGACCAAGATCTAAATCAGTTGTTGCTCCATCTTCAGTTACAAAAACTTCACCATGTTGAAAGGGATTCATTGTATCCGGATCAACATTAATATAAGGATCTAATTTTTGATTTATAACGCTTAATCCACGAGCTTTGAGAAGGTTTCCAAGAGATGCAGATGTAATCCCTTTACCAAGACCAGAGACAACACCACCGGTGACAAAAATGTATTTGGTCACATTGAAACTTTAGCATATAAAGAATTAAATAAAAGGACTATCTTAAAATTTGATTTAAAAATAAATCTAACTTTGGATCATTATCTGTGCCAAGTATGTTTATAGATTTATCTGATAAGCCATAAACATACTTCAGATTCTGATCATTTTTTTCTTGAACTTCAACAACTCCATCAAACTGAATGGCATAATTTTGATTCTTATTTATTGATACTTCAATCAAACTATTTTTATCTATGACTATAGATCTTGGAAACTTTGAAAATGGAGAGATTGGTGTTATAGATATAACATCTAGATTATTTTGAATAATTGGACCACCAGCAGAGTAATTGTATGCAGTAGAACCAAGTGAAGTTGATAGAATAAGCCCGTCAGCACGTAATTTTACTTTTTGTTCATACATTGATAATTCCAGATCAAGAATCCTGGTTGGAGAATTTTTAATAATAACGACTTCATTGAAAGCAGGGAGGCTAAGGTCATTATTTTGAATTATTGCTTTTCTTTTAACAACATCGTAATCATCATTTTTCCAAGACTTAAGAATATTTCCAAGATTTTCAGAAGATGAAACTAAATAACCTAATCTTCCAGGACCAATCGTGATTAAAGAAGTATTTTTTTCCCATGCAACACGCATTGCTTTTAGAGCTGTACCATCACCACCAATGCTTATAATTAAGTCGGGGTCAATCTTATTTAATTCTTTTGAATCTGATTCGACGTCAAATACATCGTATTTTAAATTATTTTTCTCTAAAGTTTTAAAAATGTCATCAGATATTTTTTTTGATAGATACTTTTTAGATGAAATTATTAATAAATTCTTCACTAGGATATATTATACGTATCTTCTTAGGAGTACAAAGTGATACCAATTTCAGATATTAATCCAGCAAAAAGTAATCCAATTATTTCAAGAATTTTTATTATTGGATCAATAATTGTTTACGTACTTATCCAACCAAAAAATCCTAGTGAGCTTTTTAATTTTTTTTATGAATTTGCTGCGATACCCTGTGAGATATTTAACAATAAACCGCTGTCAATAGAACAGTACTATAACAATGATTGTTCTGCTCTAACTAGTAATATTGTTTTCGAAAATAAAAATATTTTTTTAAGCCTAATCCTCTCCAATATTTTCCATGCAAACTTTATACACATATTAGGAAACCTTTGGAGTTTTTGGATATTTGGAAACAACATAGAAGATGTTTTAGGAAGAGCTAGATTTATTATATTTCTTTTTATGACTGGATTGTTCAGTATGTTTGCTCACGTTATTTTAAATTTTAATGATATTAATCCAATTGTTGGAGCATCAGGTATAGTATCGGCATTAATGGGTGCTTATGTGTATTTATTTCCAAATGCTCAATTACTTGTTCTGGTTCCTTTTGGATTTTTATTTCCAACAACAATAAGAGCAAAATTCTTTATGATTTTTTGGTTTTTTTCTCAAATTTTTATAGCTTTACAAAATAATAATATTTCATGGGAAGCTCATATTGGAGGATTTTTAATTGGATACTTAGTTCTTAGAATTTTTAATTATAGAAGATACACTCTGTGAAAAAGTATCGAACTTAAAATCTGCTATATCTTCATCCAAATAGTTTTTTATTGAAGAGTCAACAAGATAAGATTTAGCATCAATATATTTTGCAAGTAATATATCTGTGTCAACTCTATCTCCAATAACAGCAAAAATCTGAGGGAATTGTTTCAACAAATACTCTGAATAAAAGGAATCTGGCTTTCCAAAAGAGTTAATACTTGATCCAACTAAGTTTTCAATTTCCCGTACTATCGCACCATTGCCATCTTTAAATTCATGATCGTTAATTGGAAATGTAAGATCTTTATTCATAGCAATAACATCAACACCTCTGTTAAAAGCATCCGCAATAATTTCGACGTCATGTCGTGAAAATGAATCTGTTCTTCCTATAAGGATAATTTCTGATTTATCAATTGGAAAGAGTTTCGTTGTAATCGTCTTTACATATTTTTGTAAATTGTATGAACCATGCACATAAATTTTTTTATCAAAATTCTTTAGATAGTCTTTTAAAATTACTAATGGGCTGACAATATCATTAAGATTTATTTCATTAGAAAGCATATTTTCTAATTTATTTTTTATTTGATAGGGAGTCTCTGAACTGTTGTTTGTTATGAAAATAATTCTAAAATTATTATTTTTAGCTTCGTGAATAGAATCTTTTACTCCAGGAATAATTTTTGATTGAAGATAAATAGTTCCGTCAAGGTCTGTAGCGATTATTTTCACGTTTCTTTTCCATTATTAGAACTTTCGCTGTAATTGCATTACTTTCATAAAAATTTTTTGCTTGTCTATCACTTGGTAAGGCAAATGATCTAACTTCCAAATTTTTTATATTTGCATTATCAGCAATGTATTCAAAAAGTTTTGTACCTAAACCAAGTTCTCTAAAATTATCTTTAATAAACAATTCGTATACATTCCAATAGAAATCAGCCTCTACAATTCTTGCATAGCCAACAATATTGGAATTACCTTTTTGAGAAGTTTTTAAAACAAAATAGTACGAATCAAAAGTTTCTGATATTTTTTGATAATAATCAAATAAAACACTATCAATATTTTGAATTTCTTTGTTAAATAAATTTTGAAGTGCAACTGGTGAGTTTTCTTGTTGCTCTATTTCAAAATCTATTCCAAAATCTTGAAATTTTTTTTCATACACAATCGTGACAAACCTTTGCTCGTGGTTTAGCTAACTGTGTATTTTTTAGTACCAAGAAACAAAGAGAACATGTAAATTCATCTTCTTGAATATCTTCTACAGTTTCGTCTAATTTAAGATCTGAGCTTTTAACATTCCTTTTTTCCGCAGCATCGACAGACATGAATGATCCTTCTGCTTCATCATTGTCATCAACAGCCTTTTTTTTCTCTGTTTCTACCCTAGCTTCTAAAGATTCTGTTTCTACTTCTTCTTTCTCTTCTTCTTCTTGAGGAGCTTCAGATTCATCTAAATCTTCCTCAAGGTCCTCCATAGTAGGCTCTTCTATGTCTTCGATCTCTTTATCTGCCATAATTGTCCTTAAATTTCTGCTTGAATAATACTAAATTTTGAGAAGTATAGCTTGTTTTTTAACAATAATCTCAGCAGGACCATTATCAAAATAGTCACCATCAACTTCAATGGGACTTCTAGATTTTAGAGAAATCTTATTAATTCTTTTCGATATCACATCGGGATCAGTTAAATGTAGGCCTTTCTTTGCTAAAAAGAATAATTTCATAGCTTTCGTCTTTGTAACTTTAAATATCTGAGTGTTTAACAATCCATCCTGCAAGCTTGATTTAGGAGAAATGTTCCAACCACCACCAAAGTATTGTCCATTACAAATTGAAATATTAAAGGCGATATCTCTGAATTCATACGAATCATTGCTTATTTCAAATATGCCACTCTTTGCAAGAAGCAATTTAATCCAAAAACTAATTGGATATCTAAATCTTTTAAAAACTCTTGGGAGTGCCTCGCTAGTTTTAACTGTTTCAGCTAAAAAACCAAAATTCAATACATTTACAAAATGTCTGGATTTATTTTCTGATTTTATATATGCAACATCTATTTTGTAATCTTGGTTCGTTTTTAGTCTTTCTACACCTTCATTGATGGTTTTTGGAAATGCAAAAGTTCTCATAAAATCCGAACCACTACCCGAAGGAAGGCATGCAACTTCTGGATTAGCTATATTGTTTTTTAAAAGTACATCGATCAAATTACTAAGCGTTCCATCACCTCCTACAGCACAAAAAATAACATCATCGTCAATATATTTTTTAATAATTACTTCTACTTCTTTGGATTGCATTGTTTGATAAATATCACAATTTAATTGATTTTTATCAAAAATCTTTTGCAAATCTAGACGCGTTAGTTTTTTACCTCTGGAATTTTTATTATGGATTACTACTATTTTTTTCACAACATCGATTTTTGAATAATATTATTTCTAAATTTATCTGAAATAAAATCAAAATTTTCATTTCTATAAATTAATGAAACTTTCTGTGATATTTCTGCTGCTTCTCTTGATGCCTTTATAAAATCTCCTAACGTAATATTAAATTTGCTAATTGTATATTCGATATTATTTGATTTTATGTATTCACTAAAAATACTAAACCATGAAACATCTAACTTAGTCTTATTTTTAACATTGTGCTTACTTTCAAGAATGTTGACCGTTTCTTGAGTAATCAAAAATTTACTTAACAATTTACTTTGCTTTTTGTGAATTGGTATTTCATACTTTTGATTTGATATACCGGAAGATAAAAACATTAGACAAAATTCAATATCATCTAGTTTATCCAACAACTCTATTCCAATTAGAAAACTATCACGATAAGTTTCAGTTAGGAGTTTATTTTTTTTGGATTCTGTAAAATAACCAAGATCATTTAAAACTGAAATTTTTGCTCTAAAATTTTTTTCTAATGATTGATCATTAATTTTGTTTTGATAAGAATAAAAACTTTTTTTTATCATCTCTAATCCTTCATGTTCACCATATTTATTTTTAAGATTTAATACAGATCCATATGAATTTGAATATGAAGAAATTAATTTATTTGGCTTTAAATTAAATAAATCATTAAACCAATTATTTTCAATCCTCCTGTCGTAATTAATGAAAGCAAAGCCCTTATTATCTATACCTCTTCTTCCTGCTCGGCCAGTTAATTGTAAAAATTCTGACTTTGAAATCAATCTAGTTCTTATACCGTCATATTTAAAAGATGAGTCGATCATAATTGATTTAGCTGGCATATTTATTCCTAAAGAAAGCGTCTCAGTAGCAAATAAAATATCAATATATCTATTAATAAATAAATGTTCTACAAATTCTTTGACAATTGGTGCCAGTCCAGCATGATGAAAACCAATTCCTCTTGACCACATCCAAAAAAGTTCATCTAAATTTAATAGATTAAATTCTTCACTTGTTAGATCCCCAAAAACAGAATCGAATAACACTTTTAAGTCATGGTTGTCAGTTGTTTTTCCAATTAAGTTTGATGCATGTCTAGCTTTGCTTTCAACCTTATCCCTTGAAAAAAAGAAAAATATCGAGGGTGTTGAATTTTTTAAAAATATGAATTCTAATTGGTTTGAAAGTGTTGGTTTTTTAAATTTTCTATATTTTTTATCAAATTGAAAAATTCGTTTATTTTTTTTATCTTTTGTTGATTTGATTGTTGTTATTTGATCATCATTCTGTGTTGCAGTAACTAATGAAATTTCTAGAGGAACAGGCCTTATGTTTGATTTTATTAAATCGGTTGGACCTCTTTGTGAAACAATCCAACTTAAAAACTCATTCTCATTACCTATTGTTGCGGATAAACCAAGAATTTTTATTTTTTTGGGTAAATGAATGATAATTTCTTCCCAAGTCGCACCCCTTTCTTTGTCTGCTAGATAATGAACTTCATCTAAAATTACTAAACCAATTTCATTTATCCGTACGTCCTCAGAAAATATCATATTTCTTAAAATCTCAGTAGTTGCAATTATTAAATTAGCGTTGGGGTTTTCATTTCTATCTCCTGTTAATAAGCCCGTGTCAATTCCTTCATTTTGAAAATCATTAAATTTTTGATTAGATAATGCTTTGATTGGCGTCGTATAAATGACTTTTTTTCCATCTTCAATGTATTTTTCAATGCCTTTTTCTGCAATTAATGTTTTACCAGAACCTGTTGGAGCTGTAACTAAAACATTCAGACCATCTAATAATGATTTGATTGCTTGTTTTTGAAAATTATCAAGCTCAAATTTCACTTTGAACTTTTTTTATGTATAAAAATAGTAATTTCCATGAGTACATATAAAGGTATCGTGAAAACAAACAAACTAACGGGATCACCTGTGGGTGTAACAATTGCAGAAATTATTAATATGAATATAAATAGTTCAGCTCTGTTTTCTGTAAGTAATTGAATATTTAATATTCTTTTATTTAAAAGAAATAATGTAACAAGAGGAAGTTGAAAAGTAATTGCAAATAAAAGAGCAACTCTTGTAATGAATTGATAATAATTTTGCGATCTCAGAATGACTTCATTTTCATTAAATGAAAGTAGAAATTCAATGCCATATGAACCAAGGTTCAATGCCGAGTATATTCCTAAATAGTAAAAAATAGTAAAAAATACATTGTAAAAAATAAAGGATAGCCATGATAAATCTACTAATGCGGGTTTTAGAAAAACACCAAGATTTAACAAAGTAAGTGGAAGTAATAAAATTAGTGAAATTAAAAAAACATTTGTAATTTTTACTTGAAACCCTTCATAAATAGTTAGTGCAAATATATTTGACTGATCGTATCCAGCATCAATTAATGGTTTATTGAGAATTTCAACAAAGAAGTGATACTCAATATATACATAAATTCCAAATATAAGAATTAATAACAGAGAAAATAAGATTCTAGTATTTAATTCTTTAAGGTGATCAAAAAAAGGTTTCTTCATTCTTCTTCGTTCTCTATCCATTCCCATTTTTGATTTAAGCTAGAATCACCAATTACTTTTCGAGTTGGACCTTCGTTGAAATTCTGAAATGTGTCCATAAGTTTTTTTATACGTTTTTTATCAACTATCCCCAAGGAGATAAATAATATAATCAAAAGTTCAGTAAGACTCATAAATTTATCATATCTACTAAATTATTAATTCTTTTGTTGAATTCAATTTTTAATTTATTTGGTGAAACAATTTGTAGTTCTTGAAAATGCTCAAAGAAAAACTCTAATGCTACATTAAAATCTCTAAATGTGTAAATACACAATCCATCTTTGAAAAAGGTATTATCTTTATCTAACTTATTTGAAAAATTTTCGTTTTTGTATTTGAATTTTACTTCTATCGAATTGATTTTTTCTTTATTACTTGAACTTATGAGATTTAATTCATTAACCTCAATTATTCTATAAATTAAAAAAGTTTTAACTTTGTTATCAATTAAATCAATTGCTTCTAAAACATTTCCATCTTGATTGTTTGAAATGGAAATAGGTTTAATAGAGTATGTTTTAGAATAATCGTACCCGATTTTTAGATATTCTATATTTATATCTGTTAGTAAATGTATTGAAAGGTTATCTTCAAATTCTATATTTGACTTTTCATCAAAATACATATCAAGGATTTTTAAAAAATTATTGTAATCTTTTTTATTTATGTTTTGAATATTAAGATTTTGGTTGCTTTTCAATAAATTATAGATTTTAAACAATTCAAAATCGGTTATTGTATTCAATTCTTTAAATGTAGATGAATATTCAAAAAAAATAACATTTTCAGACGAATCAATCTCAAAATCAATAAAATTTTCTCCATTAACTGAATAAACCTCGGACATAATATTAAGCATATAAACAATTGTTTCAATATCTTTGCCAAGCTTTTTAGTCAAATCATCAATATTCCATTTGTTACTATCTTTTAAAATATTGATGAAAAATGTGAAATCTTGTAGTTGTAATTTATTTTTCATCTAAATACTCCAAAAACCTTTTTTTGTCGTTACTAGTCATTTGTATTATTTTTGCATCTGTGATCAAAATAAAAACGATTAATTTTTGAATATCATATGTTGAAATTTCAATATTTATTTTATTTCCATCGTCATTGCTTTTAATTAACGAATGTTTAAAACTATTTTTTTGAACAATATAATGATCTTTTAATATTGATAAAGTAATGAAAATTGGTTGAATCCTTTCTTCCCATGAAAAATTAATTGTTTTTAACTCGATATCATGTAAGTCAGGTTTAGTTCCAAGTTTAAGATCATCTATATTGTCAATTTTAAATGTCTTAAACTTCGACTGTTCATTTGCGCCTACATACCATTGGTTGTCATATTGTTTTAAACCAAGAGGATATACTTTTCTTAAAGAACTTTTATATTTGAACGAAACTCTTCTTTTTTCATTTATAGCTTGAGTTATTTTTGATATATTTATATTTCTACTGTTAAATTGATAATCTGATTTAAAAAACTGTTTTATCAAGCGATAAGTATTTATAAAATCATCAATATTGATAGCTTCGTTATTTTTTATATCATCAAATATCTGAGTGCCTGATAATTTATATCCATCATTAATTTTCCATTTATCATTTTCAAAATCCAATAAAAAACCCATGTCCTTTAATAAAGCTTTATCTCTTTCAAATGATCTTTTAAAAGCAGATTCACTTAATTCTCTGTATTCAATTACATTGTCTTTAATAAAATTTGTTGTTAAATTTTCATTATTTAAAGAGAATAAAGTTAATAATTTAAGACATCTTTTGAACACATTCTTCATAGGTTTTCCTACTCTTATTTTATTTAATTCTGTATATTATTTTTTTACTCTTGTATTTGTATATAGCAAAATTAATGTATCATTGAATATATGAAAGTATGGATTGACCAAGACCTATGCACTGGTGATGGCCTTTGTGAAGAAATATGTCCTGACGTTTTTGTTGGTAAAGATGATGGACTATTTTATGTTAAAGAAGGTGACAAAATTTTCTCAGAGGAAGATGGGAATGTTGGTGGTGCTGAAGGCTTAGCTGTTGTACCAAAAGGACAAGAGGAAGCTGTTATAGAGTCGGCAGAAGAGTGCCCTGGTGAATGCATAATGATCGAGCCTAGTTAGACAAAAACCTAGCACTTACCACAAATCCTGTATGACCTACCATTTCATTTTTTGGTCTTACAATTTTTTTATCCACGATCCATTCACGATTTAGAGTTTCCATTATTTTGATATTTGTAAAATTATGTTCATTGAGTTTGATGACAATTTTCTCTACTTGTGTAATTGATGGCAAATAAGATACCCAATTTAAATTTTTTTCGATTTTATTTTTCATAAAAAACTCCCAAGGTTCAGGAATATCAGTGATTATAGTGTCTACTTCATCTGCAATATCTTTAAAAGAAAAATTTGATAAATTAGTATTTATATAATTTACATTTAAGAAATTATTATTGATTTTTGATGAAGTTAAGAATCGTTCAATTGTTTTTTGTGCTCTCCTTTGATTCCTTTTACTTTCATCTAAGGTAAACAGTTGGCTTTCTTTATCTAGAATTAAATTTAAATAAAGTGTTAAAGCTCCGGAACCAGTACCAATTTCTAATATATTAGAATTCTTATTTATGTTTCCAGCGATCAATATTGATCCAATATCTTTTGGATATATAATCTGTGGTCCACGTTTCATAAGTAAAATAAACTCTTCGAATGATGGAATATACACATGATATTCGTGGTTATTAGAAGAATTTATAACGGATGGTAATTCTTTTATATCATTAAATTTTATTACACCGTTTTGTGTTACAAACTCTTGATCATCTTTTAAAACAGCTAAATGTTTATTTTTATTATTTTTAAGAACTACAACAGTGTTATCAAGACTCACTTAGTATCAAAGTAAGAGTAAAAAATAAGCAATTGTTGAGAGTACAACTCCAGCAGATATTGCAACAGCAACAAATTTCTGTAATGACTTATTCATTTTCTAAATTTCATTTTTTTTCTAAATTTTTTATATTTTTCTAAAAGTCTTCCAAGAATTATACCGTAAATTAGAAAACTGATAAGTTTAGAGTTTTCAGTGTTGATATTGTTTTTTAAATCATTGTAATTATCTTTAAACTCGTTCATTTTAAGAGTCTCCAAATTATGAAACTAAATGCCAATATGCATAGAAAAGACATTGAGAAATATACCATAGCTTGAATAAAGTAATTTCCATTGAAAACCTGTGTAAGAACGCTTGAAATACCAAAAATAATAAAAAAAGTAGCAATAGCAAAATAATTACCAGCTTTAAAATTTTTTCTTAAAGACTTAATTGAGTCTTCAACTTCATCATATGTTTCTTCTTTAGCATGTCTAATTAATGAATCAGCTGTTTTGATTGCGTTTGTTGATAAATTTAAAAAACTATTCACTATTATCTCTATTTAACAAAATTATTTCTATTATTCCTTGAATTGTGGCTGCTATGGGTAAAGCTAATACAGCACCAATTACTCCTGCAGTATAAGCTCCAAATATAGTAGCAAATACTGCTACTGCTGGATGGATATCCATTGTGACTTTTGTAACTCTTGGACTAATGAAATAATTCTCAATAAATTGATATGCAATTAAGACTACCAATGTATAAAGTATATAAGTTGGTCCTAATGATATAGATGCTAGCACAGGAACAATACCTCCTAAAAATGTGCCAACGGCAGGAACAAGTTGTGATAATAATCCTGCAGAAATTCCCAAGGCAAATGGTGAGGGTAATCCAATAATTAAAAAAGATATTGTGAAGGCGATGCTTGCAAGTATTCCAAGAATTACTCTAGCCGCTATCCATGCTCCAGCTTTTGATACTCCAATTGTCCAGACTTGATCAATAGTTTTAGATATATTTCCTGGAAGAGCATCTTTAAGGCGAATTCTCCACCCATCCCCTTCTGCAATTAGATAAAATGAAAAAAAGAATATAACAAAAAAATGAAACATTGCATTTAATATTCCTCTTCCAGCAAAAACAACCGTGTTTCCCACAGCACTACCATATTCTCTGAATAAATTATTAAATTCTTCCTCGAGATTTAATGACTGATTGGATATTGAAAATCCCTCACTGTTAAAATATTTCACGATATTGTCAAAATATTCAGGCATGTTTGAGGACAAAAGATATAATTCTTGAACCATTATTGGAATAATTGAAAATATTATTCCTCCGATTACCAAAATAATTGTTCCAACAGTAATAATCGTTGAGAGTCTTCTATTAAATTTTTTTGATAATCTATAAACTATTGGTTCAGCAAGCACTGACAAAACTACTGCTACAAACAAATCGAAAAGTAACGCTCTTACTCTAAGAAATATAAAAAATGAAAACCCTATCAAAACTATATACAAGAAAGCCCTATTTAAAAGCGCCTGTCGTGTTTCACCTTTAAAATTATCCACGATATTTAGACCGAATTAACCGTTTTATAGTTACGATTTATAAACGCAATATACATAAAGAATATTATTAGTCCACTAGAAAAATACAGATCAAAATCTGAAATCTCATCAAACATTAGGTTTCTTGTAATGAGAATAAGAGCTTGAAGTGCAGCTGAGATAAGTAATATTCTAAACTTTAAATCAACTCTTCGTATTGTAAGGTTTAATAGCAACAATCCTGTTCCTAATTTAATTAAAGCCTCAAATGTATTACTCGAAATAAAATATAGCTCTCTTAATGTGAAGAAACCAGACAACCCAATACCACCAAGAGTTATTTGAAATATTCCAATTAAAACCAATAGTGATGATATCCATGCCAAAGAAAAATTACTGAACGACAACTTAGCTTTGATTGGTGTTGGCCATGGTTGCAGCGGGTTTACTCTACTAATGATATTTGATGACAGTTTAAAGACTGAACGTTCGTAGTCTCCAAACAAAATTGCAAATAATAAAAGTACAAATACGTACAAAAATGTTTCAATGTTGAATATATACATAAAGAATAAAATAAAAATATGCCAAAGAAATAAAGTAAAAATATTTGCATGAATATATGAAAATATATTCCATATAACTTTGTTCTTTAATGCTTCCTCAATTGGTTTTCTTAAAGTTAAAAAAACAGAAGATAAACCCAATGAGGCTATTAAGTAATAAAGTGTTGGGGGATCTTCATTAGAAGTAAGGATTAATCTATAACTTGATAACGACAGAAATTCATCAGAAGAGTTACTTTTATAAAACAAATATCCAAAACTTAACAAAGATAATGAAATAAAAAATGAAATTTTAAATGAGAATATTTTTCCATCTGCGAAAAAGTATCCTAGTTGATGGATTGCCAACCAAAACAAAAGGTAATTTATTAGTCTAAGGTAACTAAAAGCAAGTGGAAACTCAAAAGTATCAATGGCTACTGTTGAGAGGACAAAAGCAGCTAATGTAAAATACGGATTTGTTTTATGAAGAAATAATGTAAAGGGGCTAAAAATTACGACTACTAGATATATAGACACTAACCATAATGGCCACATTATAAACTCAGTCAATGGAACAACACCATCATCTTGGCTTGTAAAATACAGGGGTACATTTGTTGTTCTTGTATATATATTGAGCGATATGGTGATAACAAAAATCCATACTATTACAGGTCCTAAAAGCGCGTTTACTCTGTCAGTTAAAAATTTCCATTGACTACCATCACGTCCAACATTCGAATACCATGCAATTTTATTTGTAAAACCTACAGAAAAGAAAAACAATGCCATTCCAACTGTGAACCATGTATATGAGGTCTTTAATGAATCATCAAATGAAAGATTATATATTTGGTATTCTCCAAAGGAATCATTAAACCTTATAAGATAAGTTGTATTAAAAATAACCATCAAAAGACCTACAACTTTTAGAAAATCTATGAATCGCTCTCTAGACATAGAAGTATTTTCTATTTCTTTTTTGATAGTTTTAAAACTCTTAAAACCTGGCAAAAATAATTTAATTATTTTGATCACATTAAATATTTTACCGTTCTTATGAACGTTGAATAGGAATATAATATTTATGTGGAAATTGTTTTATATAAACCTGAAATTGCTGGAAATGTAGGTGCATGTATAAGACTTTCAGCAAATACTGGTTTAGCCTTGAATCTCATAAAGCCATTTGGTTTTAGTTTTCAAGAAAACAAAATCAGACGAGCTGGATTGGATTATCACGATCTAGCCTCGGTCAGTGTTTTTGAGAATTGGAATAATTTTTATAGCGAAAATAAAGATAAAAAAATATGTTTTTTATCAGTAAAGGGTAGTCAAAACATTTGGGATGCTAATTTAAATGAATACGATTATATGATTTTTGGACCAGAGTCAGTTGGTCTGCCTGATGATATTCTTGAATTACAATATGAGACACTATCAATTCCAATGAATGAAAACTCTAGAAGTATTAATCTCGCAAATGCTGTTTCAATAGTAAGCTATGAGTTTCTCAGACAAAATTATAAAAATTGACGTAAAATTACCTTATGCCAACATTTGATATAACCTCAACATTTGATAAACAAGAAGTAACAAACGCAGTTGATCAAATGAATAGAGAATTAGTAAACAGATATGATTTTAGAGATACGAATACTTCTGCCTTGTTATCTGAAAATATCATAACAATAAAAAGCAGTACAGATGAAAGATTAAATGCAGCAGATCAAGTTCTGAAAGAAAAATTTGCTAAAAGGAATATTTCAATTAAATTTTTATCTGACTTTCAAGATGAAAAAACACCATCTGAATCAAAAAGAATTTATACTTTAAAATCTGGTATTAACAAAGATATAGCAAAAGAAATAGTTAAAGATTTAAAAGGCAACTTTAAAAAAATTCAAAGTAGCATTCAAGATGGGTCAATTAGAGTTTCTGGGAAAAAAAGAGACGAATTGCAAGAAGTTATTTCATTCATAAAATCAAATGACTACAACATATACTTAAATTATGGAAATTTTAGAGATTAAGTTTATTCTTAAACGCCTTATATCCTATTCGTGATAAAAATATTGAGAATATAAAGATCATACCTGTTTCATATGCATTTAAAGATAGCTCTCTTGAAAAATAGTATGCAAATATGACAATAAATAAACCATAGATTGCTCTAAAAATTGAAAATATAAAAAATGATTTAAATATAGGATTCTTTAAAAATTTTTGGAATATCAATTTGATTTAAATATTCTGTGTCGATTTTTAGATATAAATTTATAAATGATATCTCTAAAAATTTTTGGGAATATCTTTAAAGCAATAATTACTTTGTAAAAGCCACCTAGATCATATGTAGATTGTATGAAAGCATCTGCACCATAATATCTAAGATTATCTCTCTCATAAACTATTTCGTCTCTTTCAATATCTTCTTTAGAAAGTTCTAATTGATTTTTTATTGATATTTGTGAGGATCTTTTTTTAAGAAAATTTCCATAAGTTTGACACATTACACATTCTTGATCTATATAAGCTTTATTCATTTTCATTAAAGCTTAAGCTCAAGGAGTTTACACAATATCTGAGTCCGGTAGGACGGGGTCCATCTGGAAAAACATGACCAAGGTGAGCATTACAATTACGACAACTTATTTCAACTCTTTTCATCCCATAAGAAAGATCTTCTTTAGTTGTAATCGTATCATCAAGTGCTTCATAAAAACTAGGCCACCCGGTTCCAGATTCAAATTTTGTAACTGATTCAAAAAGTGAAAAGTCACAAACTACACAACTATAAATACCTTCTCTCTTTTCATAAAGAAGTTCGCCCGAGAAAGGTGGCTCTGTACCGCAGTTTTGGGTAACTTCAAATTGTTCCTGGCTTAAATGATTTTTATTTAATTCCATATGGTAATTTTAAATCAAGCAGGATTAAAGTAAATTTCTGTAATTTCTTCAAAATCTTCAAAAATTTTATTTTTGAGTTCTGAATTCACATTTACAACATCACTATCTTGTGCTGTATCTAAATAATCTAAAGTACAAAGTATCAAATATTTATTTGCGCCTATAGAAATAATTTTTAATGACTCTATATTCTTTATCATGTCATTTTGCTCGATAGTACTGTAAATCTTATCTTTAGTTTTAGTATTAACTGTTTCTCCAGTAATTAAATGCTTCATTTCATATCCTAGAAACAATCCAGAAACCATTAAAAGTATTCCTATTAAGATAGAGCTTGCAGCATCATATACAGGGTTAGATGTTACATTTGCAAGAATCGAGCCAATTAATGCTATTCCCAATCCAAGCGTAGCTGCAAAGTCTTCAACAACGATTGCTATCAAAGGTCCATCTGTTGATTCTTTAAGTAATTTAAAGACTGAAGTTGTATCTGTTTTAGATTTGCTCCTAAGTTCTCTTACTGCTTTATAAAGAACATAGAGCTCTAAAACTATTGACATTGACAAAACAACAATGGATATAAATAAGTTCTTTAATTCTTTTGGATGAGATAAAGCTTCAATACCATGCTCTAAAGAAACTAGTCCACCGATAGTAAAAATTAAGACTGCGACTACTAATGTCCAAAAATATTCTTCTTTCCCTCTTCCAAGAGGATAAATTAATTTGTTTGGCTTTTTAGACTGTTTTATCCCAAACCATAATATGAATTGATTGCCTGAATCAACATATGAGTGTACAGCTTCAGAAAACATTGCAGATGATGACGTTATAACAGCAATTACAGTCTTTACACCAGCTATGAAAAAATTAACTGAAAATGCTAAAAAAACAGTCTTCGAAGATCCGTTAGAAGCCATTATCCTCGAACCATGTTACAAGTTGTGGAAAACCACCAATCCTTTGATCATTAATATATATTTGAGGGACTGTACTTATACCTTCCCCTACTTTTTTATAAAATGCTTGTCTTTCATTATCATCAGATAAATCAATTTCCTCATAGGATAAATCAACAGAAGCGAGAAGATTTTTTGCTCTATCGCACCATACACAATTATCTTTTGAATAAACTCTTATATTCAATTGTTTTCGCTTCCTGTGTAAATTTCATTCGTAGTTTGTGTAACCCTTATAAATGTAGTGCTTTTTGGTAGGTCTTTGAGTTTTTTCGCACCAACGTAAGAACAGGCTGAACGCATTCCACCTAATATTTTTTGAACAGTGTTATCTAAGTCTCCTTTATATTTAAGCCTTACCTTCTTACCCTCAGCAGCTCTGTGTTCAGCAAGATCACCATAATAAGTTTGTTGAGCTTTTGTCGAGGACATTCCGTAAAAATCTTTATATTGAATCCCATCATCATCTGTGACCAGCTCTCCCCCGGATTCTTTATGTCCGGCAAACATACCGCCTAACATTACATAGTCAGCTCCTGCACCAAAAGCTTTTGAAATATCCCCTGGATATTTACAACCTCCATCAGCCATTACATGACCTCCTAAACCATGAGCAGCATCAGAACATTCTGAAATTGAAGATAGTTGAGGGTAACCTACACCGGCAACACTTCTAGTGGTACATACAGAACCTGGACCTATTCCAATTTTTACAATATCTGCACCAGCAAGAATTAAAGCCTCTGTCATCTCTCGAGTTGCTACATTACCTGCAATTATAATTTTGTTAGGAAATGTTTCTCTATAATTTTTTACTGAATCAATAAAATCTTCTCTATATCCATTTGCAACATCAATACATAAATATTTTATGTCATTGTTTAACTCAAATATTTTTTTTCCTAGATTTAAATCATCATCTGATTGACCGACTGTTACAGAAATAAATTCTGGGTCTAATTTTTCGATATTATTTTCCCACTCTTCCAAAGAATAGAATTTGTGGATAGCTGTTAACATTTTATGTTTCTGTAAAGTTACTGCTGTTTCGAATGTACCTGTTGTATCCATATTTGCAGAAAAAATTGGTACACCAGTCCAAGTCTCATCAATATGTTTAAATTTAAAATTTCTCTCTAAAATAACTTCTGATCTTGAAACTAATGTACTTCTTTTTGGCCTAATCAGTACATCATCAAAAGTTAATTTAATCTCATCTTCAATTCTCATTATTTTTAAATATCCCTTATCCTAAATACCAGAAATTATGATAGTTGAATTACCATTTTTTGGAGCTGGTATTAATTATTTTCCTACCGAAATATCAGCATTAAGAGTTTTTGAACCTAGATATTTGCTATTGATAGCTGATTCAATAAAAAATCAAACAACTTTTTGTGTTGGTGGTAATTTAGAATCCATCGGACAGATAGTGTCTGAAGTTGAAATTGTTGAACATCAAGACATTTCAAATGCTGAACAGCTTGTAGTAGTTCAATGTTTAAATATTTATAAAGTATCTGATATAGACCTTCAAAAAGAATATCCAACTTGTTTTGTTGATGAAATCATAGATGTTGGTCTACCCCCATCTGAAGAAGAATTATTACAACTACAATCAGACATAAAAAAAGTAATAAGTATGTTGATTGAACAAGGTTTAGATATGCAATTACCTGATTTTGAAATAGACACTGAGAGTAGAATTATTAGTCTTTGGAATTTATGTACAAAAGTACCAATGTCAATAGAGATGAGAAATAAACTTCTTTCACATAATTCAATAGACGATCGATTTGAAGAATTAAATAACTATGTACAACTTATATTAAAAAAGTCATTTAACTAGCTATCCATTTATCAAACAAAGAATTCACAGAAATTGAAATTTCGGACTCGTTTGTTTTGATTCTCTTAAATTCCTTATCAATATCAAAATTTTCAAGTTCTTTTTTAGTTTTTTCACCTACGTACCATTTTTCAAATAAATTTTCGTTTATCTCAGGATGAAATTGAATTCCGAAAGTTTTCTTTATTGAATATATTTGAGGGAATGATGTTTTAGCAATTAATTTTGCATTTGAAGGTAGTTTGAATGTATCTCTATGCCATGTAAAGACTTCAATATTTTTGTAATCTTCAAAAATAAAGTTTGTATCCAAGAACTCTAATTTTTTAAATCCAAATTCAATATTGTCTGAAAGATATGCTTTTCCATCAAGTGCGTCTGCAATTAGTTGAGCTCCCAAACAAATACCTAAAACTTTATAGTTATCATTTACAGCTTTTGAAATCCACTTCTTTTCTTCTTCCAAATATGGATAATCAGAAGTATCGTAAGCTCCCATATGACCACCTAAGAGGATATAACTATACTCTGGTGTGAGATCGCTCCAATTAACCTCCCAAGCATTTAATAAAATTATGTTTCTTTTTTCAAGATGTCCTAAAGTAACTTCAGGGTCGTTTATTATTCCAATAACTTGAGACTTATTCATAAATATGTGCGCGGAAGAGGACTCGAACCTCCACGGGTTTTACCCCACAGGATCCTTAATCCTGCGCGTCTACCAGTTCCGCCACCCGCGCTTGTGTCAATCTAAAAACCAAAATAAAGATAACGTTGTAACAGCAAACAAGAATGCAACAAATGCTGTTATTCTGCTTAAATTTCGCTCTGCAAGAGTTTGCCCAATATTTCCAGAAGCACCAGGTCCACCAAGCATATCAGATAACCCACCGCCTTTTCCACTATTTAATAAGACCAAAGCAATGAGTGCTATCGATACGACAATATGAACTGCTATTAGTACTGCTGTTACTGTATCCATAAATTAACCCTTTGTTATTCTAGATTGTTGTTCAACTTCTTTTTGTAATTTTTTAATTTGTTCTTGTTCACCAAGATAACCAATTTTAGATACTTTATCATCTTGAACATTAAATGCCAATGGTATTCCAGTTGGAATATTTACATTAACAATATCTTTATCTGAAATATCTTCAACTATCTTCAAAATAGCTCTAATACTATTACCGTGTGCAACGACTAAAACATTGTTATTTTTTGCTTTGTCAATGATTGTTTCCAATGTCTTTTGAACTCTTGATACAACATCCTCTAATGATTCTCCTAGTGGTAATTGAATATCAATACCCTTATATAAATCGTCATTATTTGGATCAAATTCTGAATTCTCACTTGCTAGTGGTGGCTGTATATTAAAACTTCTTCTCCATTGAAGGACCTTATCTTCTCCAAATTTCTTTGCAGTTTCTGATTTATCTAAGCCTTGTAAAGATCCATAATGACGCTCATTTAGCCTCCAATCTCTAATCAATTGAAAATTGTTATTTAATTTATTTTCATATTTATTTAACAAAATATCTGCAGTATCTATAGATCTTTTGAGAAACGACGTAAAGCAAATATCTGGGATAAATTTTTCATTAATTAATAAATCACCAGCATTTGAGGCTTCTTTTACCCCATTTTCTGATAATCCTACATCAACCCATCCAGTAAATTTGTTCTCTAAATTCCAAACACTTTGCCCATGTCTAACAAAAATTAAATTCATAATTCAATTGATTCAATTATTTTTACAAATTGTTCAACATCAAGTGATGCTCCACCTACC
>CACPJC010000005.1:0-67770 GCA_902634185.1 uncultured Candidatus Actinomarina sp.
TGAGTTTGGGCCATACCCTATAAATGAATACAATGAGATCATAGGCGATGGAAGTGTCTATTTAGGATATTGTATTATTGATGTTTATGCGACTTCAACTACTACAACTACCACAACAACAATTCCTGAACCACCACCTCAAGCTACCCCTACAACTACGACTACGACTACGACAACAACTTCTACAACTACAACTACTATTCCTGAAGCATCGTATACTGCCACGCAATCACTTGGTTCATGTTCTGGGCCGTCAGGTACAAGAACTTCTACTTTAACTGTTACGAATAATCGTAGTGAAGCCCGTTGGTACCAATATGGACAATCATTAAATGATGGCGGATCTTTTGCACCCATAGGAATCACGCGTTTAGATCCAGGTTCTACGCTTACTAGCACCCAAGTAGTACCTGATGGCTCATCCATTATATGGAGAGTTAATGAGTCAGTTAATTCACTCGGTATAGGTGGTTATTCAGATTATGTGAATTTAAGTGCAAGTGATACTGTTGACTGTCCTGATGGCTACTACGTAAATGTCGATGGTTCCAATACATATGCTTTGAACTTAGAGTGTAGAAACTGGAATAGCAATACAAGGGCTAACTTTCGGGCTAATCCATGGTGGATGAACGATGATGGAGATACTGCTAAAAATTATATGTCTGCACTTAAAGCACTGACTGGTACATATGATGATGGTGATACAGATGTTGAGATCACAGATTATTTTGATTATTCATCATCTTTTCCAGGCAATTGTACCGGACTAGGTCCAGCAGCAAATTTTGTTTATTCACGAAGCTCGGGTAATTTTTTTGCACCTGATTGGGACAATCCTGCACTTGAAAATAGTTGGAACAGCTCGGATCGTGACTATGTTTTTATGGCTGAATTAGTACCTTAAGAATATTTTTTTATTAATAATTGCTTACTTAAAAAATTTCATCATCAGTACCGGAGTATTCTCTTTGTACTGTTGATATTCAGGTAAATCACCATAACGCTCTTCAGCAATACGCTCCAACATAGGGACACCTTCTGCTTTTCTTAAAAGTAAGTAAACAAAGACTGGAGATACGATTGCTGTTACGTACTCAATTCCAGATAAAGAACTAAGAGATAATACAGCCATGCCAATCCAAAGCGTAATCTCACCAAAATAATTTGGATGACGAGATCTTGCCCAAAGGCCATTTGATATGAACTCGGTTTTTGGATCTGATGATTCTCTAAATTTTCTTTTTTGATAATCAGCAATAACCTCAATTAAGAACCCTGACCACCACAAAAATATTCCAATAAATGCAATAATGTCTAACTCTGTTTCTACTGGTGAAAGAATGGCCAAGACAGATGCACCTGCAGTGAATACAACCCATGCAGCTTGTCCTATCCAGTACTGCAAGAACCAAAAGAATTTCTTTTTAGCTTTATCAAATCGTACATCTTTACCAACTTTGTTAATTCTTCTAAAGAGGAATATTCCAAGTCTTCCAGCCCAAATAACAACATAAAGAAAAAGAATCGTATCAGTTGTCGTGGGGTTATCAAGTGAAAAGTAAGCAATACTTGTTACTGATATGTATGTGAGACTACCCGTGAGATCGTAAAATTTTTCTGATTTAAAAATAAAGGAAGGTAAAAAGATTAAAAATTGGATTAACACAGCAATGGTTATCAGAAATTTAAAAGAATTAAATCCAAGTATTTCTGTTTCGATATTGTTTGCAGTAAAACTGTAAAGATAAATTGCGACCAGAGTTAATGAAATGTTTAAGATATTTTGAGTCTGTTTATTCATATTGAATTATTATAAGCACATGGATGATTACATTATTAAAAGATTCGAAAACCCTGATGAAGTCAGAGAGTTTGATAAAGGAAAATATGAAGTAGTAAATCTTCCACATATGACTATCGGTAAGGCAACGTATCATAAAGGGTGGAAATGGTCAGATGATGTCTCCCCTCTTTCTGGAACAGAGTTTTGCGAGACAGAACATTTAGGAATGGTTATTAGTGGAAATGCTACAGTAGCATTTGAAAATGAAGAGCCAAAAATAATTGGCCCTGGAGATATATTTTATGTGTCAAATACCCCACACGATAGCTGGGTTGTTGGAGACAAGGATTATGTCTCAATTCATTTTATGGGTGCAGAGAAATACGCTGACTAAATAGATCTAAGGGCCTCATCATGAGTAAAAAAATATATGTTCTCTGGTTTGGTCAAACTTTATCATGGACAGGATCTGCAATGTCATTTTTTGCGATTGGTGTTTGGATATTTGAAACAACAGGCAAAGCAAGTGCATTATCTTCAATATTATTTACGGTAGGCATAATCGGAGTTATCACCGGACCATTTGGAGGGGTTCTCGCTGATAGATTTCCAAGAAAACAATTAATTATAAGTTTTGACCTTATAATTGCTTTCTTAATGTGTCTTATTGGATACTTTGCAATAAACGATAAGTTAACCCTAATAATGCTTATTCCATTTGCGTTAGCATTTGGGATATTTGAAATAGCTCATTGGACAACTTGGAGTGCCTATCTTGGAGATGTTGTAAAAAAACAACATGTTACAAAAATCTCTGCATTGTTCGAAAGTGCTGAGGCATTTGCTGTTTTGCTTGGGCCAATTGGTGGAGCATTAATTTATTCGTATTTCGGCCTGCCTGGAGTAATTCTTGTTGATCTTATTACATGTATTTTCGGGATTGTAACTATCTCTTTTTTCAAAAGTGAAAAAAATGGAAACAGCAATAAATTAAATTTCAACAATGTGTACTTTGACTTAAAAGAAGCATATGTATGGTTAAAAAATCAAAAAGGATTACTAACACTTGTCTCTATTTTGAGTATCTCTAACTTTTTATGGGGTTTTACTACTGTTCTTTTACCACCAATGGTTTTAACTTTTTCAGATGCGAGGGGTCTTGGAATAATTGAGTCAACCATAGGATTGGCTTTTCTAATTGGTTCAATTATTTCTCTACGTTACTCAGAACATCTTCAGGGAAACTTAAAGCTTGCTATACAATGTGGACTATTAGGTGGAGTGAGTTTAATTTTTGGCTCACTTCGACCAAGTATTTTCCTTCTTTGTATATATGGAATAATTAGTGGTGTCAGCGGTACTGTACAATATACAATATCTTCAGGCGCATGGTTAGCTATAACAGATATAAATATTAGAGGTCGTGCGTTGGCACTTCGTGGCACAATTGCACAAATGTTACGACCAATTGGTGTCCTTATTGCTGGTCCATTAGGAGATTATTTAGAGTTTTCTTTTTATCCAGACAATATTGAAATGCTGGCACCACTAATTGGAACAGGTACTGGAAGAGGGTACGCTTTATTGTTTTTATTAGTTGGAATTTTATATATTTGTGTTTGGGCGATAAATTACAATAATAAAAATTTAAAGAAACTTAGTAAGCAAGTTTTAGAAATAACTAGTAATTAATTATTTTGTGGGAGATACAAGATTTGAACTTGTGACCCCTTGCGTGTCGAGCAAGTGCTCTGCCGGACTGAGCTAATCTCCCGTATAAAAAAATATAGCAGTATAAATCAGATTTGTAGAATGATTATTTTTCTACAGTAACGATTCTTTTACCAAATCGAAGAAATAGTCTCTCTGTTAACTCAATAATTAAATTTAAAACCCAAAGGCCAAGATAGAGAGCGATAAAGAAATTGATAATTTGAAAAAGAAGAAAAACAATTGCACCATAAACAATGATCCAAGAGATCGTAAACTTCAGAGAATAAATTGGTGACTGACTATTCATTAAAATGGAACCTCATTGAACTCTTCAATAAGGGATGCATTATTGTTCTTAGGATTATTTACTGATCTTGTCACTTGATAGTATTCAATGGTGCTCCCAAAATCATGTGAGATATTTGCATGAATATTTTCATGATTATCATCTGATAACCAAATACCCATCGATACATCATCAAGAATTAAAGGTGAGCGGTCATGTACTTCATTAATTTCTATCGGTGCAGCGGTTGTTATTATCGTAAACTCTTTAGTTCCATCTGATCGTTGCCAATACAATCCTGCGGCAAACATATTTTCATTATCTTTATGTTTAAAGAAAAAAGGCTGTTTTGCATCATCAATTACTTTCCATTCATACCAGCCAGATATTGGTACTAAGCATCTACTCTTCTTAAATGCCGATATAAATGTTTTCTTCTCCAGTAATGACTCAAATCTTGTATTAAACAATGGCTTAGAATTGCTTTGATCTTTCAACCACTGTGGATAATACCCCCAAGTACAATTTACTAAACTATTGTCAATTACAACCGGGACACTGGCCTGTGGTGCAATATTGAAGTTGTCTTCAAAATCATATTTACTGAGATTATCTACAAATGATAAATTACCGAGATCAATTGATAAGTAATAACGTCCACACATTTAAAAATCCAATACTGATAATTCTAGTATGTCGCCATTCTTGAAAGATTGCTCATCTTTCTTGTGCATAATATGTACTTGTTGGTCACCGATAATCTCCAACTTATCACCATTGAGTACGAGATACGTATTCATTTCTAATCCAAGAATTTTATATTTTGATTTATGAATCTGTTTAGAGGAGGTAAGTATTGCTTTGTAAAGTACTTCATTCCAGTGAGGTAAAACCATAGAGTTTTTAAAAAAACCAAAACCTTTACCCTTATTCATTTTCTCACCCATAATCATTGCTCCTGCACTGCAACCAGCCAGGATGCCTCCATTATTGTGAATAGATAATATTTTTTCCCAAGCTAAAGACTTGCTAAGTGTCTCGTAAAGATGATTTGGGTTTCCTCCAGAAAAATATATAAAATTTGCTTTATCAATCTCAGCTATAGTTTCGGGTTTATTGTAATCGCTAACATTAAGGGCTTTTATAGATTTGTGTTCTACACCTAGTTTTTCAAAATGTTCATCAGCTAAATTAAGCCAATATCTTATTCTCTCATCGCTTTCAAGTCCTGCTGCAGTAGGAAATGAGAGAACATAAGGTTCATCCTCTAATTTATCTAATAACACTTTATCGTAAGAACGAATAGTGTCTAAGTATTCTCCAGCACCAGTAATAGCAATCATTTTAATTTGAGGCGACGACCGGAATCGAACCGGTGTACAAGGTTTTGCAGACCTCTGCGTAGCCACTCCGCCACGTCGCCAGTGAGCGGAAGACGGGGTTCGAACCCGCGGCCTTAACCTTGGCAAGGTTACGCTCTACCAACTGAGCTACTTCCGCAATAAATTAATGATAGTTTATATCTGAGTTTTTTAAAAAAGAAATTAATCAGTGGATCCAAAACCACCAGATGACCTATCTGTCTCTGGCAATGAATCAACTACTTTAAAATCTACGATGTGAGTATTTACAAGGACAAGTTGTGCAATTCTATCTCCAGATTTAATAATGTAATCTTTGTCTCCATGATTCATTAAGGGTACTAATAATTCACCTGTGTATCCTGGATCAATTAATCCAGGGCTATTTATAAGCGTAATTTTATGCTTCGTTGATAGACCTGATCGTGGTAGAACAAATCCTGCACATTGTTGTGGAAGATTTATTGCAATACCAGTATTGACGAGAGTGACTTCATTTGAAATTAATGTGACATCATCGGAAGCACTAATGTCATATCCGATATCGGATGCATGCTTTTGAGAAGGTACTTTTCCATTTGAGCTTATAAGTTGTATTTCTATCTCAATATTTTTATTCAATGGTAACCTTTCATTGATGAATATTAGAGATTATCTTTTTATAAGGAAAGCGAAAACCTCAAATAAAATCAAAATTCTTGATGTACTTGGTTTTGAAGCTGATACAACAATTATCCAAACACCAGACATCATTAAAGAGATGGATAATTTAAGAATTACAAATGAATTTGAGATGGTAGATGAAGAGATAGAATCTGTACAAATAGGTCAAGAACTCGTAACGACAAAAGAAAATATTTTTGATACACGTGAAATTGAAGACTCTAATCCAGACACTCAGACATTTGTTCCATTAAATATAACTTCACAAATAAAGAAAATTTGGACAGATTTAGAAATGAGAAGACAGTGGGTTGTTCCAACACTCTTAGTAGTAGCTACAGTAAGCATCATAAGTTTTGTATCATTGTTTTTTATTAATATGCGAAATAATAATATTCAAAATGAAACTATTGCTGTTTCAATTACAGAGAATACGAATAATAATATAGGTCAAATTCCTCAATTATTAGATGTTGCTACTAATCCTTTTTATTCTCGTTACGACGTATCAAATGCAAGCGCAAATTTACAGATTATTGAAACATCATTACTTCAATATCAAGAAAATCTAGAAAATAGAGATATTTCAGATTCAGAACCTGTCTTTGCTTCATTAAATTTACTATTTGATATCGTAGATAAACTCGATCAATTATTTACATATAGAATTATGCACTCTGAAATATTGATATACGACGATATTCTTCGAATTGATGAAGATACAAATATCGATACACTTGCCACTGAATTGTCATTAATTGGTGCAAAAAGTAATTTAAATGGCGAGACATTACCTGATTTAGAAGAATTTAGAGAACATAAAGAACTTGTTAACTCAGCTTTAACTACAGCTCAAGATCTTCATGGTCGATTAGTTGCGTCATTAAGAAATAACGAAAATGAAGTTGCGTTAACCTTAATTAGTGCCATCGAACTAAATAAAGAAACAGAAATTGCATTTTTTAATTCAACATTACAGATTTTTAACGATAAGTATTCCGAAATATTAAAAAGCATAGGAAATTTACCCTAATTTAGTTCAGCTGCCTCTTTTTCAAAATCAGTTACATCAGAAAATTCTTTATACACTGAAGCAAATCTTAAATAAGCAACTTCATTGACATCTTTGAGGTGAATAAGTACAGTTTCACCAATTATATTTGATTTTATTTTTTTTCCATGTAATTTTATATCTTTGTGGACGTTGTCTACAAGAGTTTTAAGTTTTTTATCGCTAATGTCAATTCCACCAAATGCATTATCTATACCTTGATATAACTTTTCATAGCTAAATTCCTCAATATCCCCACTTCTTTTTTCAACCATTAAGCTTATGTCTGCTTTTTCATAGGTGGTAAAACGAAGTCCGCAAGTTGAACATTCTCTTCTTCTACGAATACCTTCACTGTTTTTTCTAGAGTCAATAACACTAGTTACGCAGTTTTCGCCAAAAGGACATACCATATATAGTGTATTATAGAAATGAGAGAATTTTGTAACAAATAAATTAAGGAATAATTAAGATTTGATCTTCAAAAATCTTGGAATTATCTAAATTATTTATTTTTTTTGTCTCAAATAAAAAATTTTCTATATCTATTGAATCATACTTTAAAGCTATACCCCAAAGTGAATCACCTTTTTGAACATGATATGTCATAAGACCATTGTTTATTGGGATAGTTAGGGAATTATTTTTAATTATTGGTGTAGTAATTAGTGAAAATATTGTCAAAAATGTAAATAATATTAACTTTTCTTTCATAAAAATATATTAAAAACCGCGTATGACACTTTTTTTATTCGAACATATGTACTAATATATAATTATGGTTTCTGAAAAACAAAAGAATATTTTAAATTTTATAAATATATTTATCGAAAAAAATGGATTTGCACCTTCAGTAAGAGAAATCTGCCAAGGAGTAAGTCTTAAATCAACAAGCACAGTCCAATATCACCTTGAAAAACTAATCCAATCAGGATTACTACAAAAAAACTATAAGAAATCTCGTGCTTTGACTGTAAACAACCAACTATCGAACAAAAAAATTCCGATACTTGGAGAAATTGCTGCAGGATCTTTACTTATGGCTGAGGAAAACGTTATTGGAGCTGTGAATTATCCAAATACTGATGAAAAATCTGATCTATTTGCTTTATCAGTTTCGGGAGATTCGATGATCGATGAGGGAATTCATGAAAAAGATTTAGTTATTATCAATAAAAATGAACCAATTAAAAATGGAGATATAGGTGCATTTCTTATAAATAACTCAGAAGGTACTATTAAATTTCTCAAAAATATTCAGGGTAAACAATACCTAGTACCTGCAAATAAGAACTATGAAAAAATTCCAGTTAATGAAAATATACAACCTATAGGAAAAGTTGTTTCGTTAATTAGAGATATGTAACTTCACCTTTAAGATACAACTTTTCTTTTTCATAAGATAGTTCTAGCTCTCCACCAGGAAATAAAACGATTGCATCATCATCAACTTTATTAATTTCTCTTAAATATGTAAACAAAGCTAAAGCTCCAGAACCACAAGCGTCTGTTTCGCCAACTCCCCTTTCATTTACTCTTGCGTAAATAAATTTACGTTCAACAACTGAATAGATTTCAACATTTACACCATTAGAAAATACATCAAGTTTTCTGGCATTTAATGAAAATTTCTCAAGATCAAATCTCTCTACATCATCCACTTCAACCATAAGATGAGGATTTCCAACTTCACTAGTTGTGCATATATAGCTATCAATTTCGATACTTTTACCGGTCGTAGGAAGAGGTGCTTCAATTTTTACATAATCGTTTTCTACAAATGCTTTTATATCACCAACTGGAGCTTTAACAATCAAATTTTTAGTATCTACTAAGTTATTGTCTACTGCAAATTTAGCTGTACAACGAACACCATTTACACATAGCTCAGCAGGAGTTCCATCATTATTAAAATAGTGCATTTTCACTGTTGAACTATCTATACCCTCTACCAATATGACTCCATCAATAGGAAAAAGTGCATCACTTACAATTGAAATAATTTCTATATCTGATAAGTCTCGATCGTACTCAGTACATATAAAATCATTGCCTGTTCCTGACATATAAGATTCATTTACCATCTATAATCATTTCTATTTCTTTACGAATAACTTTTTCATCATCGGTGTCAACAATTTTTATTCTATCTTCTTGTTTAAACCATGTAAGTTGTTTTTTAGCTAACCTGTTTGTTTTTAAATTAATATTTTCTGCAAGGTCATTACTTAAGTTCATTCCTATAGCTTGCAATACAGTTTTTGAAGGATTAGTAATAGAATTCATCTCATCTATGACGCCTTGTTGTATCATTTCATCAGTTCGTTTACTAATTCTGTTTTTATAATCAGGATGATTCCAAAATATACCAACAATATTTTCTGGAATGTTTATTGGCGGAAAAACATACTTCACATCTTCTAAAATTGAATCCTCAATATTACGTATAAGTCTTCTTTTATTAATTTCAACATCAGGTGTCTTAATTTCATACATTTCATGGAACTTTAGTAATTGATCAACATTTAATTGTTCTAATTCAGATCTTATAGCTGGATCAGTAGGTCTAAACTCAAAACTATTAATTAGTGAACGAAAATACAAACCGGTACCACCAACAACAAGATAATCTTTTTCAAATGATTTTTCTGGAATTTCCATCTCGATTAAGTAATTGAGATAATCTACTACAGAAAAATTTTGATCAGGTTCAGCTATATCAAGACCGTAATATAAAACCTGTGATCTCATTACATCATTTGGTTTAGCAGTGAGAATATCCAATCCCTTATAAACTGCCATAGAATCTAGGGAAATTATATCAATGTTTCTTTCAATAGCAATTTCGTGAGCAAGTCTTGATTTTCCTGATGCAGTAATACCTGTAAGAAAATAAAGCAAGATTACAAAGTGGCTTTCAAGAAAAAAGGTGTGGAATCATATATATTCACATTTAAAAGTTTGCCAATATTTTCACTACTAGATTCGAGATGAACTATGTGACCACCTTCAATACGACCAGTCAGAATATTGTTATCTTTTTTTGAAACTTTTTCTACAAGCATCGTTTGTTTAGTATTTTGGTATCTTTTATACCTTTTTTCGCTGATTTCAGTTTGTCTAACTTTTAATCTCATAAATCTATCATCTATAACTTTTTTTTCAACAAATTGATCGACATAATCAGATGCAACTGTCCCAGGTCTAGGTGAAAATTTAAACATATAGATCAAATCAAATTCAGCATAATTAACTACATCCATTGTTTGTTGAAAGTCGTCTTCATTTTCACCAGGAAAGCCAACAATAATATCAGATGATATGGACACGTTAGGGATTAATGATTTAATTAAATCTACCTTCTCAAGGAATCTCTTTTGATTATAACCTCTATGCATTGAAGATAATATTTTATTACTTCCACTTTGGAGTGGAATATGAATCTGATTAGCTACTTTTGGTAAGTCAGCAACGGCTTTTAATGTTTCTATTTTAAAATCTTTGGGATGTGGTGATGTAAATCTAATTCGTTCAATACCATCAATATCGTGAATTTTGTAAAGAAGTTCAGTGAAATATGGTTTTCTCCTATTATTGATCATTAAATCTCTACCGTAAGAATTTACATTTTGACCAAGTAACGTTATTTCTTTAACTCCATCATGAGCTAGACTTTTAATTTCATTGATAATGTCTGAGGGTCTTCGACTTATCTCTATACCTCTTACTGAAGGTACGATACAAAATGTACAACTATTATTGCAACCAATTTGAATTGTAACAAAGGCACTGACACTTGACTCACGTACAGCGGCGATTTCTGTTTCAATATCTGTTGTTTCTTCAATAATCTCTGTAATCGGACCCCAATCTTCTGCCTGGTTGAGTAAATTAATTATTTCTGTCGTATTGTGTGTTCCAATAACAACGTCTACCCAAGGTGCTCTCTCTCGAACTAACTCTTTATCTTTTTGAGCTGCACATCCGCCAACAAGTAATCGTCTATTTGGTGCAAGTGACTTCCATTTCTTTAAATGACCTAATGTTCCATATAATTTATCATCCGCATTTTCTCTGATAGTACATGTATTAACAAAAAGTACATCAGCATTATCTATATCATCAGATTTAGTCATGCCATCATTGTTAAATATTCCAGCTATTTTTTCTGAGTCATGCTCATTCATCTGACAACCAAAAGTTTTTATATGATATTTAAGACCATTTCTAGATGCTTTTGGTCTAATTTTATTTTCTATATGTATAGAAGTTTTCACATAACAAATTATAAAAAAATTATTAGGAAAATTAAGTTATTTTTTGTTTTTAGTCTCTTCTGCGGATTCATCTTCATTTTCAGTTGTTTCATCTTCAACAACCTCAATTTCATCTGATTCAATAAGACCAACAGCTTTATAAACATCTGTTTCTAGCTGTAAAGCAAGATCAGGATTCTCTCTTAGAAAACGCTTAGAATTCTCTTTACCTTGACCAAGTTGAACTTCATCATATGTAAACCAAGCTCCTGCTTTTCTAGCAATACCGTGCTCTACTGCAACATCTAAAAGGCTTCCTTCTCGGGATATACCTTGACCAAACATAATATCAAACTCTGCTTCCTTAAATGGTGGAGCAACTTTATTTTTTACAATCTTGGCTCTTACACGGTTTCCTATTTGTTCTGGTCCAACCTTTAATGTTTCAATTCTTCTAACATCAATCCTTACAGATGAATAGAATTTAAGAGCTCTACCACCACTGGTTGTTTCAGGAGATCCCCACATAACGCCAATCTTTTCACGGATTTGGTTAATAAAGATCACAGTTGTACCTGATTTATTGATTGAACCAGTTAATTTACGCAAGGCTTGTGACATCAATCGAGCCTGGAGACCAACATGAGTATCACCCATTTCGCCTTCAATCTCAGCTTTTGGAACTAATGCTGCAACAGAGTCAATAACTACTAGATCTACACCTCCAGATTGAATTAACATGTCTGCAATTTCAAGCGCTTGTTCGCCGGTATCTGGTTGAGATACAAGAAGTTCGTCAACATCAACACCTAATGCTCTCGCATAGACAGGATCAAGAGCATGTTCAGCATCAATAAATGCTGCTACACCGCCTGCTTTTTGTGCTTCAGCTGCAACATGTAGAGATAAGGTAGTTTTACCTGAAGCTTCAGGTCCATAAATTTCAATAACTCTACCTTTTGGAACTCCACCGATACCTAAAGCTAAATCAATTGAAAGTGCTCCTGTAGAAATAGCTGGTATTTTTTTGATGTTATCAGCGCCAAGTCTCATTAATGAGCCTTCACCGAATTGTTTTTCTATTTGATCAAAAACTGTATCTAGTTTTTTTGCCCTGTCTTTATCCATTTTTTCTCCTTAATTAACAATAATTAATTTATATTAAAACATCTTAATAAGACAATTTTACTAGAACATTTGTTCTAATACAAGTTTTTTATGAATTTAATCAATTCCCATTGAGCTTTATTTGAGGCTCTTTCTAAGATTTCTGCTCTATTTCCATTCATTTTATGGTCTGAAATAACTGTTTTTTCTCCGTTTGAGATGCAAATAAAGATTGTTCCTACAGGGTATTTACTAGATGATATTGGTCCTGCCTCCCCTAAAATTGTAAGGGCTACGTTTGATTTGTATTTATTTAAAGATGATTCTGTAAGATTGTAAGTTAATTCTTCCCAATCATCAAAATTAATATTTTCATCATTTAATAACAAGTTTTTAGACTCATTTGTATAAACAATGTCAGAACCAATAAAGTATTTACTTATCCCTGGATTCTTAACAAGCAATGAGGAAATCAAACCCCCAGTGATACTTTCAACAAAAGAGATTTGAAGATTTGAGTCACTAATTAAATTTCCAAGAACTTTTTCAACTGTTATATTTTCGTAAGATAAAATATCATCTTCAAATGTTTCACCTATTTTTTGTAGAAACATATCAGATTGATCATTTGATACAGAATTTTTATCAAATCGTAATTTAATGATCCCTTTACTTGCTAGATAAGCAATATCTAAACCTTCTGGTTTAAACTTATCTATTTCAGCAGCCAATGATGATTCTGCCTGATTAAAAAACATAACAAATTGATAGTCTGTATTTTCTTTTTCATAATTTTTACTTAGAAAAGGAATCAACTCATCCTCAACAAGAGGTATAAACTCTCTTGGCGGTCCTGGAAAGATAAAAATGATTTTATTGTCATGATTGATTTTTATACCAGGAGCTGTTCCCTGAGTATTGGTGAGTTTTTCACTTCCAACTGGAATATAAGCTTGCTTTATATTTGTATCAGGCATAATTAACCCACGAGCTTTCCAGCGTTCTTTCATCCGCTCTAAATGATCATCATCTAGCTCAAGTTCCAATGATAAAGATTCAGAAATTGTTTCTTTTGTTATATCATCTTCTGTTGGACCAAGACCTCCTGAAGTGATAACAACATCACAATCTTTAAGTAAAAAATTAAGTGCATTAATAATTTCATCTTGCTGATCTGAAATTGTAATATCTTTATCTAATTTAAACCCATTTTCATATAAACGTTTACCAAGGTTCGTTAGGTTTGTGTTGACTGTATCCCCTAGCAGTATTTCTGTACCAATTGTTAAGAAACCAATTTTCATATTTTTAGGTTAGCAATGTTTAATTTAAATATAACTATGATAAATGTATGAGAAAAGCAATCATACTTTTACTTCTACTATCTTTTTGTTCATCAGGATCGGATAGTACCTCAGATGAACCAACACAAAGTGCAGCAGAATCCTCAATTGAAGAACTTGTATATGAAGATGCAAATGGAAATTTAGTAAACGAAGACCTAACTAATAAGAAAACCCTTGTTGTTTTCTGGGCTGATTATTGAGGAATTTGTAGGGAGGAGTTGCCTCTCTTAGAAGCTAATCTAGCAGCAGTTAGCCAAAACTATGATGTAATCGCATTGGCACACAGTGATGTAGATTCCACTATGACTTGGGTATCAGAAAATCTTCAAGGTGAAATCACAATTGGGTTTTCTACATCTGATATGAGAGATAGTTTAAAAATTATTGGTCAACCAATTTCCTTAATTATTGATACAGATGGCAACATTCTTTCACGAGAATATGGATACGTTCCAAACGACTTATAAATTTACAAAAATTTAACCTAATACCCGAGCAGTTTCTGTCATAAATTGTACTATTTTATTAGTATTAACCGCAGATACAATTACTGCTGCAATAAGAAATCGAATTATTAAAGGTAAAACCGTAAAGAGTTAGTTACTCTTCGTACCAACTATCGTCAGTCGTCTCTACTTCATCATTTATTTCTTCAGATGAATTCTCAGTTTCAGAAATTTCATTATCATCATTAATTGTGGAAAGACTATTTGTTTCGTATTCTTCAACTGTAATCAAAACTTCTCTTGCTTTTGATCCTTCAGATGGTCCAACAATTCCTTGAGATTCAAGAATATCCATTAATCTACCTGCTCTAGCAAATCCAACTCTTAGTTTTCTTTGTAACATTGAAGTAGATCCTAACTGTGATCTAACAACAAGATCTGTAGCAGTTTTAATTAATTCATCATCTTCACCTAAATCATCATCACTGTGAACAGTTGTAGATTTTTGTTCTTCAATAACAGCAGGATTGTATTCAGCTTCTTTTTGTGACTTAACCCATGAGACTACATCTTTAATTTCTTCCTCAGTAACCCAAGCACCTTGGATTCTTTCTAATCTAGGATTTGAAGCTGTAACAATAAGCATGTCCCCAAGTCCAATTAATTTTTCAGCTCCAGACTGATCAAGAATAACTCTTGAGTCTGTTGTTGAAGCAACAGAAAATGCAAGTCTTGAAGGAATGTTTGCTTTCATTACACCAGTAATAACATCTACTGAAGGTCTTTGAGTTGCAACAACTAAATGTATTCCGATTGCTCTAGCCATTTGAGCAAGTCTTACAATTGCTGACTCTACTTCTCTACCAGCAACCATCATTAAATCATTCAATTCATCAATGCACACAACTATGTAAGGAAATCTATCAAATTTTTCTGTATCTAATAATCCGGCATCAAATTTCTCATGATATCCATTAATGTCACGTACTTGCCCATCAGCTAATAAATCATATCTTCTATCCATTTCAGAAACAGCCCAAGTTAATGCATCAACAGCTTTCTTTGGATTTGTAATTACTTTTGTAAGTAAATGAGGTACATTGTTGTACTGACCTAGCTCAACTCTTTTTGGATCAACCATCACCATTTTTACTTCATCTGGATTAGTCCTCATTAAGAGAGATGTAACAATTGAATTAATACAGGATGATTTACCTGCACCGGTTTGACCTGCTATCAAAACGTGAGGTAGTTCAGATAAGTTGATTAGTCTTGCTTGACCTGAAATATCTAATCCAAGTCCTACATTTAAAGGATGATCTAATTTTTTCGCCTCTGGTGAGGTAAGAACATCTCCTAATGAAACAAGTCTTCTTTGTCTATTTGGAATTTCAATACCAATCGCACTTCTTCCAGGAATTGGAGCTAAAAGTCTTACATCTGGTGTAGCTAAAGCATAGGCAATGTCGTGTGAAAGCGATGTAACTTTAGATACTTTAACACCAGGTGATAACTCAATCTCATACCTTGTGACAGTTGGTCCAGGAACAATTTTTGTTAACTCAGCTTCAACACCATGTTCTTTTAAGAGATTTTGTAAATCTGTTGCCGTTTGTTGTAAAAGTTTTTTTGAAGTAGAAACATCAGTACCCATTTTTAATAATTTCAATGGTGGAAGTACATATTTGGATGATTTTGTATTTGGTTTTTTCGATTTAGGCAATGAAGGTTCTTTTGACTTAGGCTTCTTCGAATTAACTGATTTTTTGACTTTTTCCTTCTTCAATGTAACAACATTATTAGTTTCAACTTCTTCTGATGGAGTTATAGTTTCAGTATTGATAAGATCAAAATTTATTTTGGAGGCCTCTCTCCTAGCTTTATAAAATGCAAAAATAAACCTATATGAGTAGACAAAAATTGCCTGAACTCCACCAATGAGATCTTTAAGTTCTATATCCGTCATATATAAAACAGAAATGATCAAACCGAATAAAAGCACAACATGGGTCATTTCTGCAGCAAGTAAATTATTTAATGGGTAAACAATGAATGCAGAAATAAAACCTCCGGATTTTTGTAGAGCAGCACTTCCAACACTTATTGATAGTGGTTCAGAGTGTATGTAAAAGTGAAATAACGCAGAAGTGAATATTTGTACCCAGATTGTTCCAATAAATACTTTTTGGGTATTTATAAAGTCTTTATCTCTTATAAGAATTGCAGCACCATAAATCAAAAGTAGAGGAAATAAATATACACCATAGCCAAACGACCATGTAAGTAAATTATTTACGAACTCTCCTATTGGACCAGCTTTGCCAAAAGAAGATAATCCTACAAGAATGCCTAAACCTGTCATAAACACAGCGACAGCTTGGTAAGACTTAAAAAATGAACTAGTGATATTTTTTGAAGTATCTGAAATACCTCTTAGAGTTTGAGGTACTTTTATTAAATTTTTCGGTTTAGACACCCGCTTACGCCCATCAACCCTTTTGCGAGTGGATGTCTTAACAGCCACGAATATATTATACCATAGAAAATAGTAAAAAAAGCCTAATTTTCCTTTATTTTTTTGTAAAAACCCCTAATTTTATTGGCTAATTCAGGTGTAATTGAGGTTATTGGAAGTAAAGGCTCTCCAACTTCCTCCCAACTTTCAGATAAGATTTTTTTAATTGGTCCTGGACTTGGCTCTTCAAATATTGCTTCGAATAAATTAGATAATTGCATATTGATCTCTTCAGCTTTTTCTAAATCATTATCTTTGGCAAAACTTATCATTTCAGCAATCTCATCACCAATAACATGTGATGCAACTGAAACTACTCCTACTCCACCATTTATGACAAAATCATATGTTTGGTTATCGTTTCCAGAATAAATATCTGCTCTATCCTTTAACAATTCAAGTTGCTTTTTAGAAAATTCAAAATCACCAACTGCATCTTTAATAGAGTGAATGCCGATATCATCAACAAGTGTCTGAAGAGTTTCAAGTTCAATTAATGTACTTGTACGCCCTGGAATGTTGTAAGCCATTATTGGAAGATCTGTTATTTTTGATATTTCTTCAAAATGACGCAAAATTCCATGTTGAGAAGGTTTTGAATAATACGGAGTAACAATCATTATTCCATCTACTCCAAGAGAATCTGCCATCTTAGTAATTTCAATTGATTCAGAAGTTGAATATGTACCAGTACCAGCAATAATCTTAGCTTTATCACTCACAGAATCTATAGCAGTGGAGTAAATAATCTCTCTGTCTTTAATTGAAAGGTTTGGTGATTCTCCTGTTGTTCCAGTAAGCACAAGACCTTCCGATTTGTCATGCACCAATTTTCTACAAAGTCTCCAAAGAGTGTCAGTATTTAATACACCTCGTGAATCAAATGGAGTAATTGAAGCTGTTAATAAACTACCAAACTCAGTCATGATCAGTCCATTGCTTCTTTCATAAGAGTTTCAAGTCCATAAACGTAAGAATTTACATTTTCCATTTCACGTAATACTATCTCGATACCTGTTAAATATGCTTTTCTATCATTAACTTTATGTTCAAGAATAAATTCTTCAAAAGTATTAGAAAATACGACTTCTTGTTCAGCTAAATAATCATCCGACCTTAATGAATAAATATTGATTGAATTTTCCTCTGTTGTTGCAAAATACTCCCCCTCTATATCTTCTGAGTTCATCTTTTCTAAACTTGAAGCAACATCTTTTGAAGTCCCAGATGGTGCATCTTCCTTATTAGAATGATGTTTTTCTACTATGTGCACATTTTTAAATGTATTTGATAACTGCTCAGAAAAAACTTTTTGGAAAGCTGCACCCGCTGAAAAATTAGGAATAAGTGCAACTCCTTTATCAGAATTTTTTAATAGTTTAATTGATTCATCATTCACACCTGATGAACCAATTATTAATTTAGCATCGTTATTTGCAAGAATCTTAATATTTTCATTAACAACAGATGCTGGAGCAAATTCAAAAATATAATCACATACAAGATCATCCGATATTAAAAAGTTTTTAAATGTTGATTCATTTTCCCCAGGATCAATTATCCCAATTACGTCAAAATCATCTAGATCATTAATAAAATTTGAGACCATCACTCCCATGCTTCCTTTACCACCGGAAACGATTACAGTCTTTTTTGCAATTTCATTCAACTTAATATTCACCTTATACTTGTATTATCAGTCTTTAATGATAATGATAAAAAATGGAATTTAAGAAAAAAACTTTAGAAACTCAAATTATTGAAATATTTCAAAAAATTAGTCCAGCAATTACACGACTAATACAATCCGAAACTGATAATACAAATATTGTTATTAATCTTGGTAAAACCAAAAGCAAAAACAAAAACGAGATCAACATAAATCCCTCTATTTTGGTTAATGCAGTTTCAGATTCAGAACTTGAATTTAAGGAATTAATAATTGGAACTGTAGTCCATGAGGCTATCCATTCTATGGAAGAATATAATTTCAATGTTGATGAAGATCTCACAAAATATAAAGATGACACTCAAGGGTTAACTAACATTGATGAAGTTCTGGAAGTTCTCGCGGGTCCATTTGGAAAATACATTTTTGAAATACTTGTGCATTCCTATGATGAGTTTCAATTTGTAAAAAATTTTAATGGGCTTAGATCAATCCTCGAGGATATTTATAAAGAATCTAGTATCAACATAAAAAATTTAAAGCCTTTCAATAAATTTTTAACATTGCTTTTTCATAACATCACAGGATATGTTGAATTAGATATAGAAAAGTATCCAAAAAATATTAAAGAACCCTTAAAAGAGACTCTAAGAGTATTAGATAATTTTTCATATGATAAAAACTTGATAGAAGACACTATTGATATAACGATAGAAATTACAGATATTTGTAGAAGATACAATCTATTACCAGATGTTGATAAACAAACATTGGGAGAACGTAGAGAATCAATAGAAAATTTTGAAGACTCCGTAGTTGATGATTTAAACAAAGTCTTAATTCCTTCTAGTACAAACATTACTTCAGGTAATACCTTAGAAAAATTCTTAGGTAAAAAGGGTGCAGATTCAGAAGATGAAAAGCTTAACTTTATGGATGATCATGTTTCAAAAGTTGGAACATCCTCAACCGTTTATCTTCCAAATGGTAAAGTATCAAAATTACTGAGTACTAATTTACCAAAATCATTTAAAAATTTATATACAAATGGATTAAATACTTATAACTCCCTGTTGGAAGAATGGGATCTGCCCGTATTCAAAGTTACAAACAAAATAAAACCTTACTTTATACATAACAAAAAAAGGCTCAGAATCAGTGGTTATGATCAGGGCGATTTATCACCACATGTTCCTTTAATGCTTGCATCAGGTAGGTATGAAAGAATGTTTGAACAAAAACAGCGGCTTTCAAACAAATCTTATGCAGTATCTTTACTAATTGATGGAAGTGGATCAATGCTTGAAAAAGATAAAGGTGATTTCTACCCCTGGTCTCTCTCAGCGGCATTAATAGGAGCGAGTTATCTTGCTCAAATCTGCCATGAATTAGATATTGATTTTGAAGTAGCAATTTTTAATAGGAGCTTCGCGGCAGATGAATTAGAAAATGAAGAATTATATTTAAAAAGAAAGATGGCTGTTTCCTCGATGCTAAATACAAATTATGGATCGAATGCTGAATATTATTTCAATACAACAAATCATTATTTTATTAAAAAGTTTGATGATTCATGGAAAGAAAATTATGAAAAGTTTATAGGTTTAATTGAATTTTCAAGAAACTTAAGGGAGTCATTAGACAAATTAGAATCTAATTTGGATCATCCTCCTGCAAGCATGTTTGAAAGAGGAACCAATGTTGACGAAAGAAATATAATGTTTTCTACAAAAAGACTTCTAGAAAAAGGTTCTAAAACAAAACTTTTAGCCGTACTGTCAGACGGTATGACAAGAGGATCACTTGAGGATTTAAAAAGTTCTATCAATTATGCTTCCAAAGTTGGGATTGATGTAATTGGGATAGGTATTGGAGAAAGAGGCACTTGGAAAGAATATATCAATAAGACCCAGATAAATGAACCTGAAGAGTTAATTCATTCAATAGTAAACATCACAAAGGATATACTTATAAAGAATATTGAAGAATCTACAGGAGTTGCTTGATGGCTGAACAAATATTTAAAAACCCAAATGGTAAGGGTGATATAAAGCTGAATGAATGTAAGCTATCAAAATCAATTCCTGATTATGAATCTAGAGCCGAACGCATACCTGAGTTAGATAAAAATTATGTAGACTTTGGAATTCAATATAAATTAGCCCAAATTATTAAGAGCAAAGAAGATACGTTTAAAAATGAAATCCCGATTCATATTGCACTAAAAGGCCATATGGGAACAGGTAAGGATCACGATATAGAGCAATTAGCTGCAAAATTAAATTATCCATACTATCGGATTCCTTTATCAGGTGAAGTTAGAGACGTGACTTTACTTGGTTCAGTTCAATTATATGGAGATGGAGTTGGTGGAACAGATTCTAAATGGCAGGATGGCGAATTAACCAGAGCACTAAGAGGACCATCCATTATTAATCTATCAGAATTAAATGCTGCCGGACCAGAAGTTTTATTTGCTTTACATTCACTATTAGATAGACACAAAAAACTAGAGCTTCCTAATGGTGAAGTTATTGAATTAAGAAATGACTCATATATTTTTGGAACAATGAATCCAACGAGCTTAAGAGATTATGCGGGAACACAAACTCTAAACAAAGCATTTGCTGATCGATGGGTTATTTGGGATAAACCTTTTCCCAACAAAGAACAGCTTGAATCAATATTTAAAAAACGATATCCAAAATTACAAAATGAATTTACAGATCTAATAATCAAATTGGCTATTGAAATTAATAACTCATTTTTATCTGATGACATAAGCATTAATATTGAAACGCCAATGAGTCTTAGAACAGTTGTAGAAAGAATTCCCGTTGGATTAGATTTGTACAAAAATGCTTCAGATCCTTTGCATGAAACATGGAAAAATATGGTTCTTCCTCATGTAAATCCTGAAGACCTTGATCATTATTCAACATTATGGAATACCGTGGTAAGAAACGGTCCAAATATAAAACCTAGTTTGTAACAAGTTTTACTAAAGGAATATCTCTCTCTGTTTTTGACCTGTAAAGATTAAAAGTAGGATAGAAATCAGTTAATAGTTTCCAATAATCTTCCTTTTCAAGTTCATCAACAATTAAAGGTTTTGCATCTTTGTATTCCTTATTTACGAGTATTTTTACTTTGTCTGTATTTATGTTGAAAAACCAATCAGGAGTTTTGTCTCTCCCTCCATATGAGGCTGCAACAAGATATCCTTCATCAATTACAACATAAGTCAAAGGTGTTTTTCTTAATTTATTTGATTTACGTCCAACTGTTTCTAAGAGTAAAATATTCTCCCCTATTAGCTTTCTGCCAATAAATGTATGATTGAATTTCATAATATTTGAATGGGCAGTTGTTATTACCTTGACGAGCCAAGTTGGCCAATATGAGAATGTTTTACCTAGTAATTTCCAGATATTTTACTCCGGAGAGTCTTGATTTTTATTTTTAAAACCGTCGATTTTATTTTGAAAATCTTTAATTTTCTGATCGATATCAGACATTTCTAAATTTGTAACTTCTTCTTTTAATTTATCAATCTGTTCTTTAACAAACTTGTTTTCATTAAAAACGTCATAAAATACTTTTATTAAAATTGTTGATATTACTAATTTTATGATTTTCTTCATATATAGATAATACGTAGATTTAAATCATAAATAAAGTATTTTATTTGATGTTCCTATTGGAGTAAGAGAGTTTCACAATTAAAATTAAATTGTGAAAGATTTATTAAGCAGTCTAGTAGCTGAACAGCAACTTCTAGATCAATACTTGCAAAGTATTCCTGTTAGAAATTGGGACACCAAAACAACTTTTAAGAATTGGAACATCACAAATCATGTAAGTTATTTAGCAGGATTAGAAGATCTAGCGCTAAATGCAATGAAAAAGAAAGGCACTGATTTTAATAAATACAGAGGACCAAAAGGGTTAGAAAAATTTGAAAAAGAATGTATAAAAAAAGGTAATGAAATGAGACCACAAGATGTTATTGAGTGGTGGAGACTCTCAAGAGCAAAGGTTGTAGAAATTTTAGCTAAAGGATCTCCTGGAAAAAAAATAAAATGGTGGAATAACGAAATTGATTATCTCACATTTTCATCCACAAAATTAGCTGAAACTTGGGCTCATGGCTTAGATATCTACGACAGTATGAAAAAAGATTATGAAGATTCAGTAAGAATTGAACATGTTGCATTATTTGGATGGCTAAATGCCGAACATACAAGTAAACAGAACAAGGTCAAATTTAAAGATTTGAGAATTGAATTGATTGGTCCTGAATACAGAGCATGGCAATTTGGTAATGAGAAGTCTGAAAATAGTATTAAAGGAAATGCAAGTGACTGGTGTAGGATTGTCACTGGCAGAACAAATAAGGGATTCAAACCAACTCTTTCAGTTGAGGGCGATTTCGCAAAAAAATATCTAAAACTACAGCACGCAAAAATTTAATTTATGATCATCTATGGCGTAGTTCATTTAAAAGCTTTGCCGGGTTCACCGTCAAATTCCTTAGGATTAGATGAGATCACCAAACTTGCCCAAAAAGATGTAGAAAATTTATATAATGCTGGAGTTGATGGAATTATTATCGAAAACTTTGGCGATGTGCCTTTTGTAAAAAATGACATTTCAAAAAGAACTCTTGCTAGTTTTACTTCTGTTGTACAAAAATTAGAAATAAATTCAAATTTAAAGGTTGGTATAAATGTATTAAGAAATGATGGAATAGCAGCTCTATCAATTGCAGAAGCTACGAACTCAGATTTTGTAAGGATAAATGTTTTAAATAATGTAATGATGTTTACCGACCAAGGAATAATTGAAGGTGAAGCACATGAAATCGCTGAATTTAAAAAAAATCTAAATAATGATATTGAAATATATGCTGATGTGTTTGTTAAACACGCAGTACCACCAGAAGGTGCGAAAATAGAAAATCATGCAGAAGAATTAATTAATAGAGCTGGTGCAGATGTTGTTATTGTAACTGGTGATGGAACTGGTCATCAAATAAATATGGATGATCTTACAAAGGTTAGAGATATAGTTCCTGTTGGAAAATTAGCAATTGGATCAGGAGTTGATCATACAAACATTAATCAATATGAAAATATTGCAGATATTTTGATTATTGGAACAAGTTTTAAAAAAGATGGAAATGTTGAAAATCCAGTTGATATTGATACGGCAAAAGAAGTTATTGATCAATTAAAATAAATTTTTAATAAAACTCTTAAATATTGATTTGCTTACTATCATTTCTATTTGAATGGAAGCCATACTTAATCCAGCAATTATTTTATTTATTTCTGGAATCATCATTGGACGAATATTTAACGATACACTACCACCAGCTCTATCAAAATATTTAGGATATTACTTGCTTCTTTCATTGGGTCTAAAAGGTGGTATCAGTTTGCAACAAAACGGATTCACTAGCGAAGTTGTTAACGCTATATCCCTTGGAATATTTTTTGCGTTGCTTATTCCTATACTTTCTTATTTATATTTAAGAAATAATTTAAATATTGATGATGCAGCTGCTCTTTCTGGCACATACGGTTCTGTAAGTGCAATTACTTTTGTTACAGCAATATCCTATTTATCGACAAACTCTCAAGCATTTGATGACTATATGTCTGCTGTTCTCGTTGTAATGGAATTCCCTGCAATTTTTATGGCACTTTTTCTAATTACAAGAAAACGGAACGTTGACCAAAATAATTTTGAAATAATAAAAACAGCATTTTTAGAAGTACCAAATGTATTGCTAATATCTTCACTGATAATTGGCTTTAGTATCCAAGGCACAATTTCAGATAATGTTGAATTCTTCACTGATACTTTGTTTGAATATGTTTTATATTTATTTTTATTTGTGATGGGAACTCGTGTAGCTAAAAGACTAAAAGAGCTAAAGGGTAAAGGTAAAACTTTAATACTTTTTGCATTAATCACTCCCCTTATAGGATCTCTTTTAGCATTATTTGCATCAAACTATTTTGCACTTTCAATTGGAAATGCAACATTACTTATGGTTTTGACGGCCAGTGCAAGCTATATTGCTGTTCCAGCAGTAGTTAAAGATGCAATTCCAGATGCAAATCCAGCAATTTATCTAGGTTTGAGCTTAGGTGTGACTTTTCCTTTTAACATAATCATTGGAATACCCGTCTATCATGAGCTTGCAAAATATTTTATAGGTTAGTTAAGCTGTAATAAATGTACACCCGTAAATATAAAGTAAATAGACAAAAAGTTCACTATGTAAAATTTGATAAGGATACCTATTTACTCGAATCATTAACTGAATATGCAATCAATAATAAAATAAAGACTGCTGAAATTTCATTTATAGGTGCTGTTCAAAATTTAAATGTTGTTTACTTTAACCAAGAAACTAAGGAATACGAAGACCACTTTTTTGATGGTGGTTTTGAGGTACTGAGTGGTCTTGGAAACATCACATTATTTGAAAATAAACCATTGGTTCATATCCATATATCTGTATCTGATAAAGATGGTAAGGCATTTGGAGGACACTTAGTTAATGGTACAAAAATTTGGCTGATAGAAGCCATCATAAAGCAACCTACATTTATAGGAAAAAATTACATAAATAGATACTTTGATGAAGAATTATGTTTGAATGTTTGGAATGATTAGGATAAAGAATTTCCGTTAATACTAAACCCACCATCAACAGTTAGTATTTCGCCAGTTATCCAGCCAGCTTCTTCTGAGCATAGGAAATATACGGCTTCTGCAATATCTTCTGGTTCTCCAAGTTTTTGAAGCAAATGAAGATTTTTTGAATATTCTTCATTTTCCCATAAAAGTTGTGAGAGCCTTGTTCTAACAATCGCCGGAGCAACTCCATTTACTCTGATATCAGGTGCTAATTCATAAGCAAGCTGCTTTGTCATATAAATTAAAGCAGCTTTAGAAATATTATATGCCCCCATTAGATCAGACGGAAAATATCCCGCTACAGAACAGATGTTCATAATAGCTGTGCTTAATTCATTTTTGTATGCTGCTCTTGCCCAAAGTAAAGGACCTTTTTGATTTACTGCCCATGTTTTTTCAAGAGCTCCCATATCAACATCCATTAAGTTTCCACCAGCAGGATTTGTTCCTGCATTGTTGATCAAAATATCAAGAGATCCAAATTTTTCATTTATTTCTTTACAAGTACGATCAGCGGCTTCTTCATCATCAGCTTTTGCCATAATTGTATGAAAATTATCGTTATTTACAGAATTTTGAAGTTCTTCTAAGGTGTCAGGTTTTCTTCCTGTAACAACTACATTGGACTCTCCATCACTTAAATATTTTTCAGCGATTGCAAGACCAATACCCCTGGTTCCTCCTGTGATAAGTACAGTTTTCATAAAATTAATTATAACACTCATAAATCAGTGAGCAGTTACAGTAAATGAGTCATGGATAACTTTGAGAAATACACTTTTTTATTAACTAAAAATAAAGATTTTCAAAAACTTTTTTATGCCAAGTTTATAACTTATATGGGTGACTGGTTTTTAACAGTTCCACTTTTAAGCATTATTTATGAATTAACCAATAGTCCGTTGATAACTTCAATTGTTCTTGTAGTACAAAGTGCTCCTTATGTCATACTCGGTAGTTTTGGAGGATATCTAGCTGATAAATTCAACAGAAAAGTTGTAATTGCTGTTTCGGAATTTCTATCCGGATGTGCTGTCTTATTGATTATGTATTCTGTATCTACGGAAAATGTATTATTTATCCTTATTTCTTTTTCCTTTTTAGGCGTTGTAAATTGTGCTTATATGCCTGCTTCAGACGCTGCCTTGCCAAATGTAGTATTAAGAGAAAATTTACCTGAAGCAAATGTACTTAATTTCTCAACTTGGGGAATTGCTGCTGGACTTGGAGCTGGACTTGGAGGATTTTTATCTGAATTTTTATCAAGAAATCAATTGTTCACCATAAACTTTCTGTCTTTTATGTTCTCAGCATTCCTTGTATTTCTAATTAAAACAAACTTAAATGAAAATTTAGGAAATGTTGACAATAGCAATAGAGTTAAATTTAGAGATGGACTGAATTTTGTTTTATCTGATAAAAAAATATTCTATTTAACTGTAACAAAGGGAATGTTTGGTATCTCAGCTGCTGGCTTGCTTTCATTGTTTACAATACTTTCATTAGACATATACAACACTGGGGATTTTGGAGCAGGTTTAATGTGGAGTGCTCGCGGCGTTGGTGCATTTATAGGACCAGTAATGTTTAGGTACTTTTTTGGAAAAACAGATCAAAAACTTCTTTCAACTATTGGTCCCTGCATAATGATCTGGGGTATTTTCTACTTTCTAATAACCTTCTCACCTAGTTTATATATAACAACTCTTCTTCTTGTCCTAGGTCACTGTGGTGGTGGTGCACAATGGGCTTTTTCATCTTACGGTATACAAATTTTGACCCCTGATAATATTCGAGGACGAATTGCAGGTTTGGATTACTCTTTTTATTTTTTAATGTTTACAAACTCAAATCTTATTATTGGATACTTGGCTACTCAGTATGACGTCTTAACATTATTTAAAATATTTCCAACTTTAGGATTTTGCATTGGACTTTTTTGGTTTATTAGAACAAGATCTTTCTGGAAAACAATCGAAAGTTAATCAACTTTAGGAATGTCTATCAATTTGGTTGTGTAAGCAGCTGATTTTCTATCAGCTCGCATTTTCCAGTTTTTTTGAATTCCCTGTGCTCCCATAAATAGAGTTCCATTTCCAAATCTATCATTTAACTGGTCTAGTGAATCCATGAGAATATCGGATCTCTCATAATTCTCATGCTCATAGAAGCTAAACTGTTCATATTTGGCATCAGATATATCCAAGAGTATTACGCCTATTTTCTGATACTCATAATTTGGCAAAAAAAGTTTATTTGTTAATCTTTTCGCTTCTTTGATTATTTTTGAAGTATTACTAGTTGGAATTGTAAAGAAAGAGCTCATTCCATTGCTATATTTTCTTTCATCTTCTATAAATGGACTTGTTCTTAAAAACACGTGAATACCTCCAGTTCTTGAATTCTGAGCTCGTAACTTTTCACAAGCTCTTGCAACGTATGTTGAAACAGCTTCTTCAAGTTCATATATTTTTGTTACTTTTTTCCCAAACGACTTTGAAGAAATTATGTTTTTCTTATTTTTAACTTCTTCAATTTGCATACATGATATGCCATTTAGCTCATGATAGATTCTCTCTCCTACAATGCTCAGAGTCTTTCGTATCTGTCTTGGATCTCCTGTTGAGAGTTCATATGCTGAATTGATACCAATTTTTCTTAGTCTTCTACCCCATCTTGTTGAGATACCCCATATATCTTCTAGTTCGAGGTCTTTTAGAACTCTTACTCTCTCTGACTCTTCACGTATATCAAAGACATTTGATTCCTCATATTTTTTTGCTTGTCTGTTTGCAGCTTTTGCCAGGGTTTTTGAGGGTCCAATACCAATCGAGATTGGTATCCCTGTCCACTGCTTTATTAGTCTCCGTATTTCATTCGCTGTCTCCGTTAAGTCGCAATAATAAAACTTGCTAATATCTAAAAAAGCTTCATCAATTGAATAGATTTCGATGTCTCCAACTATTGATCGTAAAGATGTCATTACTCTTGCTGACATGTCTCCATAAAATGTATAGTTCGATGAAAATACATGGACATTGTTTCTCTTTATCAATTGTTCATATTTAAATAATGGAGCACCCATTGGAATGCCTAACGCTTTTGCCTCATTTGACCTTGCAACAATACATCCATCGTTGTTTGAGAGAACAACGATAGGTTTTCCTTCCAGTTTTGGATTAAACACCCTCTCACAAGATGCGTAAAAGTTATTACAATCGATTAAAGCAAAAATTTTATTTTTCATTCTTTATTTATTTCTTAGAATACTGTACACTATTCTAAGATAAAAGAAAGACATTTTTATGCCAAAAGGTGGAGCAAGAAAAGGAGCAGGAAGGCCTAGAGGTCAAGGCAAGTATGGCGAGGCAACTAAAGCGATTCGTGTACCGGAAAGTAAAGTTAAGTACATTTCAGAAATAGTAAGTAAAGGCCTTTACGAAATTCCTCTATACGGAGACCGAGTTGCAGCAGGCTTCCCATCCCCTGCAGATGACTACTTAGAAGACAAGATTGACCTCAACCAATATCTAGTAAAACATCCTGCATCAACATTTTTGGTAAGGGCATCAGGAAATTCAATGATAAACGCTGGAATATTCCCAAATGATATTTTGATAGTCGATAAAAGCATCAAAGCCGAAAATGGAAATGTGGTAATAGCAATAATTGATGGAGAGCTAACAGTAAAAAGATATATTAAAAAAAGATCATCAGTTGTCTTGCAACCTGAGAATGAAGACTATGAGCCTATAGAGTTGAATGGAAAAAGTGAAGCACAAATCTGGGGTGTTGTTACTAGCGTAATTCATGACCTTTAATCATGAATCAAGATCAAATTTATAAATACCTTTTGCCATTAATGAAGTTTCTTGTTCAGATAAATTAAGATAAATCTCATTTTTAATCTCACTAAATAACTCTTTATTTACTGTTAGAACGGCGTCAACAATAACAGACGCTTCTTTATATTTTTCTGAAGAAACTAATGAGTTTAAGAATTCAAGTAAATTATCTTCTCCTCCGGCCATGTCAATATAGGTTTTTCCTATTTCATCAAGAGCAGGAGGTTTTAATTCCGATGGAGTTCCTGAGTACCAACCTCCATATTGTCTCCATACAGAATTAATGAGAAATTTGAAGTCATCATATACAGAAACTAAATATGGCTGTTGAAATTTAGGAGGAAGTGATAATTTTGAATGAATTTCTCGAAGAGAATGTCCACTATTCATCAATGATAAAACATTGTCCTCAATCCACAACATACAATTACTTGTATCAAGAAGTACTTTAGTAATTTCTTTTTTTCCTTTGATCAATGGACCATGACCAGGAAAAAGATATTCCGAATTTAATTCAGACATTTTTTTAAGCACTTCTCCCCACGAACCCACATATCTTTGAGATTTGGATGGATTTCCAGCATTCGGTAAGGACCATATAAAAAAATCACCTGTGAATAGAGCATTCTCTTTTTCTGAATAAATATAGGTTGCATCATCAGTTTCACCTTTCCCGTGAAACAACTTCAGTACGGAATTGTTAAATTCAAGTTCATAACTATCATCGTATGTTGTATCAGGATAAGTAAATTCATTAGGAAAAACCGGAGAAGGTAATCCAAACTGTCTTTGGTTAATAATACCGTTATATCCAATAGTTTTTTTATAGCGATCAAACCTATTAACAATATTTTTATGACCGATAACTTCAGTGTTGCTATTCTCAAATGCATTAATGATGTAATCAGTACCAGTAACGTGATCTACATGCCCATGGGTATAAATAATAAATTCCACATTTTCAATTCCCCATTCCTTTAATTTACTTACAACTTGAACAGATGAAACTCCCATACCTGTATCTATTAACAATGCAGATGTATCATCTTTAAAAGCAGCTACATTCCCAAAATTTTTTATGAAAGCTAAATTTTTATTAACTTCATACAACTCAACATTGAAACCCTCTTGAATACTTACCTGATTAGGCAATGTTTTTTTTGTTAAAAAACTTTTTGATAAATCAATAGGATTGTAGTTATTATCTGTATTCACAAACTGTAGTCCTTCTAAACTGATCTAATTTAGAGATCTCATCTGCTGTATTAACTAATAGTCTCCAAAAAACTGTTCCTTTATTTGTTGTTTTTATAGTTTTTATTTCTTCATTTTGGTTATTTGAGCTTGTTACTAAAAATTCATACCTTTCATTTTCTATTTGTAAATTATTTATTTTAAACTCAACAGTCGTATTGTTATTGTGCACATGAACAACCCAGTAACGTTCATCTTCTGGTACGGGCATAGATACAAATAAATCCCCATTAGCTAAGTCATATCTGCACATGGTGTACATAAAATCATAATTTGGCATTCTTGTTGAGGATCTTTTAGAGATACAAACCTGATCTAAATATCCAATTATACCGTCATAAGTATCCTCACAACCTTCGAAGGGATTTTCGATAGCATCAGCAATATTCCTATCCAATTGATTCATAACTATATATGGACCCATAAAAATTAAAAAAACGTGGGTGACCAAGGCAACTATTGAAATTTTTATAGTCCAACTTTTCATTTACAACCTTCATTGATAATGCTTGCGACAGGAATCGATATTGGATTTTCATAATAATTTAAGTTAGGTCCGTAAATTCTATAAATTAAGGTGAAATCATTTCCAAAATGACTTAATGTTCCATTTTGATTAATTAGATTATTATCTATTTTTATTATGTAATTTTCACCAATTATCGATGTAAGCTCGCTTCCATTTGTAACTTGAGCAAACAAATCATCAAAAGTTGGTTCATCAAATAAGCTATTAGGATCTTGTAGGTAATAGTTATCATTTCCATAAATTGCATAACTCCAGTACCGTGCATCAGGAACTTCTCCTGATAGTGTGTAGCTGCAATTACCAGACAGTGACTCTCCCCCGTCATCAAAACTTGTCTGCAGATAAATGACTTCGGGACTAGCGCTAGGTAGCAATCCTAATAATGAAACATAAGCCCTTTGCCAAATATTTTGAGACTCTAATCCGTAATCAAGATAATAATTCCACTGATTAATAGCATCTTTCCCAAAACCAGTTAGGAATGCGGCTGTAGATGTTGGTCTTGTAAATGGTAAAAAACTTACGATGCCGATAATTATTCCAACAATATAGGGAAGAGACTTATTGATAGTTTTTCTCATCATACTCATATTAATTTAAGTTTTTTAGGCTTGATAGTTACTTTGAAGTAAATAAGAAAATTTTAATCATGGTCACTAAAATATAATCATGTCAGTTTTAAAAACAGATTTAACTTTATTTGAAAATCTAAGTGATTGGAAATATAAAGAAAATTTCACAACTGTAACATCAGAATTTGGAGAATTGGATATTCATTTTGTTGATGAAAATTCAACTAGTGATGAATGTGTTCTTCTTTTACATGGGAATCCTACTTGGGGATATTTATACAGAAACATGATCGATCCATTGAAAGAGAATGGATACCGAGTAGTTGTTCCTGATCTACCTGGATTTGGAAAATCTGATAAATTTTCAGTGAGATATAACTATTCCTATGAGGGATTTGTAGATTGGATGTCACAATTTATTGAGAATACTGATTTAAAAAATATTACACTTTTTTGTCAAGACTGGGGTGGCTTGATAGGTTTAAGACTTGCAGCAAAGTATGGTGATAGATTTGAAAAAATTGTTGCTGCAAATACAGGACTGCCTACTGGTAAGGCTCCTTTAAGCGAAGGGTTTGCTGTGTTTCGTGAATTTTTACAGATAAAATCTGATCTTCATGTTGCAGGACAAGTAAGGAATGGCACGACAAAAGGAATAAATGAAAATGCGCTTGCTGCATACAATGCTCCATTTCCAGATGATGATCACAAACAAGGAGTTAGACAATTTCCAAACTTAGTTCCAGGCACGCCTAGAACTCCAAGTGCGGAACCAAATAAAGAAGCCTGGAAAATATTAAGAGAATGGAAAAAACCATTTTTATGTGCATTTAGCGATAAGGACCCGATATTTTCTGGTGTTGAAAATTCATTTTATAAATTAATCCCTGGTTGCAAAGATATGCCTCATGTAACAATTGAAGATGCTGGACATTTTTTACAAGAAGACCAACCCGAGGCATGCGTTGATGCAATTTTATCAATAAAGAATATCTAGCGAACTGCTACACCCCAGTAATTGTATCCAAGAAACTTTACAGATCCTGGTAAGTACATTGTGTCTTTTTCAATAATATTTAATCCAGCATCAGTTATTAACTTTGGTATATCTCTATTTGCATGACAACCTCCTGATAATTTTGGATAAAATATGTTGGTAGCATTTTGAAAAACTCTGGTGGTCAGATCTGGTGAAATTCCATGTTCACAGAAAAAGTATTTACCTCCTGGTTTTAAAATCCTAAAAATTTCATTTAAAGCTTTGTTTGGATCAGGAATAGAACACAATGAGAAAGTACAAACTACTGAATCAACAGAGGATGTTGGCAAATCAATACTTTCAGCTGAGGATAAATTAAATTCAATATCTAAATTGACTTTGTCAGCATTTTTTTTGGCAATTTTGTTTAGCTCATCTGAAGGATCTATTCCAATAACTTTGTTGACCTTTTCGAAGTTATAGTATTGCAAATTTAATCCTGGACCTACACCTATTTCAACAACATCACCAGTTGCTAATGGAACAACTTTTTTTCTTTGATAATGATTAGGTTTTGTATTACAAAGAACGGTCAATAGCTTCGGGACTACGTTTGTTTCGTAATATTTTTTACCAAATAATTTTAAAATTGGAAGAACCAAAAATATTGATATGTATGTAGAAATCTTAAAAGCTATTTTTTTCATTAACACCTTAGAATTATTCTACTTTTACATTTGGGACATTGCGATAGAAACGAGACATACTCAGTAAGTTTTGTTCTTTTCCATTTATGTTTACATTTAATACATTTTATTATTTTTCTAATAATATTAATTAAATGGAAATTAATTCTATTTTTTTAGATTTAGTACCGTATTTAATTCCACTCCTAATGATTGGGGTTGGTACAGATTTAGATATTGACAGTTTTAAAAATTTATTAACAAATTCAAAAAGTTCAATTGTGGGACTCTTAATTCAAGTTACACTTTTACCAATTGTCGGAATAGTTACAAGTTTGTTCATTGATAATCAATCAGTAGCAATCGGAATAATTGTAATAATGTGTGCACCAGGCGGTCATATATCTTCAATGTATTCATCATTAATGAAAGGCAATGTTGCTCTAACTACATCACTTACAATTGTGACTCAACTTATCGCGTTTGCAACTATACCTTTTTGGCTAAATGTTGCCTCTATATTTAATGATAAAGTTGGTGTACAAGTACAAATTGACTCAACAGAATTATTAATAGAGTTACTTTATCTTGTTTTGATTCCTGTAGTTATTGGGATGGTTATAAAATATTATTTCCCAGAGAAAGCAACTAACTCTCAACCAAATATTAAAAAAGTTTTTACTGTTGTTACATTAATTCTCGCTATAGGTGTACCAATAGAATTAAATGATGTTCTTGTGGATATCTTTAAATCATCATTTATATTTGTAGTTTTAAATCTGTTAGCAATATTTGTAGGAATTAATCTTGTATCAAAAATAACAAACATTAGTGATGAAGACAGAAAAGGAATCATTGCTGAGGGTACATTACAAAATTTCCCTATAGCAGCAGCTGTAGCATCATTACTAGGGTTAAATATCATTACGATTGTTGCTTTGAGCTACTTCTTGATAAGCTCAATACTTGTTGGTTTTTATGCAGTATATAAAAGTAGAAGTTAATATTCTTTAATATTCAATAATTAATAATCTAACTTCTTGAGAACAAAACAACTTCGTTCAAAGGAATATGACTAGCTGTATGAGATCCATAAAATGCCTTTTCAACAATCCCATTTTCATCGATAAGTATGTCTGCTGGTATTCCTAAAAATGCACCGCTCATATTAGAAGCTGGGTTATATCCTTTTAGAAGAGCTTTAAAAAAGCGATCTACTCTAATTGTTATACCAAATAAAAATCTGAGGAAACTATTTTGAACCTCAAACTTATCAAAATATATACGATCATCATCACAGAGAATTGTTATTTCACCATCGTGTTTTTTTGAATTTTTTACTAAATCATCAAAGTCACAATCGAATATTGCAATTGGAACAAAATTATCTCCAAATTCACTTTTTTTAGAAATAATTTCATTTATTCGTAAATGGCAAAACGGACACGAAGAATATCTATAAAAAGATATCATAGCTTTCTTTCCTTTTATTGTTTCAAGATTAAATGTGGATCCATCTACAGAAGGTAAGGTTAGTTCGTTAATTGAATCGCCTTTTTTTAATTTCATATAAATCCTTTCATTTTTAATTATAAATCAAGGATTTCTAATGAAAAATTCTAAGATATTAAATAAATGTAAACTAATGTCCACCTCGAGGAACACCACCATATTTCATCCTAGTGTCCCCCATGTAAGCGACCCTTTCATCTGGATTAAGTGTTTTACAATCAATAATCTCACCTATAAAGAAAGTATGAGTTCCTAGATTAATTTTTTGGCTAGTTTTAAGTTCAAACCATACAGTTGCATTATCAAATATTGGAACTGTGTTTTTTGTTAAAGTTATTGGCTCTTTATTTAAAAAGCCCTCTGAGTACTCAGCAGGTTTTGAAAATTTTACGAAGACTTTTGTATATTCGGGTGAAAACATATTTAATGTAAAATGATCACTTCTATTCATTAAGTCAAAAGTTACACTTTTATTGTCAATACCAACTCCAATAAGAGCTGGTTCCATACTAACTTGTGTGATCCAGCTAGCAGTCATACCATTGAACTCACCTTCTGCATGACTTCCAATGATGCCAAGTGGGCTTGGAATTTTCCAAGTAGATACGTTTATATCTTCATTAGTTACTTCTGTCATATCAAAGCTGTATTTGTTTTAATTCTATCAAGTTGTATCTGACTTGGCTCTGCACAACAAAACCAAGTTTCTGATAATTTTGGTACATTTTTATAGCTGTAATTTAAATCTGAAATCAAATTTGATTGTGTCATATTTTCAATAATTTTGACCATACCTAGATATTGATTGTGCTCATCCAAATCAGGAGTATCTAATAAATAATTAAAAAGAGAAACTTGAAGGGTATTTACTTCTTCATTTTTATAATCCCACATATAACTTAATGAATTTTTATCATAATCCTTAAGATATCCCTTGATTTCTGACCTTTGGAGAATAAGTGAATTCTTAGGAATCAATAATTTGATGGTTAATTGTATAGGATCGACCGTTTCTCTAAGTTTATAATTTTCAATTAATTTAATTATGTCAATTAAATCTTTTTGATTTGTCCATGGAGAAAAAGGCATCCAAGTAGGACGAATATCAATATTATTTGTTTGTGATATCTCTATAGCGTTAGCTAAATCATCACTTGAATGATTTTTTTCTAAAATGGTTAAAACTTCATCATTTGTAGTTTCAAATGCAGATATAACAAAAATCATATTTAAAGAAGAAAGCTCTTTAAAGTACTTTTCATACTTAATTATGTGCTCTACCTTAATTGTTGAATCATAAGTCACTTCAGGAAATTTTGAATTAAGATTTTCAAGTATTTTTAAAGCATGGATTGGACCATTAAAAAAATCTGGATCATTAAATGATATGTGCATTGCACCAGAGTTAACTTGGTTTTCAACATCAAGTAATATTTTTTCTAAACTGTAGGTCTTAAAATTACCATTAAATGAGATTGGGATTGGACAATGTGTGCAAGAGTGCTTACAGCCATATGTTGTTTCAACTGATCCAGCTATCAAGTTTGAAGATCCGTTTACTAGATGAGCATAATTAGATATATCAGGAAGAATATCTCTATTTGGTATATTGTTTTTTAGTGAGAATAATTTATTTTTATTTATATCTAAAAATGAATCTAACTCTCCATTTTCAATATTGCTAATGTGTTTGATTGATGAGTTAAAATCTTCAAGTACAGAACCATAAAGACCGAATGTAAATACTTTCTTTGGTAATGTTTTGTTCTTTAAAAATTCAATAGATAAAACAGTTGCAGTATGCATTGGTGCATATATACCAAGTACATCATATTGATCTATATTTATTTCAGGATTATCTATTGAAAAGTCAACAATATCAAATTGAATATTTTCAGATTTATACTTATCAACGATTTCAGCGATAATTTTTGGCTGTTTACCTAAATCATAAAACGATGTTAAAAGAATTTTCACAATAATTCTTTTATAAATTTAACCGTTTCAAAATCAATTGGAAGTGAGAGAGATATCTCAGTTATGTTACTTTCTTTCCAGGTTTCCAATTTCTTTTCTATCTCTTTTTTAGTACCTACAAGTGTTAATTCATTTAACAACTCTTTTGGAAAAAGTTGTTCAGATTCTTTTTTATTACCACTTAAATAAAGATTTTGAAGCTCATCTGCAATATCTTCATACCCATATTCACAAAATAAGTTGTAATAGAAGTTTTTTGATTTTGCACCCATACCTCCAACATAAAGCGTATAAATATTTCGTGCGGGATATAGATATTGATCAATTTCATCCTCTTCACAAACACGACCAAATACAGTTGTGACAATTTCAAATTTATTTTTTTTATCAGAATCACCAGATTTTTTAAATCCATTATTTAGTGATTCTTTATAGATATCCTCACCCTTAATTGGTGAGTACATAAATGGTAACCATCCTTCCGCAATTTCTGCTGTTAGTTCTACATTTTTTAGTCCAACTGCAGCTAAATATATTGGAATTTCACTTCTGAACGGTTGCTCAATCAGCTTAAGTGGCTTGCCTAAACCTGTTGTCCCATCACCTTCTAAGGGTAAATCATAATAATCGCCATGATGTTCAACTTTTCCATCCCTCCTAATAATTTTTCGAACTAGTTCTACATATTCTCTAGTTTTTTTAAGTGGTTTTCCATATGGTACACCGTGCCAACCTTCCACAACCTGTGGACCTGAAACACCTAAACCTAATCTAAATCTTCCTTTAGACATTTGATCAAGTGTTACAGCTGTCATTGCTGTCATTGCTGGTGTTCTTGCAGGAATTTGCATAATCCCTGAACCAATGTTCATATTCTCAGTCAAAGCGGAAAAATATGCAAGAGGTGTTACTGCATCGAAGCCATAAGCTTCAGCCGTCCAGACACAAGATACTCCAATATCATCTAATTTTTTTATTAAATCTTTGTCTTCTGAAATATGAGGTCCGAAATAACCAACATTGATGCTTATATCCATAGTTTGTAATTTTAATGTATTTTTAAATTTTCGTTCTCTGTGAGAACATAATCCATAAGTATATCGTGTGATTCTTGGGGTAACTTATCATAAAGATTTACACTTGAACATATTCCTACCTTTATTGAATTTGGATATTTTGCTAAAAGTTTATCATAAAGTCCCTTTCCCCTACCGAGTCGTACTCCAGATTTTGAAAATGCCAATCCTGGTACAAAAAATACTTGAGTACTGTTTGCTATCTCTATATTTTGTGGTTCCATAATTTTAAGTTTGTTGATTACAAAAGGCTCTTGCAAAATACAAACTTTCAACTCATTATCATCAAGAAAAGTTGTTTGAATTTCTAAAAATGTATTTAAGAATAAATTAATATCTAGTTCAGAGTCCAATGGAATATATGTACATATTTTTTTTCTTTCTATTAATTTTGATATAAATTTTTGATTTTTATTCGATAGATTAAATTCTTTGTAATCAACTTTTTTTAAGTTACTTCTAAAAATTTTTTTTTCGTACATTTTTACTTATGAATATGATATCACTGTAATATAAGCCCATGCTCAAGAATAAATTATTAAGCTGGATCAACTTATTTATTATGGTGCTTTATACAATTCCTGTAACTTATAGCATTTGGTTAGTAGGCCTTTTTAGTAAGTACGGTTCTCTAAAATATCACATTGCACAATCATGGGTAAATCCATGGTTATGGGCAGCAAGAGCAAAAACAACATTTACAAAAGCTGTTGAATATAAGAACAATGAATCTTATGTTGTTATATCGAACCACTTATCAAATATTGATTCATTAATATTATTTAAACTTCTTAAAATTAAATGGGCATTTATGGCCAAAAAAGAAGTCTATAAATTACCTGTCTTCAGAACAGCAGCCAGAGCATTTAACTTCATAAAAGTTGATAGAGACAATCCAAATGATAGAGAATCAATAAATGAACAAGCTAGAAATCTTTTTAAGAATGGGTGGTCTTTAATGGTATATCCTCAAGGAACAAGAGTGGATAAAAATGAATTTAAAGATTTTAAAAGTGGTGCATTTCACATAGCACAACAAAACAATGTAAGGATCTTACCAGTAGTGATAGCTGGTACTGGTGATATTTGGCCTAAGGGTCGAAAGTTCATGACTAGTGGAAAAGCATTCATTAAGACATTAGAACCTATAGACATGTCTGAGTACGCAAAAGAAAATATAGAGGATCTCGTAAAAGAAACTCATAAAAAGATGAAAAGTGTCTACGACGATATGACTATAAAACTTAAAAGCTAATTATGGAATTACTTTTAGCAGCTGGTTATATTTTTATACTTCGTCTTATCGACCAAAGTTTAGGAACACTAAGAACTCTCTATGTAAATAAAGGAAAGCCATTTTTTGGAGCAATTCTTGGATTTATTGAATCAGGTATTTGGATTATTGCCATATCTCAAGTAATTAAAGATTTAAATGATCCTTATTTGGCAGTTGGTTATGCTTTGGGATTTGCTGCAGGGACTATAGTTGGATCGTACATTGAATCATCTATTGCAATAGGTGATGTTGTTATCCGTATTTTTTCTCCAAAAGATAGTGATAGTAAAAAATTAGCAAAAGAACTACGCAGTAATGGATATGGTGTAACTGTAATAAATGGAGAAGGTATGGAGGGAGAAGTAACTATTTCGTGGTGTGTCACACCAAGAAAAAAAGTTAAAGACGTTCTAAAAATTGTTTCAACTATTAGTCCAGATGCTTACATCACAACGGAATCAACAAATCCCACAAAACTTACTGCAAATCGTAAGTAATTAAATACCCTTCTCGAATTCGTCTTCGAAAGAAACTCTTTTTCTTTTCTTATTACCATCATTGTTTTCACGAGGCTTTGAAGATCTTGGTTTTCTTTCTCTCTTACCAGATTGTCTCTTCTCAATAGCATCTTCTGGTATTTCGATATCGTTTACAGGTGTTAAACCAACTTTTCCATTTTCAATTGAGTCAACTACTACCTGAATTTTATCTCCTACGGTAAGTACCTTTTCTGGGTCGCCGACTCTAATTTCAGAGTGAAATTTTGATATATGCATTAATCCATCTCTTCCAGGGAGAATATTAATAAACGCCCCATATTTAGCAAGACTAACAACCTCTCCTTCATACTCTTGATTTAATTCTGGTTCCTCAGGATCAATAATTGCCATTACCATCTCTTTCGCAGTATCAAGAGATTCTTGTTCTGTTGAACCAAGCGTGAGTATTCCATCATCATCTATCTCAACACTTGCACCAGTTTCCTCTTCAATCTTCCTAATGTTTTTTCCTTTAGGCCCAATTACCTCACCAATTTTGTCTTTAGGAAGTTCAATTGATTCAAGTCTTGGAGCATTACCAGATAAAGAATCCGCCGGTTCTGAAATAGTATCTTCCATGATATCCAAGATATGATGTCGAGCATCTTTTGCTTGCTCAAGAGCTTTTCTTAAAATATCGGATGGTAGACCTTCAATTTTCATATCTAATTGAAGAGCAGTTATCACTCCTCTGGTTCCTGCAACTTTAAAGTCCATATCTCCTAATGCGTCCTCTGCTCCTAAAATATCGGTTAAAGTTACAAATTCTTTATTTTTAGATATTAAACCCATTGCTATTCCTGAAACGTGTTCTCTAATTGGCACACCAGCTGCCATCAAAGAAAGACTTGATGCACATACAGAAGCTTGAGAAGTAGAGCCATTTGATGAAATAGCTTCACTCACAACTCTTATGGTGTAGGGAAAGTCAGCCTTTGGAGGAATAACAGGTAGTATCGCTTTTTCTGCCAAAGCACCATGACCTATCTCCCTTCTTTTTGGTCCCCTCATCATATAGGCCTCACCTGTTGAATATGGTGGAAAATTGTAATGATGCATGTACCTTTTTGAGGTAACTGTATCTATCGTGTCTAACATTTGTTCAAGCCTTGACATGCCCAATGTTGTTACATTCAATACCTGAGTTTCACCTCTAAGAAACAAAGATGATCCATGAACAATAGGTAATAAATTGATTTCAGAAGAAATATTTCTAATATCTCTAGGAGATCTTCCATCAAGTCTTGGACCTCCACTAACAACTCTATCCCTAACTAATTCTTTAAATATAGATTTAAAGGCTAATTTGATAGCTTTAGAGTTATCCTCTTCTTCATCTAAAAATTCTTCAACAACTTTTTCTTGTAATTCATTTTGGCGTGAGCTTCTCTCAGACCTATCAATTATTGACGCAATTTCATTAAGTTCGTCTTTGCAACTTGATTCAATTTTTGACTTTAGTTCATCGGTGTAATCTTCAATTAGTGGCCAATCAACAGTTGGAATATCATTCATTGAAACTAGCTCTTTTTGAGAATTTATTAATGATAAAATATAATCTTTAGACATATCTATACCATCTGCAACTATTTCTTCAGATGGAGCAAGGCTTCCTCCGTCTATTTTTTCAAATGTATTTTCCTTAGCGCCAGCTTCAACCATCACAATATCAATTTCATTATTTTCATTGAGTTTTCCAGCTATGACCATATCAAAAATTGAATCTTCTTGTTCTGTATTCGTAGCTTGTACAACCCATTCATCATTAATGAGAGACATCCTTACTGCGCCAACTGGTGATTCCAATGGAATACCAGCAAGTTGTAAACCAAGTGAAGCAGCATTTAAAGATAAAACGTCATATTCGTTTTCGTTATCAACACTCAAAACTGTTGCAATAATTTGTGTTTCACATCTAAAACCATCTTTAAATGAAGGCCTTAGTGGTCTATCTATTAATCGACAAGCTAGAATTGCTTTCTCTGTTTGCCTTCCTTCTCTTCTAAAAAATCCACCAGGAATTTTACCAGCGGCATACATTCTCTCTTCAACATCGACAGTCAAAGGAAAGAAATCAATTCCTTCTCTTACTGATTCATTTGCAACTGTTGTTACAAGTACATTTGTATCTCCAGATGTTACAACTACAGAACCAGGAGCCTGGAGAGCTAATTTACCTGTTTCAAATTTAATTTCTTTATCACCAATATTGCATGTGACATTTGTTACGGACATTTATCCTCATTTCCAAGATGAGGTTATTAATTGCCAGCTTTCCTTAAAAGCTCTCAATTAACAACGCTCTATCTTATATTTATTTACTTTCTTAAACCAAGTTTATCAATTAAAGAACGATATCTCTCAACATCTTGATTTTCAAGATATTGAAGAAGCCTTTTTCTTTTACCCACAAGCATCAATAGTCCTCTTCTTGTGTGATGGTCTTTCTTGTGTATTTTTAAATGATCGGTCAAATCATTTATTCTTTGTGTGAGTAAAGCAACCTGTACTTCAGTTGAACCGGTATCATTTTCAGATTTACCGTATTCTTTAATTATTTTTTCTTTGGTTGTCATTCGAAACAATAATAGTAGTCAATAGATCTAAAGTGTAAATTATATGTATTTCTTTACTGATTCAATATCATCTAAAACTTGGTTTTTTAGCTCATCAATATTTTCAAACTTTTGCTCATCACGGATAAAATTTTTCAAAAAAAGCTTTATTTCCTTATGATAAATATCATCATTAAAATTTAAAATATGTGCTTCAATTTTTACAGAATCTTTATCATCAACGGTCGGATTTAAACCAACGTTAGCAATGCAATTGAACCTCTTTTTATCAACTTCAACAACACCGTAATATACTCCGTATGTTGGTAAAAAAACTTCTTCATCTAGTGTGAGATTTGCAGTTGGAAAACCTAACTCACTTCCTAACTGTTTCCCTTTTTTTACCTTACCTGTGAGAGAGTAATCTCTACCTAATAGATTATTAGCTTTATCAATCTCACCAGAAGATAGATAATATCGTAATTTAGTAGATGAGACTTTTTCATTATTTATTAAAAAATCTTCCAAGAGAAAAATATTATCTTCACCAAAATAATCAATCAAGGTATTTATATCACCAGATCTGTTTTTACCAAATTTAAAATCTTTACCAACAACAATTCTTTTTATACCAACGTTTTCATCCAAGAACTTACAAAAATCTGTAGATGATATTTTATTGAATTGTTCAAAATTTAAATAAATTAAATTTTTTGGACTAAATGTTTCAAAAATTTCATTTCTATCTTTTTTTGAAACTAAAGGTTTAAGAGAATCATTGAAGTAAATCTTCGGCAACACATTGAATGTAACAATATCGAATTCACTGTTTAAATCTCTTGTTTTTTTGAATAACTCTTGGTGGGCTAAGTGAACTCCATCAAAGGCACCGATGCAGACAATTTCAGAATTATCATTAACTTTTTCTGTTGTATCTAATTTTTCGTAAATTTTCATATTAAAACTTTTTGTGGTTTGAACTTATTTTCATTGTATGGTTCATAAATGGCAACAATTGAATTTTTATTTTCTATTATATGTGGACCATCAGATCCAAAAAATGAACTTTTCAGAAAATTTCCATTTTTAATATCTTTTAAAACATCATCCTGAACTGAAATAATTGGTATATCAAACAAAATTCTCCAATCTAATGGTTCAGGTGTTTTTGTTCTCTCTAACTGTTCAATGTTTTTAATAACATTTGCATTATTTTTATTTAAAGTTCCAATTTCAATTCTATTAATTGAAGATACTACCGCTTTCGTTCCAATTGATTCAGCTAAGTCTACAATTAATGATCTGATGTAGGTTCCCTTACTAACTGTCGCTATAAATTTTGCTTTATTTGCCTTGTAACTAATTAATTTAAAATTATTCACCGCTACATCTCGTATTGGTAGCTCTACTTCTTTTTCTTGTCGTGCATACTTATAAAGTCGTTTACCTTTTACTTTTACTGCAGAATAAATTGGTGGTACTTGTTTAATATTGCCTGTAAGTCCTGAAATACCTTTATCCAATTCTTCTAATTTACTTTCCAAATTTATTGACTCGATTTCTACTAATTCTGAATCAGTATCGTTGGTAGTTGATTCAAACCCAAACAAAGCTTCAAATTCATAGGTCTTTTGTGTGTTGTGAATGTAATCAAATAATTTTGTATATTTATTTGTTGCGATCAACATTAATCCCTCCGCACTTGGATCTAATGTTCCGGAATGTCCAACCTTCTGGAATTTATATTTTTTTTTAAAAAATGTACAAAGATCTTGAGATGTCCAGCTATTAGGTTTATAAAGTAAATAAAAGTCAGATTGATTTTCTAATTTCATGTTCAATTTTTTTAAGAATAAATTCAGGTGATTGGTTACTAGAAAAACCACTTGCAGCGACATGTCCCCCTCCGCCAAAAATAGAAGCAATTTTTTGGACATCGATATCGCCTCTCGATCTTAGACTTCCCTTAAATGAACCGTCTTCTTGCTCTTTTATAAGTAATGCAACTGTTGATTCCTTAACAAGCCTTACAACATCAATAAGAAAATCTGTTTCTTCTGGTTCTACTTGATAATCTTTATAGTCATTTTGAAATACAATTGAATGTGCAAATTGTAAGTCTTCATTTAGGACTATTCTTTCAATTATCTTGCTTTGAAGAGTTAATGCGTTGAACTCTATTGAACCATATATATTTTCACTTATTTTAGAAAGATTAGCTCCATTGCCTAAAAGCTCAGCAGCAATACTAAATACTTCTGAAGTTGTATTTGAGTATTGAAAACGACCCGTATCGGTAATTAAACCTGTAAGTAGACAGTTTGCCATTTCTTCATTAATTTCAATATTTTCATCTTTAAATTGTCTGAACAATACTTGTGTTGTACTCGCTGCATGAGGATCAATAATCTGTACATCTCCAAAAGATGGATCGACATGATGATCAATTACAACAACATTTTCAGCTGCTAATACAACTTCTTCGTATTTACCAAGCCTTGATGAATTTCCACAATCAAATACAAATACAGTGTTGTATTTTTCTTTTAAGTCATCAGATATTAGATGATAAGGTAAGTGATTAAGATTAGATGGTAATTTAGTTGTTATATCAAAATCAACATCAGATATAATATTTTGTGAATCTAAAAATAATTTTAAGGCAAAAGCAGATCCTAAAGCATCTCCATCTGGATTTACATGTCCAGTTATAAAAATTGGACCATTATCAACATAATCAATTAACTTAGTTTTCATTTATTGTTCCGATAATCTTGTTTATTCTATCAATGTCATCAAATGAATTATCTAGTTCAAATGTAATTGAAGGGACATATTTAGTCTTCATTTCCTTTGAAAGTACTTTTTGAATCTTTTGTTTATTTCTTCCTAGAGAGTTATTAAGTGATGATTTATTATTTTCAATTGAAGAGACGAGTACGGTGGTTTTTTTCAAATCTGGTGAAGTCGATACATATGTAACAGTTGCTTTATTTAGAACTGGATCAGAACTATTTAAAAAACAATCAGAAACAATTTGTTGAATCATTGGATTGATTCTGTTTATTCTTCCACCTCTTAAGTTCTTATCCATAAGATCTAGACTGCAACTTCTCCCAAGATTTCAATAACGTCACCTTGTTTGATATCTTTATAATCAGATAAGCCAATACCACACTCAAGACCTTCGTTTACGCTTTCTACATCATCCTTAAATCTTCGCAGAGAAACGATACTGCCTTCGTATATAACAACTCCATCTCTTAGCAATCTAGCTTTAGCTCCAAGTTCAACTCTACCCTCTGAAACTACTGAACCTGCTACTACACCCACTTTTGGAGCTTTAAATGTTGTTTTGACATCCACCATACCAATTACAGACTCTTCAGTTCTTAAAGTAAGTTCACCAACAACAGCTTCACTTATGTCATCTATCAATTCATAAATTATGTTGTAGGTTCTAATATCAATACCTTTACTTTGGCCCATATTTCTAGCTTGACTATCAGGTCTTACATTGAACCCTACAATCATTGAACCTGTTGCACTAGCTAGATCCACATCGGACAATACGATACCTCCAACAGCAGCATGTACAATCTGAATACTTACATCACCATCAGAAAGTTTTAAAAGACTGTCTTTTATTGCCTCAACAGAACCATTTGTATCAGCTTTAACAATTATATTTATAGTATTTAATTCACCTTCTTGAAGCAATTGCATCATCTCTGATACACGAGATTCGACTGTGTAAGAAGTATCATCAAATTGTTTTAATTTATTTTGATTTTCTTCAGCCTTGTTTTTCGCAGTTTTTTGATTCTTTGCAGCAACAAATTGATCTCCAGCAATGGGAGAAGTGTCCCAACCAATAATGTCAGCAGGTGAACCAGGGGCTACTGATTTCAATGTCACTCCATTATGATCAAACAGGGACTTAACTCTACAAAATGCTCCTCCAGCATAAATAAAATCACCAGCTTTGAGTGTTCCCCTTTTTACAATTACAGTAGCAACGTTACCTTTGCCAACCTCCATCCTTGATTCAATTATGAAGCCAGACGGATCAGCTTCGTAGTTGCTTTTTAATTCTTCAATCTCGGCTACCAAATTTAAAGTTTCTAATAAATCATCTATACCGTCGCCGGTAGTCGCTGAAATCTCAACGACTGGAATATCGCCTCCTAAATCTTCAGATACTACTTCGTATTTTGTAAGATCTGCTTTTACTAGTGTTGGATTTGCTTCGGGCAAATCACATTTATTTATTGCTACAACCATTGGGACATCTGCAGCTTTTGTATGATTAATTGCTTCTATTGTTTGAGGCATTATTCCATCATCTGCAGCAACAACAAGAATTACTATGTCTGTTACATCTGCTCCCCTGGCTCTCATTTGCGTAAAAGCTTCATGGCCTGGAGTATCTATAAAAGTAACACTTCCTGATTCATTAGTTACATTGTATGCACCAACATGTTGTGTAATTCCACCGGCTTCACCAGAAGCAACTTTTTCTTTTCTTATATAATCTAACAAACTCGTTTTTCCGTGGTCAACATGGCCCATAACAGTTATGATTGCAGGTCTTGTTTTCAACGAATCTGGGGCATCTTCAAACTTCTCAGATTCAATTATGTCTGATCTTTTTATTTCTACTTTTTCTACAAACTCTGGAATTGCATTATATTTTTCAAAAAGTTTTTCAATCTCATCATTATTTAATGTCGAAGTGAGTGACTGCATTATGCCAAGAGACATCAAGTCTGCAACAACTGTAGTGGCATCAAGTTCAAATAAAGATGCTATTTCCTCTGGAGTAGATCCTTCTGTTACTTCAATTATATTTATATCTACATTTTCAGCTTCATCAATTGTTTCATCTTCTTCAATAACTTTATCCTCTTCTGTAAGAGAGGCTTCCTCCTTAATTTCAACATTTATTTCTTCTTCAATGTCTTGCTCTGAAGATTCTTCTGCAAAAGCCAGTTTTAACAATTCTTCATCTTCTGGTACTAATCCTGATGATGCTGTTTTAACTTCAAAGCCTAATTCTTTTGCTTTATGAAGAACGTCAGCAGATGCAATATCAAGTTCTTTAGCTATTTGGTGAATACGTTTTTTTGCCATTTAATCTATTCTTCTTCTTTTGTAGGCTCTTCCTCCTCAGGAGGTGAATCTCCTAAACCTTCAATGTCGATTTTGTATCCAGTTAATTTGGCAGCGAGACGAGCATTTTGCCCTTCTTTACCAATTGCAAGTGAAAGTTGACTATCTTTTACAATTACTTTTGCTGATTTTGTATCCTCATCCAGAATTACTTCGTCGATGTCAGCTGGACCAAGTGCTTCAATTATGAATCTTACTTTATCTTCTCTCCACTCAACCACGTCTAATTTTTCACCTTTAAGTTCATTAACTATTTGTCTTACTCTTGAACCACGTGAACCAACACATGCTCCTTTGGGGTCAACATTTGGATCGTTAGAGAATACGGCGATCTTTGTTCTACTTCCAGCTTCTCTAGCTATAGCACGCAACTCAACAGTTCCATCAGTTAATTCTGGAACTTCTAATTCCAACATTCTTTGTACAAATTCTGCCCTGTTTCTGCTGACAACAATAGGTATGCCTTTTGACTCAGTTCTTATCTCTGTAATTAATGCTTTTATTCGATTTCCTCTTTCAAGACGTTCAAAAGGTATTCGCTCGCTAGATGGGATGACAGCTTCTGCGTCTTGTAAGTCAATTATTGTCTGGTTAAACCTTGGATCAAATTGAGTTACAATACCAGTAATTAACTCACCCTCTCTACCAATATAAGCGTCAAGTACAGTAGCTCTTTTTGCATCTCTTACTTTTGTTGACATCATTTGTTTGAATGATTGAGCAGCTATTCTTCCAAAGTCTGAATCACTTATATCAGGTTCCCATTCTTTAATTACATTTCCATCAACATCAAGCTCTTGAGCATAAACAGTTATTTCACCACTATCAGGATCTAATGTAACTCTTGCTTCTTCTGCAGCTCCAGGAATTCTCATATAAGCTGACCTGAAGGCTGATACTAAAGCCTCATACATACTATCTACATCGACACCTTTATCTAAAGCAAGAGATTCTATAGCTTGCTTAATGTCACTTCCTAATTTCATATTTACCTCAACTTTTTACTTTTTGCCTAAATTTGTTAAATCTAATATTTGCTTTCTTAATATTTTCGTATTCAAAATTATGAGTTAGTCCATCATTCAAAATCTCTATATCTTTTTCGTTTATATTGACTAAGTTTCCAATGAATGTGTACTCTCCATTCTTTGGATTAATGAGATTAATTTTTATTTCTTCATTTAAAGCTAGTTCATAGTGTCTTTTTGTTTTTAATGAACGTTCAACACCTGGACTAGAGAGGATTAATTCATACGTACCTTTTTCAAGCCCTGTTTCTTCAAGTAGTCTTTGTATTTGATAATTAAGTCTCTCAAAGGTACTCAATTCCTGGTCTTCATGAGAAAAGATAAATATCTCGACTTTAGAAATTGATTCGTTGCCTGCAATGTTTAAATCATATAATTCAAGATTTTCAGTTTCCAAATATGTTGAAATAGCATGGGAGATGTTGTTTTTGATAACCACTTGATCACCTCCATTCATAAAAAAAGTGGGCTTTGAACCCACTATTTTGTAGTTAAGTTGTTAATTTAATATTAACGTAAATCGGATTTAAGATAAAGAATTTTTAATAAGCTTTAGAAAATATAGCAAAATTACCATCTTCAGAATCTGAATTAACTGCTTTTTCTGAATCAGTATTTTCTAAAGGGTAACATCTAAGGGTTGCGCTAGTCTCCTCCTTAATTTTTAACTCATCTTCCTTACTTTCCTTCCAAAAACACGATACAAAACCTTTTTTACTGTTTAATACATCAATTAATTCGCTGAAAGATTTAACATGTGTCGTATTTTCTTTAAGAGTATTTTCAGAATTCTTATATAAATTATCTTGAATTTCATTAAGAAGTTTTTTTATAGTATTTTGAACATCATCCATAGGATATGAATTTTTGGATTCATCATCTCTTCTAGAAACAAGAATTGTATTTTTTTCAATATCTTTAGGTCCTACCTCAACTCTCAATGGAACCCCTTTCTGCTCCCACTCATTAAATTTAAAACCTGGTGAAACTTCTGATCTATCATCAATGATTACTCTAAATTCACTAAGTAAGTCGTTTAATTGATTTACAACTGTCATTACTGAATCTTTATCTTTTTCATTGGGGATTATTGGAACGATGACTATTTGATGAGGAGCTAATTTAGGTGGAAGTTTTAAACCTTTATCATCTCCATGAGCCATGATTATCATACCTACCAATCTTGTGCTCACTCCCCAACTGGTTTGATACGGATGTTGTAATTCATTATTTTCATCAGAAAATGTAATATCAAATGCTTTTGAAAAGTTCTGTCCTAATTCATGAGAGGTCCCTGCTTGAAGTGCTTTCATGTCATTCATCATTGCTTCAATTGAATACGTTGTTGTAGCACCTGCAAATTTTTCAATATCTGACTTAGTCCCTTTTATAACAGATACTGCTGCTGCTTGTTTTGCGAACTCTTCATATATATATAACATTTTTAACGCTTCTTCTTTAGCTTCATCAATTGTTGCATGAGCAGTGTGGCCCTCTTGCCAAAGAAATTCTGATGTCCTTAAAAATAGTCTTGTTCTCATTTCCCATCTGACTACATTTGACCATTGATTGATAAGCATTGGTAGATCTCTATGGCTTGATATCCACTTTGCGAACATATGATTTATTATCGTCTCAGAAGTAGGTCTAACAATTAATGGTTCTTCTAATTCTTTACCACCTGCATGTGTAACAGTTGCTAACTCTGGAGAAAAACCTTCAACATGTTCGGCTTCTTTTTCTATAAACGATTTGGGTATAAACATTGGAAAATAGGCATTTTTATGACCTGTCTCTTTAAATCTTTTATCCAAGTAAGACTGTATATTTTCCCATATCGCATAGCCATAAGGTTTAATAACCATAGTTCCTTTAACAGGTGAATAATCGGCAAGATCAGCTAGCTGTACAATTTCGGTATACCATTGATTAAAATCCTCGGACATTGGTGTCAGTTTTTTTACCATAGGTATATTCTATTACGTTAACTAATCATTATCTTGTTTTGAAGTAATCTCAACAACTGATTTTTTTCTCTCCGTAAAGTTATTTATATCACCTTGAGAGTTTAATAAATCTTCAACATCTTTTTGAGCTAGTTCTGCTGCATTATCATCTGCAGCTGCCAATCTAGATTCGATTCCTTCTTCTACAATCAATCTCGCTTCATCTAGTAGAGAAGTAACCATGTCTTTTTCATTTACAACTCTTACAACCTCACCACGTATAAACAAATGGCCCTTATTTTTTCCTGCAGCAATACCAATATCTGCTGATCTAGCCTCTCCGGGTCCATTAACTACGCAACCCATAACAGCAACCTGAAGGGGTATGTCTTCTTTATTCAATGCCTCTTGTGCTTCTTCAGCAACTTTAATAACATCAACTTCTGCCCTGCCGCAGCTTGGACATGCTATTAAATCAAGAGAATTTCTCTCTCTGAGTCCTAAATATTCGAGTAACTGTCTACCACTTTTGGCTTCTTCTATTGGGTCGGCGGTTAATGAATACCTTATTGTATCTCCAATCCCTTCATTTAATAATGTTGATATACCCGCCGTTGATTTTATAAGTCCTCCTGGAAGTGGGCCAGCTTCGGTTACCCCTAAATGTAAAGGGTACTCAACTTTCTCTGCAAGCAATCTGTATGACTCAATCATTAGTGGTACATTTGAATGTTTTACAGAAATCTTTATATTAAAGAAATCAACATCCTCTAGGTATTTTAATTCTGTCATAGCTGACTCAACCAAAGCTTCAGGGGTAGCGTCTCCATATTTCTCAAGCAAATCTTTATCAAGTGATCCACCATTTACCCCAATTCGTATTGGGATGTTTGCACTTAATGCTGCTTTAGCTACTTCTTTAATCTGCGATTCTTTTCTAATGTTTCCAGGATTAAGTCTTAGCCCGTCTACACCTGCATCAACTGCAGCAAGTGCTAACTTATACTGAAAATGTATGTCAGCAATAATAGGGACTGGGCTTCTTTGGGTAATCTCAACAAGACCTTCAGCAGCTTCAACCTCATTGCAAGTAACTCTGACAATGTCCGCTCCATTTGAGGCAACTTCATAAATCTGTGCAAGTGTCCCATCTACATCTCTAGTCTTAGTAGTTGTCATCGACTGCACTGATATAGGGAAATTAGAACCAATTCCAACTTTACCTACTTGAATTTGAGATGTTTTTCTTCTGTTGAACATCATAAGTTAATTGGTTGTGTTATATCTAAATAAAATGCTGTTATTCCAATAAAAACAAATACAACAATTACAACAGCTGCAACAGGGTAAAGTTTTTTATCTGATATTTTTTTCCCTGTTACTCCCTCTATCAAAGATAGCAAAACACGACCTCCATCTAAAGGTATCAAGGGAATTGCATTAAAAACGGCGAGAAAAACATTAACAAAAGCAAGTAAGCTGAAAAGATTTATATATCCATTATCAGCAATTTGACTTCCAGCCTGGGCAAGGCCTATTGGACTTAATGGTCTAGCTTCGTCTGGAACAATTTCTCCAGAGTAAGTACCCAATAGTGTTCTTATATTTTCTGGACTAAGTAAAGTAAATATTCCATCTACCGCCGCGACAGTCATTTCGATTTCTAAAGTAGTAGTAAATAATGCCGCATCTAAAATTCCAACATCTGTTTGTTGTATTACTGGTGAGACACCAAGATAACCAATTTCTGAACCATTTATGTTACGCGTTTCTAAAATTGCAGAAGTTAGGTAAACACTGTTTCCCCGAAGATATTTAATACTGACTTCTTGACCCGGATTGACTTCTATAATCGAAACTAGTTGATTCCAAGTCTCGACATCTTGACCATTAAATTGAATAATTGTATCTCCAGGTCTTAGACCAGCTGATTGTGATGGAGAACTATCTTGTTGATTGATTGAGTCCCCTATTGTCTCAATATTCAAGGTTGGCTGTGTAACTCCATTTGTAATAAAGATCGCAAATATCATAATCCAGGCTGTTAAAAAATTTACAATTATCCCTGCAGAGGCAATAAAAAGTTTTGTAGTCCATTTTGAAGTATGAAACAATTCACTATCTTCATATCCTTCAACTTGCTCAGACTCATCCATACCAGGTATCTTTACATATCCCCCGAATGGGATCCCTTTTAAACCATATTCTGTTCCGTTTCGTTTAAAAGAAAATATTTTTGGGCCAAAACCAACAAAAAACTCAGATACAGCAACTTTAGAATATCTAGCAGCAAAATAATGTCCTGCTTCATGCATTACCACAAAAAAGGTAAGCATTAATATAGTCAATATCCCATTCATATACTTATTATCTCACCTAGAGATTTAAATAAAAAAATTGTAAAACAATTAAAAGATAAGGAAAACTTATTAAATAGGAATCAATTCTATCAAGTAAACCTCCATGACCAGGAAATATAGTGCCAGAATCTTTGACATCAATTGATCGTTTAATCTTTGACATAAATAAATCACCAACAACTCCTAGAGAGATGAATAAGATTGAAACTAAAAATGATGATAGATAACTTTTATCAAGATTGATTGCAATATTAAAGCTCATAAACAAAGTTCCAATTAAAAGACCAGCTAAAAATCCTTCCACAGTTTTATTTGGTGATATATTTTCAGCAAGTTTTCTAGAACCAAATCTTTTACCAATCTCATATGCAAAGATATCAGATATTGCAATTGCAATTATTGAAAGGTAAACAAAAATTAATTCTTGAGATTTTAAAAGCCACCCTATTGATGCAATCCCTATTGAAAACCATGAATGAAAAACCATAGCGCTTCCAAACTTTTCATAAATTGAAAAATTTGTATAAAAACCTAAATAAATTATCAATCCAAGTGGAAATATAAAATATGGAATAAATATGTTTGATAATTCATAAAAATAAACAACTAACAATGGTGCAAGTGCTGAAAATAAAAGTAAAGGGTATGGTATAAAAATACTATATTCAAATAAATCAAACCATTCTTTAGCAGCGATGAATGCGACTAATACAAACAAGATAAAAGCACTTAGCTTAGATATAAAAAATAAGGAGAGAATTGCAAATAATATTACACCAGTAATGATTCGCTGATTTTTATTTTCATCATTAGTAGGCTCAACACTAGAGACCTCATTATCTACCGGCAGCTCAACAACACCTGGCCAAAATGTTCCTTCTTCATCCGAAGAAAAAAAGAATTTAAACTTCGAGTAACTCATTTTCTTTTATTTTATAAAGTTCATCAATTTTCTGGACAAACTTATCTGTTAGGTCTTGTATCTGAGCCTCATATCTTTTCAAATCATCAGCTGGTAAATCATCTTTTAACTTTGAAAGCTGGTCAATTCCTGTTCTTCTATGTGACCTAATAGAAACTTTTGTATCTTCTGCAGCCTTTGAAGCTACTTTAGTTAATTCTTTCCTTCTTTCTTCAGACAAAGCAGGTATAGGAATCCTTATAATATCTCCATCAGTTGCAGGATTTAATCCTATATCTGCATTTTGAATAGCTTTCTCAATCTCTTCAAATGAGTTTTTATCGAATGGTTGTACTACAAGCAGTCTAGGGTCCGGAACACTTACAGATGCTAGTTGTTGAAGAGGTGTTTTTACACCATAGTACTCGACCTGTATGCCAGTAACTAAACTTGGATTAGCTCTTCCAGTTCTAATTTTTCCAAACTCATCAATAAGATGCTCAATGGAGATGCCCATCTCTAGCTCAACTTCTGAAATGATATTATCTGCCATAATTACGAAATGATTGTTCCCATTTTTTCACCCTGTAAGACTTTAAAAATGTTTCCATCCTTTGTGCCATCAAAGACTCTTATAGGCATGTTATTTTCCTCACATAATGTTATTGCAGTTAAGTCCATTACTGAAAGTTTATTATCTAATACTTCTTTGTAGGTAAGTTGCTTATAAAGTTCAGCAGAAGAGTTTTTTTCAGGATCATCACTATAAACGCCATCAACTCGAGTTGATTTGAGAACTATTTCAGCTTCAATTTCTGCTGCTCTCAAAGATGCGGCTGTGTCAGTTGTAAAATAAGGATTACCTGTACCAGCAGCAAAAATAACAACCCTACCCTTTTCAAGGTGTCTAATTGCTCGTAATCTTATGTATGGCTCTGCAACAGAAGTCATTGTGATTGCAGATTGAACTCTTGTATTTGTTCCATTTTTATCTAGTGCATCCTTAAGGGCAATTGCGTTAATTACAGTAGCAAGCATACCCATATAATCAGCATTTGCTTGAGCCATGTTTTTCGCAGATTCGCTTACTCCTCTAAAAAAGTTTCCTCCGCCTACAACAATTCCAATTTGGACACCTGTTTCACTAGCCTTTGAAATTTCATCAGCAATTCTAGTTAGTGTATTAGATTCAATACCAAAATTAGTATCTTGATCTGCAAATGATTCTCCAGAAAGTTTAAGTAAAACTCTGGACATGTTTTATTTGCCCACCTCTAGATGAGAAAATTTCTTAATGTAAATTCTTTCACCTAATTTACCTGACATTTCTTCAATCATTACCCCAACTTTTCCTTCATAAATTTCAGGGTTTACAAATATTTGTTCATTTAAAACAGTGTCACTGTAAAAGGATGAAATTTTACCTTCTACTATTTTTTCCATTACTTCTTTTGGCTTACCCTCATTTTCAGATTGTTTTAAAATAATTTCTTTTTCTTCGTTAATTTTATCTTCTGGAACATCTTCTATATTTAGATAACCAGGTCTCATTGCTGCAACATGCATAGCAATTTGTTTTGCAATATCTTTAAACTCTGGTGACTTAGCAACAAAATCTGTTTCACAAGCCAATTCAACTAAAACTCCAGCTACTGCTCTGTCTTGTTGAAAATGAATGTATTCACCAATTGTGCCTTGATTTGCTTCTCGATCAGATCTTTTTTTAGAATCAGCTAATCCTTTTTCTCTCAGATACTTTACGGCAGCATCAAAATCGCCGTTTGTTTCTTTTAGCGCTTCTTTAGCATCCATCATGCCAGCACCTGTCATATCTCTTAGCTTTTTTACATCTGAAGCTGAAATACTCATTCTTGATTTTCTCCATCTTCAACTTCTTTTCTTTTTCCAAGACCTTTCAAGCAGGCATCAGCTATTGCAGTTGCTACAACCTCAATGGATCTAATAGCATCATCATTACCCGGAATAACAAAATCAACATTTTCTGGATCTACATTAGAATCCGCTAAACCGATAATAGGTATATCTAATTTGCTTGCTTCGGTTAATGCAGTAGTTTCATTTAACAAATCAACAATAAATATTGCCTCTGGCAATTTATTCATGTTTGCTATACCACCAATAGATTTGGTTAATTTATCAATCTCTCTTCTGATTCGCAATCTCTCAGGCTTTGGATAAGCATTTATTTCACCAGAACTTTCCAAAGCGTTAAGTTCATTGAGATATACAACTCTTTTAATAATCGTTTTGAAGTTAGTTAACATACCTCCCAACCATCTGTGGTTTACATAGGGCATTTGAGCTCTCAATGCTTGTTCCTCAATAACTTTTTGTGCTTGAGGTTTTGTACCTACAAATAAAACCTTTCCGCTATTAGCTACAAGTTTCTGAACAAAATCTTGTGCTTTTTCAAGTGACTCATAAGTAATTCTTAAATCAAGTATATGAATTCCACTTTTATCACCATATATATATTTATCCATTTTTGGATTCCAACGTTGTGTTTGGTGACCGAAATGAACGCCTGCTTCGAGCAGATCTTTCATTGTTGCTGACATATTTCTCCTTTGGTTGTTCATCCCATATTTCTTTGCTTTCGCGGTTTCCAAACTTTCGTCCACCAAGGAAACTTGCAAACATGGTGTCTATTTAAAATAAATAATAACCAAATAAAGGTTTTATTCAACCCCTTGGGTGAGTTCTTTTATATTTTTCTTGGAGTTTCTTTTTTGATATATGTGTATAAATCTGAGTTGTTCCTGGATCAGAATGTCCAAGTAATTCTTGAACAACACGTAAATCAGCACCACCATCAAGTACATGAGTAGCAAACGTATGACGAATGTTATGAGGGAAGGTGCCAGTAATTAAATTTACAACTCTTCTTACTTCCCTATCAGTAATTTGTTTTCCTCTTACACCTAAGAATATAAATTGATTGTCATTGTCTTTTAAAAATTCTGCACGATTACTTTTTAACCAAAGTGAGATAATTTTATATGCTTGGTCTGTCATAGGTAGTAGTCGTTCTTTTCTTCCTTTTCCAATAACCCTCAATGATCCATCATTTTTTACATCATTTATCTTCAAATTAACTAATTCGGAAACTCTTAAACCAGAGGAATAAAGTAATTCAATAATTGCTTTATTACGAACATCTTTGGCTGTAGATGTTGGCAATTTATCAATGAGATTATTTATATAATTTGATGTCAAAATATTAGGTAATTTTTTCTCTGTTTTAAGATTTTCGGATTTTCTAAATGTTTTTCCTTTATATTTATCAAGTTTTGAGGACCATAATAGAAAGTTATTTACTGAAGTCAGTTTTCGGTTGATTGTAGATTTCGCAAGTTCAAGACTAAATAAATAATCGACAAAATCTTCATTATCAAATAAATTTTTTTTGGTATTTTTTAAATAATCAAAATATTGTTCTAAATCATTTTTGTATGCCGTGGTTGTATGATCTGAATAGTTTTTTACATTTTCAAGATAATTTATATAATTTTCTAGTAATTCTTTATTCTGTGTTTTCAAGCCTTCGTTCCAACCTTCTTTGTAAACCTGAAAGCAATAATGTAATTATTAAGTAGAGAACCGTAAGAACAAGATATGTTTCTGCAAATCTAAACGTACTACCAGAATATAATCGACCTCTATAAGTCAAATCTTCAACTGCTAAAACCGAAAGTAATGATGAGTCTTTCATCATTGATATAAAGTCATTACCCAATGCAGGAAGCATATTTCTAAAAGCTTGAGGTAACACAATAAATCTCATTATTTGTCTTTCAGACATTCCTAGGGATGCACCACCTTCTCTCTGACCAGCAGGAACTGATTCAATACCTGCTCTGAATACTTCAGCAATATAAGCTCCATAAAATACTGACAAAGCAATTATCGCTCGAACTAACATTGGAACATTTCCGTTATTAATATTAAAAAATTCAGCTACATCTACGACAACGACAAAAGCAATGGTAAATATTAAAATCAGTACAGGGACACCACGAATAAATTCAATATAAGTTCTTGAAATAGTGCTAGCAATTTTATTTTTGGATATACGACCAATTCCAGAAACCAAACCAAGGAAAATTGCAATCAAAAATGATACAACAGTGGAAAGAAATGTAATTCTTAAACCGGGAAGAATAAAATAAAAAGCCTTGTTATATTCAGGATTTGTAAAAATTGTAAACATCATCCAGAAAATGATTGATGCAAGTATTAAAATCCACCAGTTTTCCGGTTTAAATAAGTTCTTTATTTTCATTTCTTACCATATTAAAGCAATAGGCACGGACTTCCGTGCCTATTACAAATTTAAATTATGTTTAATTTAAAGGTTAAACTTCACAGCCATCTGGACGATACTCTTCTGGGATGTCTTCATCACATTCTGCAATATCATCATAGGTTACTGAGAAATCTGGTGAGAAAAACTTATTATTTATTTCTTTAAGTTTTCCGTTAGCTTCCATTTCAGCCAAACCTTGATTTATGACATCTACTAATGGACTTCCATTAGGAAATGCGAAACCAAGCTGTTCTGATGTTAGATCGTCACCAACTAATTTAACCTGATCTTTATTAGCTCCCATATACCCAAGACCAGCAGTTTCATCAATTATTGATGCATCTGCGTCTCCTGAAATGACAGCTTGAATAGCAAAGTTGAAGTCATCAAAAGCCTGAACTTTATCCTCACCAAGTGCTGAAACAGCAAATTCATAGTTTGTTGTTCCTTTTTGAGTAGCAACTGTATAGTCACCATCTATAAGATCTTGGAGACTTGTAATTTCAGTATTACCTGAAGCTACAAGGACTCTTTGAGCTAAATTAATATAACCGTTTGAAAAATCAACAATTTCATCTCTCTCTGCAGTTATAGTTATTCCATCACCTGCGATCATAAACTGACCGTCAGCTGTAGCTTGAATCATTCCGTCCCAAGCTGTTGGAACATAAACAGGTGTAAAGTTCATTAATTCACCCATATAGTTAAATACATCGTAATCCCAACCCATTGCTTCGCCAGTTTCAGCGTCAATGTAGTTGAAAGGTAAGTATGCATTTTCTACGGCAAATGTGAACTCACATCCGTCAAGATCTGGTAAACCATTTTCACCAGTTGTAATTTCTACTTCATCACAAGGAACTGCCGCACTGGAACATGCGGTTGCGACCATTGCTAAAGCAAAAAATAAAATTAATGTCTTTTTACTTTTCAAGTTATAGACCTCCATTTATATAAAGTCATTATTGCATATCTATTCATTAATTTGAATAAATATTAATTTAATTTATTCATCTAATGTATTTTTATATTCTGGTTGTCTTTTTTCTACAAATGCAGACATACCTTCCATCACATCAGTATGTACAAATCTGCTATTTTGATTGTCTGTTTCATTACTTAATGACTCATCAAAGTTTGTGTTTAAACCTTTTCTTATTTGATCTTTTATCATGCAGATTGATATAAAACTTTGCTTGTCAAGAAGGGCAACTAAATTCTCTAATTCACTATCTAAATCTGATTTCTCAACTAGTTTGTATAGAACTCCGTAGTCATTTAATATAGATCCGTTTATCTCAGAAGCAGTCATCATAAGCTCCTTTGCTTTTTGAACTCCAATTATTCTTGGTAGGATCCACGAACCACTAAAATCTACGACTAAACCTCTTCTTGCAAATACTTCGATAAATCTTGTTTCAGGTGTAGCAATAATGAAATCACTAAGCAAGATCATGTTTGAGGCAGCACCTGCGCAAACACCATCTACAACAGCAATCACAGGCTTTTTACATTCCCATAACATTTTTGAAGCTTCGGATACATCTTCCATAGATGCATTTAAATTTTCAGCTAATTGGGCACCGGAAGAGAAATTGTCATTAACTCTGTTTAAAACCAAATATTTTGTGTCACTTTTTTCAAATTCTTTAATTTTCACTTTTAATTCTTTCCAATCATCAGCAGATATAGAATTTGAGGTTTTTGGACTATTAAAAGAAATAACCAAGCAATTATTCGTTACGTTACTTTCTAAAACCATAATATAAATATTAATCAGTTTTTATATAGAATGTAGACATGGGTTTTGATCCAAATAAACCATATAAAGCTAACAAAGTAGATTATGCAAATATCATTTTTGCGTTAATTATCACCCTTGCGGTTGTTGCGTGGGCCCTAAGTTAAAAGAAAGCCTATGTATATCACATACTCCATATTTTTGAATCATATTTAAATGTTCTCTTGTTCCGTAACCTTTATTTTTTTCAAATAAGTATTGGGGGTATTTTGATCCAAAATCAACCATTAAATTATCTCTATAGACCTTTGCAATAATACTTGCCAGCGCAATGGAGTAACTATTATCTTCTCCCCGAACCAGTGATATAGAACCAAATTTATCTATTTTGAAATGATCAACATAGACTTTGTCTGATTTCTGATACAACTTTTTGATAGAATTAAACAACACTTCTTTGTTTGAAACGGAAATTCCATTTTGGTCAATATGTAAATTTGAACATTCTGAAATAGAATATTCGATCTTATTATCTTTTACCCTTTCATAAATTTCTTCTCTTTTTTTAGGAGATAATTTTTTAGAATCTTTTACATCCTTTAACAAATCTAAATGTTGAAATTCAAGCTTTACGGCAGCTCCAACAATAGGCCCAGCTAACGAACCACGACCAACTTCGTCAACGCCGATAATTCTTTGATTTTTATTTTTAGCCCAATTTTGATCTTCAATCATTTAAATTCTTGAATTCACTGAACGGATATATTTTTAAATAAGCTTTACCAATTATTCTCTCCCTTGAGATAGGACCAAACATTCTCGAATCAAAACTGTTCTCTCTGTTGTCTCCTACAAGAAAATATTCATTTTCAGATAATTTAATGTCAAATATATCTCCGTTGTTTGTATTATTTACATTTTGGATTTCTAACTCAATGTCATTTACAAAAATTGAACCATTACTTTCTATATTTATTTGATCACCAGGTGTACCTATTATTCGCTTAATATATACCGTGGCTTGATCATTAACTTCATTTTGAGTTATTAAATTCCATACTTTTAAATTACTAACCAAAAGGTCGGTGCTTAATGGAATTGAGGACTGTGGAGCATAAAATACGACAATATCACCTATATTATATTCGTAATCAATAATCTCATCTTTTACAACTAGAACTCTATCGTCAATATTTATATTTGGGAACATTGACAAACTTGGAATGAAATATATTTGAAATAAAAATGTTCTTAAAACAGTAGCTAGTACAAAGGCAGCTAATATAGTTGTGAAATTTTTAAGAAATTTAATAATAATTTTATTTTACTTTAGGTAGTTCTGTCTTCTTTGATTTTTGCAGATTTTCCGATTCTATCTCTTAAATAATAAAGTTTTGATCTTCTTACTTTACCTTTACGAGTAACCTCTATTGAATCAATAATTGGTGCATGTATTGGAAAAATTCTTTCAACACCAACTCCAAAGGAAAGCTTACGAACTGTTATCGTTTTGTTGACAGTAACACCTTTTAAAGAGATAACAACACCCTCATAGGTTTGAATTCTCTCTCTATTGCCCTCTGAAACTTTGACATTAACTTTTACAGTATCACCAGCTTTGATATCCGGTAAATCTGTTTTCAGTTGATTGTTTTCAATTTCTTGTATTAAATTCATGTTCCCTCAGATTGAAATTATAGATATAAAAAGAGTTTAAATGTCTTTTAAATTATTCTTTTTCCATTCTTCAATTCTTTTATGATCGCCAGATAGCAAAACTTCAGGAACATTGAGATTTTCATAAATTTCAGGTCTTGAATACACAGGAAAATCAGATTTGTTGTTTGTAAATGATTCATTTGTTAAAGATTCTGAATTCCCAAGAATTCCTGGAATTTTTCTTACTAGAGCTTCAATTAAAAACATTGCAGGAACCTCTCCACCAGATACAACAGTCTGTCCGATCGCAATTTCATAATCGCTATGCATTTCGATTATTCTTTGATCAAAGCCTTCATATCTTCCACAAATAATATTCGCTGATTCATATCCGTGAAGATCTTGTATCAAATCTTCATTTAATTGCTGTCCGCTTGGTGTTAAAAATATGTTGATATCTTTTTTAGATTCCTTAATTGCATTATCTAAAGGCTCAACCATTAATACCATACCTGGTCCTCCACCGTATGGAGCGTCATCCACTTGTTTATAACTACCAATGCCATAATCTCTTAAATTTGTACTGCTAAATTCAAATAATTTTTCTTCAATACCATGGGAAAGAACGCCAACATTAATCCACTTTTGAAATATCTCAGGGAATAAAGTAATAACGTTAAAGTTTGATAACATTCTCTAAATTTGAAATTGCAGACAAGCTCTTTTTTTCTGTATAAAGAGTATTTCTTAAAAAAGGCTTCTTATTACTTTTCTCAATAAGTTCAACAAATTCTAAATCGGTTGTGTGCTGACCGTGATCAGCACCTGAAGCTCTACTAATATTTTCATTGATTAGTGTTCCACCAAGGTCATTTACACCTGCATGAAGTAGTTTAGAGGCACCATCGTGTCCCAGTTTTACCCAGCTTGCCTGAATATTATCGATTGAACCATGAAAATAAATTCTTGCAAGAGCATGGATTAAAGTTACTTCATCCCAAGTAGGTCCTGGCATACTTTTTCCCTGAAGAAAAATTGGCGAACCCATGTGAACAAAAGGCAATGGAACTATTTCAGTAAAGCCCTTAGTTCTCTTTTGAATCCTTTTAATTAAATCAAAATGATTGACCCAAGATTTTATATCATCAATGTGACCAAACATAATTGTTGCTGTAGATTTAATTTCTAAAGAATGGGCCACTTCCATAACATATCCCCATTGTTCAGATGTAATTTTATCTGGACATAAATATTTTCTTATTCTGTCATCAAGTATTTCAGCAGCTGTACCTGGTAGTGTATTTAATCCTGCATCCTTAAGTAAGATTAAATAATCTTCGATACTTAAATTTATAGTCTCAGCACCCTGCCAAATTTCTAAAGGAGTAAATCCATGTATATGTAAATCAGGTACTTCTTTTTTTATCTGTTTTACAATTTCTAGATAAAATTTACCCGTGTACTCAGGATGAATACCCCCTTGCAAGCATACTTCAGAAGCTCCGTCGTTAAATGCTTCAACACTTCGTTTCACAACTTCTTGTGGCTCTAAGTTGTATGGTTTTTCTTTCAAGTTAAGACTTTTTGGTCCTTTTGAGAATCCACAAAAGCCACACTTAAAATAGCATTGGTTTGTGTAATTAATATTACGATTTTTGACAAAAGTTACATCATCTTTGTTAATTGAACGATTTAAATTATCTGCAACTTCTGCGATTTTGTTTATGTGCAAACCAGACGTTTTAAAAAGTTCTTCTAATTCATCATTATTTATCTCATTTCCCTCTTGGGCTTTAGATAAGATTTTTTCAAAATTAGTTGATTTGAAGGATGATGAAACATTATATGTTAATCCATTTAGTTTAGGAATTTCCTTTCCAGAGCCTGGAGACCAATTTGCAGGAAATCGTTTGTACCCTCTTACATCTCGTAATTGTAAAAAATTAGTAAATTGAATTTTTGATAATAATTTCCGAGCTTTATTTACATCAACCAAAGAAAATAGTGTTCTCTCGAATAATTCGAAGTTTGTAGTATTTTTTAATTCTTTTATCTCTCTATAACTCCAGTCTCTTAGCCAAAGATCTTGAACTCCTTTTGCCATAGATTCCTTTGCCTCCTCTATGGAGTTAACATATTTTGATATTTTAAAATTAAGTGAAGGTTGAATACTCTTTAGAAATTTTATGTTTTCTAAATCTGTTAGAAGTACATAGGATGGATTTAATCTTGTAATTACTTCCATGTCATTTTCTAAAATATTAGAGGATCTATAAACTATCCTGTGGGAATCAACATCTTCAAATTCTTTCCAACTTTTGTAGGTTACAAACCACTGAAATGATTCATCAAGTTTACTGTCTGAAATCGTTTGGAAATCTTTTTTATGTATTTTTTCAAGATCAACGGGTTTGTCTATGTAAAAAGATGAAGTTCCCTCTTTTTTTCTTGAATTTAAATAAATTTCATTATCTGAATCACACGGACGAATCCTCAGAAAAGATATGTTATTTTGTAAATTCATGTTCTTTTGGGTATCCATTTTCATTAACTACACTACTTACTTTTTCATAAATACTTGGACTTAACCAGTCTTTATTTATATACGAAGGATAGACAGGTAAACGAGGGATAAGATTTTGATCTGTTTGTTTAATTACATTTTTAAGTTCGATTAGATTTGGCCAATTATGATCTGGATTAACCCAATCAATTGTTTTTGGAGATATCCCTCCAAGATCATTTATTCCAGATTTTAAAAATAATTCAATATTGCTTGCTAAATTTGGTGGTATCTGTAAAGAAATGTGATTTGGTAAAAATAACCGTGTTGTTGCAATAATTCTCATAAATAAGTCGTTTACAATTTCTGAATGGTTCTTCATTAATGTATTTTGCTTTGCTCTGAAATTTTGAAGTATCACTTCCTGAATGGATGTATTTACTTTACAGGTTTGAATAAGTTGATATATGTCTTGAATGATTTCATTTTTGGTATCAGTAATTCCTAACAATAGACCAGTGGTCATTGGATATTTTTCACTCATTGCATTTTCAAGAGTTTCTAATCTTAAGTTTATATCTTTAGTTTTTGCCCCATAATGTGCTTTACCTTTTTGAGATAAGTTTTTTGAAAAGGATTCAAGCATTAAGCCCCCAGATGGTGAATGTTGCCTGTATTCTTTAATTTCCTTTCTTGACATTAAACCAGGATTAATGTGGGGAAATAAATGGTATTTTTCATTTACTCTTTTTGCATTTTCAATCAAGTAATCAAAAGTTGTACTAAAACCTAATCGTTCTAGCTCCTCTTTTGCAAAAGACCATTTAATTTCTGGCTTATCCCCGAGTGTAAAAAGAGCTTCAAAACATCCTGATTTTTCTCCCACATTTGCAATAGCATCAACTTCTTCAAATGTAAGATATGTACCTCCATCTTTGGGTGTTTTTACAAAAGTGCAATAAGCACAAGCGTCCTGACATAATGTTGTTAAAGGGATGAATACTTTAGGACTATAAGTAATTGTTTTACCAAAATTTTGAACTTTTATATCATAGGCCTTATCGAGTAATTCTGAAGTTGGAATATTTCCAAAAATATAATTTTCAATTTTTTTATCTAAAGTAGACATAATTTTCAACAATTCGATAATATTATTATTTGATTGTACCAATATTTTTGTAAAAAAAACAGAAGTGAGGAATGACAGTTGGTTAACGTATCTTTAGTTGGTTTCGGAAGAGTTGGTAGGGACATCTTTAGACAAACTCTGGAAGAAGACAATATAAATATCGTATCTGTATCTGATACTGCAGATAAAGATAATTTAATTTACTTACTTAAATACGATTCAATTTATGGAAAATTGAGTCATGAAGTAAATATCTCTGATGACGTAATAACGGTTAATGGAAAAGAAACTATCTTTAATTCCTGGAAAAATGCAGATGAATCTGATTGGATAAGTCTAAATACAGATATTGTCATATTAGCTACTGGTAAACCTCAAAATTTAGATGAAGCGCAAAATCATATCTCTAAAGGTGCAAAGAAAGTATTTATAGCTTCAACTCCAGTTGATTTTTCAAATATTCCATTGCTCGTTTCTGGATGTAACGATGAATCTATCAGTTTGGAATCAGACATTATTTCTTTTGGCTCAAATACTGCAAATGCGGTTGGTCCCATTCTTAAAGTTATTGAGTCTGAGTATGGAATTAATGAAGTATTTTTAACAACGGTTCATGGATATTCAAATTCGAATCGTCTTGCTGATGTTGCGGGTGCAGGATTTAGAAACAATCGAGCAGCTGGAGAAAATATCATTCCATCAGTTACTAATTCATCAAAAGTTATTGAGAGTGCATTACCAATGCTTAAAGATAAAATAGCTTCGTTTTCAATGACAGTACCCGTGCCAGATGGAAGTACGATCGATTTGACTTTGAATTTAAAAACTAAAACATCTAAAGATGAGGTAAATAGTTACCTTGAGAAAGTAACCGCAAATAATTCATTGAAAAATATTATTGGATTTACATATGATCCAATAGTTTCTTCAGATGTGGTTGGAAATTCTCTTTCTGGGTTAATTGATGGATTATCAACTATGTGTATTGATGAAGATAAATTAAAACTAATAATTTGGTTTGATAATGGATGGGGTTATGCCTCAAGGATCATTGAAGCCGTGAAATCATCGGAGGTACAATTTGAATAATATTGGAATAAATGGCTTTGGAAGAATAGGTAGGTCTGTTTTAAGAATAATTGTTGAATCAAATTCAGATTTAAATGTAATTGCAATTAATGACCTAGGTGATAAGGAAACATTATCATATTTATTTAAACATGATTCAATAATGGGAATTTTAAACATGAATGTTGAATTAGAGGATGATTCCTTAATTGTTGGAGACAGAAAAATTAAATTAATATCCCACAGTGATCCTGCAGAGATTCCTTGGAGTGATTTAGGTGTTGACTTGGTAGTAGAATCAACTGGCTTTTTTAGAGATAAAGACTCGTTAGATAAACATATCTCCTCAGGTGCAAAAAAAGTTGTCCTAACAGTACCCCCTAAAGATGAAATAGATGCAACAGTAGTTTTAGGTGTAAACGACAATTCCTTAAATCCAGACGATAAGTTGATTTCCAATGCATCTTGTACGACTAATTGTTTAGCTCCAATAGCAAAGGTATTAAATGACAACTTTAAAATTAAATCAGGATTGATGACAACTGTTCATGCTTATACAAATGATCAAGCGTTAGCAGAGACAACTCACAGTGATTTCAGAAGAGGAAGGAATGCAACACAAAATATAATTCCAACATCTACTGGTGCTGCAAAGGCTGTTGGTATGGTTCTTCCTGAATTAAATGGAAAACTTGATGGAATGGCAATGAGAGTTCCTGTCCCGAATGGTAGTGTTGTAGACCTTGTTGTTGAGGTGGAGAAAGAAGTAACTATTGATGACATAAATAATGCAGTAAAAAAAGCCTCTGAAAATGAACTTAAAGGAATTTTAGATTACTCAGATATTCCACTTGTTTCTACAGATATTCTCAAGAATCCTCATTCAAGTATTTATGATGCTTCATCAACACAAATACTAAATAACAACCATATCAAAGTAGTTTGCTGGTATGACAACGAATGGGGTTATTCAAATCGTGTTGTAGATTTACTTGAAAAATTATCAAAAGATGAATGATAAATTGCCTGAGGCACCAAAAGCAGCTGGCAACTATGTAACAGTGAAAAAGATTGGTGACTTTATATATACTTCAGGACATGTTCCGATCACTGACGAAAAGAAAACTATAGGCAAAATCCCTAATGAAATTTCTATAGAAGAAGGGTATGATGCAGCGTCATTATGTGCGGAACTTACTATTGCTTCACTTTTAACAATTTCAGATATAAAAAAATTGATTCCTGTAAATGTACTAGGATTTGTAAATTGTACATCGGACTTTACAGATCAACCTAATGTATTAAATGGCTTTACTGATAAATTAGATGAATTCTTTTCGGAAAAACCAACAAGGTCTGCGGTGGGAGTTTCAAGTTTGCCACTTAATGTCTGTGTTGAAGTTCAATCTGTGTTTTATATAAATGAATAATTTTATAGTAGGAATTAGTACAGGGAATAAAGATGTAAAAATGTCTGCCGGTGAAATTGAATGCTCAGTTTTAAATTTTGATTTTATAAAACAATGTAACAATCATGGTGCACAAGTTAATATTATCCCTCAACAAAATAGGGAATCAATTAATTTATCTGGAATAAACGCACTCATTGTTACTGGTGGAGGTGATATAAATCCAAAAATGTATGACCAAAACCAAGATGATACGATAGAAAGAGTGGATGATTTACGTGACTTAACGGAATTAAACCTACTGAAAGAGGCTGAGAATAAAAATATTAGAACATTGGCTATATGTAGAGGCCATCAACTATTAAATGTTTACAAGGGTGGAACACTGCATCAAGATCTAAAAAAAAGTGGTTTTAATGAAATTGAACATCAAAAACCTTATGATGACGCGAGAAGATATGTTCATAGAATAAACATTGAAAAAGAAACAAAATTAGAAGGCATTGTCCAAGAAAAAAATTTTGAAGTTAATAGTATACATCATCAAGGTATCGATAAATTAGGAGATGATTTAATTATTTCTGCAAGATCTGAAGATGATGTTATCGAAGGAATTGAAATAACAAATGGCTGGGACGCAATTGGAATACAGTGGCATCCTGAATATTTAGATGATGAACCAACAAGTAAAATATATGACTGGTTAATTAACAGTTAGATAAAGACTATCGTCTTTGTAAAAAAAATTATCTTTATCATAAGATACAACAAATACCTCATCTTTTTTTTGAACATTACAAAGAATTAATTTTGA
>CACPJC010000006.1:0-56204 GCA_902634185.1 uncultured Candidatus Actinomarina sp.
ATTTAAGTACTCAAGACCAAGTGCTCTAAAGACATAATCAACAATTGAGTTACTCATTTTTATGTTCTCATGGCCCTCTACCATACCTCTTGGTTCAAATGTTTGAAAAGTGAAAGTATCCACAAACTCTTCAAGAGGAACACCATATTGAAGACCTTTAGAGACAGCAATGGCAAAGCATCCAAGAACTCCCTTAAGCGTTGCACCTTCTTTTGCGATATCTATGAAAACTTCGCCAAGTGTTCCATCAGGATATTCTCCAGTTCTAAGATATACTTTATGACCAGCAATTTTTGCTTCTTGAGTCCATCCTTCTCTTCTTTCAGGCAACAGGAACCTTGGTCTTGTTGTTCCAGCGTAAGCTTTTGTTGGGCTTGTTCCAGCAGGATAATTTCCATGTATTAACATTGATTCGCTTTCAATTATTTCAGAGACTTGCGGATCAGCTTCTTCAGATTCACCATCATCTGATGATGCAGATAATGGTTGTGATGCTTTAGACCCATCTCTATAAATTGCTATTGCCTTAATCCCAAGACCTGCAGATTCAAAATAACAATTTTCAATATCTTCTATGGTTGCTTCATTAGGCATGTTTACAGTTTTAGAAATAGCACCAGAAATAAAAGGTTGTGCTGCAGCCATCATTCTTACATGACCCATGTAGTGAATGAATCTTTCACCATCTTTTCCACATTTGTTGGCACAATCAAAGACACTAAGATCAGCATCTTTTAGATGCGGAGCTCCCTCGATCGTTTGAGTTCCACAAATGTATTTGTTTGCTTCTGCTATTTCAGTCTTTATAAATCCAAGCTTCTCTAATAGATTGAAATCAAAGGACGTATATTCTTCTTCTTGGATACCTAGTCTTTGCATTGTTTCTTCCCCAATAACAAAAACATTGAATGCATGTTGTATTTCAAAAGCACCCGGTAAAGAATTTTCAATACTTTCAATATCTTCATCATTCAAACCTTTTTCTTTAAGTGTTTCTTTATTTACAAATGGAGCACCATCAAGGGACATTGAACCAATGACATATTGAATTATTTCTTCAGTTTGTTGACTGGTATAACCTAGTGCATTCAATGCTGGGCCAATTGATTGGTTCGCTATCTTCATATAGCCACCACCAGCTAGTTTCTTAAATTTCATTAATGCAAAGTCTGGTTCTACACCTGTTGTATCACAATCCATAAGCAAACCAATGGTTCCAGTTGGAGCTAGTACAGTAGCTTGTGCATTTCTATACCCATATTTTTCACCCAGTTCAAGCGCACCATCCCATGACTCTTGTGCACCTTTTAGTAAATCAGCAGGGCATAAATCTTGATCTATTGGTAGTAAGTCATGGCTGATTCCAACATAATCACCAGAGTCATAAGCTGCTTTTCTATGGTTACCCATAACACGAAGCATATTGTCTTTGTTTTTTGAAAATTTTGGAAATGGTCCTACTATGCTTGCCATCTCTGCTGAGGCTTTATAAGCTTCACCAGTCAACATTGCTGTTAAAGCACCTGCAATAGCTCTACCTAATTCTGAGTCATACGCAATACCTTTTCTCATTAAAAGGGATCCAAGGTTTGCATATCCCAAACCAAGTGTTCTGTAGTCATATGATCCTTGAGCGATTTCTTTTGAAGGAAACTGAGCCATCTCAACTGATATTTCAAGTACTACAGTCCAGATTCTTAGTGCATGCTTATATGATGTGACATCAAAAACCTGGTTATCATCATCATAAAACTTAACTAAGTTTAAACTTGCCAAGTTACAGGCAGTATTGTCTAAAAATAAGTATTCAGAGCATGGATTTGAGGCTCTAATTTGTCCACCTGCTGGGGAAGTGTGCCACTCATTTATGGTTGTGTTGAATTGAACACCAGGGTCTGCACATCTCCAAGCAGCATCTGCTATTTTATTCCATAACACTCTTGCTTTTACAGTTTTCATTGTTGAACCATCAGTTCTTGCTGTAAGTTCCCAATCTCCATCTGTCTCGAGTGCTTTTATAAATTCATTTGGTACTCTTACAGAGTTATTTGAGTTTTGACCAGACACAGTAGCATATGCTTCGCCGTTATAGTCTGATGGATACCCAGCATTGATTAGTGCTCTTGCCTTATCTTCTTCAATAGCTTTCCACTCAATAAAATCTTCAATATCTGGATGGTCAAGATCAAGAATAACCATTTTTGCAGCTCTTCTTGTTGTTCCACCCGATTTGATTGCACCTGCAGCTCTATCGCCAATTTTTAGAAATGACATAACACCTGAGGAAACACCTCCACCGGAAAGTTTTTCCCCCTCACCTCTTAAGTTTGAAAAGTTTGTACCTGTTCCAGATCCAAACTTGAATAATCTTGCCTCTTTTACCCAAAGGTCCATAATTCCACCTTCATTAACAAGATCATCATCAATTGATTGAATGAAACATGCATGTGGTTGAGGTCTTGAGTAAGAGTCTTCACCCGGAGTGAGTTCACCTGTGCTTGGATCAACATACCAAAAACCTTGCGCTTTACCCGTTAAATCATATTTGTAATTAAGACCTGTGTTAAACCACTGAGGACTGTTTGGAGCTGCCATCTGTGTTGCAAGCATATACTTTAATTCATCTTCAAAGGCCTGGGCATCATCTGTTGATGCAAAATATCCAGTCTTTTCACCCCAGTGTCTCCATGTCTCTGCAAGTCGGTTGAATACCTGCTTGGACGATGTTTCAGGACCTAGAACAACTTCATCATTATCATCTTTAAGTTCGTTTCCATTTTCATCTGTTTGAGGAACACCAGCTTTTCTAAAATATTTTGAAACCATTATGTCAGTTGCTACTTGAGACCATGTTGAAGGGATCTCAACATCATTCATTTCGAAAACCACTGAACCATCTGGGTTAGTAATCTTTGAACTTCTCTTTTCCCAAACTATGTCTTTGTAAGGATCACCAGGTGAGGTATATTTCCTATTTATCTTGAGCCCTGTATTTTTTGCCACAATATCTCCTTTTTATAACTAAATGTAGTATATGCCACTGTTTTTGACACTAAATATAGTGTTTTTTAATTATATACAAATCACTTTAGTTTTCAAGCATATCTAGGTAAAATTTTCGCGAGGATAATGTTACAAACCCAACTTAGATACATCCAGACAGTTCTTACTTTTGGAATTTTTATAACAATTTTTTTAAACAATGAAAATCTAATTATCTCTTGTTTTGTTGGATTAATTCTAGCTTGGCAACTAGAGCTACTTGCATGTGAGTTACGTACAACGAATAATGAATATATACTAATTTTTCTACTACTCATAACCTCTTTTTCCCCTGTCGCGACAATATTTTTTGAAATTAGCGAAATAAAGAATATGATCTTTTTGATTTCGATCCTGATAGGTATTTTTTATCTTACTTTTAAAGATATAAGTATTTCTACATTCGGAAATGCTTATTTAGTGACATTTATTTCTTTTTTTCTAGTTTCTTTTTTTGTTTCAAAACCGTTTAGTGAAAATTTAGATTTTCTAACTTTTTTGTTTCTAATACTTTTTTTTATAAAAACTTTGGCAACTTTTTTCAATATACAATTTAGCAATTATCAATATTTCTTTAATTTTTTTGCATCGTTTTTTGTTGTTTCAACAGTTAGTTTGTTCTCTGGCTTCACCATACAATATGTTTTGATTGCAGCAGGATTAATATCAATTTTTACAGTGATAATGAATTTTCTCTTTCAGAGAAACAGAAGAGAATATAAATATTTTTCAACACTCACGACCCAAATCTATCTTTATGATTATTTAGTTTCTTTTTTATTTGCTTTGTATTTTGTAGATGTATTAAATCTCATTAATGGATTATTCTAGAATTTGTGGTTAAAGACTTAGTAGCAAACTCTCCATTTATTGATATCGGGTTCACACAATCTGGTGCAAAATTAAACAATTCAAAATCAGAAGCTATTTTTGATTACTACAAGTTAGAGTCAAACACTCTTGAATTTCAAATTGATAGGGATTTTACTGACTATCGAATTACACCCTATTTTTCTGAGGACCAAATCAAGGACTTGAAAATAGAGTATTTTCAATTTGATTCGCTTAGTTACTTTCAGATTTCTCAATTCTTAAACCAAAACACTTTTAATTCTATTGAAATTGTCAAAAGTGATATATCTGTATACCTTGAGCTTCCTGAAAGTTATGAAATATACCTAAGTGCTCTATCTAAAAAAAATAGACATGAGCTAAAGAGAAAGAAAAGAATATTTAATGATAAATTTGGAGATATCTCTTTTCAAAAAAGTAAAAATAGTGATATTTTTGATGAATTTGTAAGATTACACAAGAAGTCCACAGGTGCAAAAGGGAAGTACATGACTGAAACAGTTGAGAGTTTCTATAGATCACTAATTGAACAGGAAAATTGGTACATTTATTATATTAATTACAACGATTCTATGATTTCCTCAGCTTTTGTATACGAGTCAGAAATCGTAGATTATCTTTATAACTCATGCAGAGATCATTCTTTAGAAGAATTTAATACGGGGACTTATTTGAATGATCAGTTGTTGCAAAACAGTATCAATAATAAGAAAAGATATTTTGATTATTTAAAGGGTGATGAAAAATATAAATTTAATTTTGGTGGTCAAGTACATCAATTATATGATCTAAAAATTAAAGTATGAATATTCTTCAGCTTGCATTTCACACCTCTCCTTTTAATGAAGTAGGAAAGAATGATGGGGGAGGTATGAGTATTTATGTTCAACAAATTTCAAGACATTTATCAGACAATCACAATGTAACTGTTGTAACAGGTGAAAAAGCAGAAAGCTTTAAAGATAACAATCTTGAATTTATTTCGCTGAACATTTTTGAATCCAATCTTAATGTCGAAGATAAAGAAGTTTTCTTACAAGAATTTAAAAATAAGCTTGAAGAATCTTTAGACCTAAAAAGTTTTGACGTAATTCATGCACACTATTGGTTGTCAGGTCTTGTTGCAAAAGAGATATCAAATGAATTCGACATACCATTTGTTTTTACATCTCATAGTTTGGGGGTTTTTCTAGATGGTTATAACAAAGAAAGAGTTGATTGTGAAAAAATTGTAATGACCTCATCTGATCTAGTTACTGCTTCTTCAGAATTTGAAAATATGTTGATTGCTGACACATACAAAGTTGACGAAAATAAAATTAAAAAAATTATTCCTGGAGTTGATAGAGAAATATTTTCACCAGATTTGTCTATTAAAAGAGAAAATATTTTTTTATCGATTGGCAGAATACAGGAACAAAAAGGACAGCTTCAAACATTAAAATTTTTACATAATTTTAGAAAAATTGTAAATGATTTCAGATGTATTTTTATCGGAGGTCCTAGTGGTAAATACGGAGATGAATATTTACTGGAACTAGAACAAACTGTAAAAGATTTTAATTTGGAAACACATGTTGAGTTCTTGGATAACCTTGAACAAACGAAAATTATTGAACTCCTTAATAAAGCAAAACTATTGATTCATACTTCACGATTTGAAACCTTTGGACTTGTTGCGATTGAAGCTAATACGATGGGAGTACCAGTATTAACTATAAATAATGGATCATTGATGGAAATTATTGAAAACAATAAGAATGGTTATTTATCTGAGAATTTAATTGATATAGAGGTCAATAATTTTGTTAAAAACTTAGTCAATGAAAATAAAAAATTTGAGGAAATTTCTTTATCATGTATCGAAAAATCAAAAAAATATGATTGGGTAAAAACCTCCTCGAATATTGAAAAAGAGTACGAATTACTACTTTTCAAGTGAAGTTAGAAAATTACTAACAGTTCTAATATATAATTCTGGATCAGCATTCCAAGCTTGCACATGTCCAACATTTTCATATCTCATATATGTAAGATTTTTATCTCTTTTTGATGCTATGAAATCTGACAAAGATACTGGTATCCACTCATCGTCATCGCCATGAAAAAGTAGCATTGGAACAGTAGAATCAATCACAGCCTCTCTGTAGTCCATACTATCAAAGTCGATACCAAATCGTACTTCAGATAGCCATGTGTAATAATCAAAAAGGCTCTCTGGAAGCCAAGGAAATCTTGCTTGTCCATTTACTTCAACACTTTCAATAAAATTGAATGTTGGAGCTTCCAAAATCACCCCATCTACTAAAGATTTATCACTTGAGTTTTGAAGCCAAGAAGCAACTGGGCCTCCACCTCCACTTACACCCCATAAAACTACACTTTTTGCTCCATTTTGCCTTGCGTATTTAATTGCTCCATCAACATCTTCCCACTCTGTAGCTCCGTATTGATACATTCCTGATGGATCTTGCTTCATGCCAGCATCATTTCTATACGCAATTATCATTGACTTCCATCCAATTTCTTCAATTTCTTGAGCTCTAAGCAATGCAAAAACTTCCCTTTGGTAATTTCCTCGAAAACCATGTATAAATATTACCCAACCATCCTCACCTTTATTTGTTAAGAAAGCTGGATATTCACTAAATGTTGATGTGTAGGTTACTTCTTCATAATCTAGTTTTGAGACTGACATTGGAGTGTATATTCCTTCAGTTGCTTGTCCAGACCAACCAGATGCTCCAACGGGTATATAGTTTCCTTCAGAATTTTCAACTAAAGAGAGGCTATAAGATACTCTTTCACCCACAACTAAGTTTCCCTCTTGATAATCTATTTTTCTTTCAACAATTCCATCTTTTTCTTCAATAATGTCACTAACAACCATGAAGCCATTTTGTCCTAATACACCATATATTCCATTTTCTAGGAGTGGGCCCCAAAGCTCATCCTTGACGTCTAATAAAACTGTATTTTCATTTATTTGTTCTACTACAATATTGTCTTCGGCAGTACCTGCATCAAGGTTGTCTTGATTGTTAATATTAAATCCAATTTCGTAAATTAATCCAGAAAAATACCAACCTGAACCAACAAGAATAACTGTTAATAATATACCTATTCCAATAAATATTTTTTTTATCAATTCAATCTCTCTCTAAAAAATGGGACTATTTTACTCAAAAACTCATCTGGATACACAAACATAATTTCTGTATGAGAGAGTTCAGGGTATCTATTAATTAACATTTCAACATTGTATTGGTTTCCTGCATTAATTAAATCATCAGTGTGGTGTGATAGTACTCTATCGCTCTTTATTCCATTAAAAATAATCATTGGATTTTTTCCTTTGGAAACACCATCTTCAGGACTTACTTCAGTTATATCTATTCCCTCAAAAAGCAATGCATAATGATTTACTGGTTCATATAGAAATGGAGGAAAACCTTGGTAAATTAATTCTTCTCTAACAAGAGTTGCAAAATCGAATGGGGTGTCAACAATTGAAAGAGCACTTATATCATCGCTTGCATATTGAGCCATCAAAGCAACCATCGCACCAAATGATGAACCGTGTATACCAATTTTGTTAGACGGTATATTTTTTTCATTTACTAGCCAATCAATTGCTGCCTTTACGTCGTAGATTTCTTTTTGACCTGCGGAATGAACACCATCTTCACAGGTACTTTCACCATGATCTCTGAAGTCAAATGTTAAATAGTTGAATCCTTCACTAACAAGCATGCCTCCTACTAATAAAACATCAGGTGAATGCTTACCACTTGTGACACCATGCAAACCTATTACTGTTGGAGCGTTTTTATCTGTTTCCATCCACCATCCACTTAAAACAACATCATCATTTGTATTAATTAAGACAGTCTCATAATCTTGAACAAAATATTTTGATGGGTCCCAATCTGCTTTTTCTCCAAGCGAGAAGTTATCAGGTCTATTATCCTTTTCAGATTCTACAATCGAACAGGGTACAGCTACTGATTCTCCATAAACATAAAAACCAATTCCAAAATATGCAATAACTACAAAAAATAAAACTCCGATTATTATTTTTCTCATCTTGTCCCTTTTTATTTAATTAAGATTTCAAGTACTTTTATACTTAGTCTAATGAAAAAGATAATATCATTTGCATCAGATTTTGGAATTTCAGACGGTTCAGTTGGCATTGTTAAAGGTGTAATTAGTAGAATCGACCCCAATATCAAAGTCAATGATATTTCTCATGGGATTCCACCACAAAATATCAAATATGGAAGTCTCTTACTCATGAGGGCTATTCAATATATTCCACAAGGCGTTCTCTTAGCAGTTGTTGATCCAGGTGTAGGGACAGAAAGAAAACCTGTTGCTATAGAGACTGATTGGGGGGTGATGATTGGACCTGATAATGGATTATTAAATCTTGCATGTGCAACTGTAGGTGGAGCTAAAAAAGCATATCTTCTTGAAAATGAAAATTGGATTATCCCTAGTGATGGAAATACTTTTCATGCTAGAGATATATTCTCTCCTTTTGCTGCAGGTTTAGCGTCAGGTCAGCTTGATATCAAAGATTGTGGAGAGGAAGTTGATTTGATGAATCTTCAACAATATTTGATTCCCTTAACAGAAAAAAAAGAAGATGAGGTAAAGGGCGAAATCTTGTGGATAGATCATTACGGTAATTGTCAAACCAACATTTCACCCGATGAACTTAATGATCTCGGAAAAAATATTGGAGATGTTTTAAGCGTAAATATACAAAATCAGGAAATTAAAATGACATGGTCCCAAACCTATCAAAATGATGGAGTAAACCAAGTTGGTTTGATTACTGACTCGTGGGGTATGATTTCAATCTTTGCTAAAAACAACAATGCTTCAGAAATAATAGGTGTAGTTGATGGTGAGAAAATAGATATTAAGAAATAATATTTAAAACAATCGCACCTGAAACAAAAATAATTACAGCTAATAAAACGATAAATATTAAAGTCCAAGGTCTCATTTGACTATATTAGAGATATGCCTACTTTACGTATTGTCGTAACCGAAAATTGTGAATTATGTGATAAAGGTTTAAAAAGCTTAGGCTATTTAAACAATCTTTTTAATATTGAAAAAGTTGATATTCAAGATGGTTATGAAGAATTTTTATTGAGAGTGCCTGTTGTTTTATATGGTAAAAAAGTTTTAGATGAGGGAATCTTAAGTCAATTTAATATTGTGAAAAATTTTCTAAAATACAATATTCTTAAGATCCTGTTACATATCGATATTTAAAAGACTATATATCTATTGGCTTTGATTTGTCTGTATTTTCTACTTTATCTTCTAAAAATGTAATAATTTCATCTGCAACATCAATATCTGATGCAGTTTCGATTCCTTCTAATCCGGGAGAGGAATTTACTTCAAGTACCAAAGGACCTCTGTTTGATTGAATTAGATCAACTCCTGCAACATCCAATTTAAGAATCTTTGCTGCTTTAACTGCACTCTCTTCCTCTTCAGGAGATATATCATAATTTTCAACTCTTCCTCCTAAGTGTACATTTGATCTAAATTCTCCAGGTTTTGCAATTCTTTTCATTGAGGCAACTACTTTATCTCCCACAACGATTGCTCTTATATCTTCACCTTTAGACTCACTGATAAACTCTTGAACAAGAATGTTTGCATCAATTTTTTTCATTGTCTCAATTACACTTATTGCAGCATCCATTGTTTCAGTTAAGACTACACCTCTTCCCTGAGTTCCCTCAAGTAATTTAATAACAAATGGTGGTTCACCTACACTTTTTAAAACAGATTCAACGTCTCTAGAAAAATGAACATAACCGGTTATGGGCATCTCTACACCTGTATTTCCAATAAGCTGTAAAGCTCTCAATTTATCTCTAGATCTACTAATTCCAGCTGATGAATTTGCTGAAACAGAACCCATTAATTCAAATTGTCTTACAACGGCCGCACCATAAAATGTCCATGTTGCAGCAATTCTTGGTATTACAGAATCATAATTTAATTCACGACCAGCAGAGAATATTCTTGGTTTTGCTTTTGCAATATTCATGTAACACCTTAAATAACTTACAACCTCAGTATCATGACCTCTTTTAATTGCCGTATCGTAAAGGCGTTTTGTTGAATATAGCCTTATGTCTTGTGATAATATTCCTATCTTCATTTTTTATTTCCCTTGGGTTTTGTCATGAAGCTAATTGAGGGATTTACAATCCATCTTCTTCCCAAAGCTTTTCGTCCAATTAACATTGTGTAATCCATGGGGCCTCTGTCTGTAAGAGTCAATTCAATATTTTTGGTAATTCCATCCATTAAGATATCAGTTTTTATATAAGGCCTTCTTTCTACATCTCCATTGGAGCTTCTTATTCTTTTAAATCCTGCAAGTGGAGCGGAAGTTTTTCTAACAGTGTTGTTTCTTTTTTTAACTGTAAATTTTATGTATTTCACATCTTTTCTTGTAACAAACTTAATATCATCAGCGTCTATAGTTGCAAGATTTGCACCTGTATCAATTTTTGCAATTACGCTTTTTATTTTTAAATCTGGGAGTGCGACCTGTTCTTTCCAGCCAACAACTTTTTTTTCTCGTTTCTTTTTGACCATAATTTATAAAACAACGTAAAAGAGAACAATGCTAAAAGCGATTAAAAATATATGAATGTATATTGCAGGTAACATAAAAAAATAATAGTTTGAATCTTACAACAATCAACTTGATTTTTTGTGATTATTTAGCCAGTTGGTTCAACTGCTTCAGTAGTGATTTCTTCATCTGTTTCTAAAAGTCCACAGTCTTCGAGTACCTCGTCAGTGTTTCCACCACCAAATACTACTCTTTCAAAAACCACAACTGCATAAATCTCATCTTCAGTAAGTTTTCCTGTAAATCCCGGCATTCCACCGATTGATACTTTATTCTCTGCTCCATACGCGGGTCCAACTTCAGCCTGCCAACCTGCAGATCCTAATTCAATCCACAATGCATGATCACTACAAGTTGGAAAAGTAGTATAAAGTTCTCCACCAGTAAATGCAGGACCTACCCCTCCACCACCATTTACTCCATGGCAACCAGCACATGCTGCAGCACCTGAATAAACTTGTTGTCCAAGTGCAATGTAGTTTATTGAGCTTGCAGACCCAACACCTTTTCCTTCAAATGCGGATCCATCACAGTTAACGGTTAATTGAGTTTTTCGATCAACATCTAAAATTCCATTTTCCCCACATTCTTGTGTTGATGATGTATTGACTATCCCAATAACAATAAAGAGAGGAATAAGTACAAAACTAAAATTTAGCCATCTGGGCAAAGATGTTTCAGTATTTACCTTTATATTCAATGTTTTATTTGCAAAGGAAACTTTGTGAATAACTTTTTTAACATTTTCTTTAGAGGATATTTCAGGAACATTTTGAGTATCCTCTTTTACAATTTCTGCAGTATCTTCTTTAGGCTGCTCTAACTCTACTTTTTCTTCTACTGGTGGGGTTGGCTCTTCTGCTGATGGTGCTTCTTCAGCAGGTTTTTCTACAGAAGCTACACTTTCTCCTCCAGCCCATGATTGTAAAACTTCATCCACAGTTCTTCCAGAAGCTTCAGCTCTAGCTTCAGCAGATCGTTGCACCAACGACTCTGGTGCATTTAATAATTCAGCAACTTTACTTAAGAGTTCACTCATTTGTACTACCTAAAGATAATAAATAAGTTATTAAATAATCTAAATCTTGATCACTTAGGAAATTTATTGATGGATGAGGTATATCCTCTTTTACAGATGATGGTTCTAATAAATAATCTTTGAGCCATTCACTATCATTTGTAGGTTCTCGTGTTCCAAGCGTTGACAAATCTGGAGCTAACCTCAATAAGCCGGTATTTTGAATTAAATTTTTATTAGCAAATTTGTTTTTAAGTATTTTTCCATTTTGCGAATCAGGTATGAGTATTCTTACATTTTGCGTATGACATGACTGGCAATTTAATTGATTATAAATAATTGCTCCTTCTAATACTTCTTCACTCACTCGAACAGAATTATTTAAAGATTGCAGAACTATATCTTCACTTTGTTGCCTTGGTATTGAAAAAGCAAACATGTATGTGAATACAACTACACCGATCACACCAACAATAAAACTAAGAGAACTTTCTTTCTTTAATTCAACATTTTCTTCCTCTATTTCAAGTTGGACAATTTCCTCATCATCATTTTCCTGAACAGAGATTGCATTTTCCTCATCTTGGTCCACAACAGTAGGAGGCTCTTCAACTGGTACAGTTTCTTCTGTAGGCGGTGCTTCTTGAATAGGTGGTGCTTCTTCAGCAGGTTTTTCTACAGAAGCTACACTTTCTCCTCCAGCCCATGATTGTAAAACTTCATCCACAGTTCTTCCAGAAGCTTCAGCTCTAGCTTCAGCAGATCGTTGCACCAACGACTCTGGTGCATTTAATAATTCAGCAACTTTACTTAAGAGTTCACTCATACTGGAAGCTCCTCTTCAGTAAGTTCAATTGTTTCTGCTTCTGTAATTTCTCCATTTACCACTGCCTTGACGACTGAAATGAAAAACAACAGAAATGGAAGAAGTAATGTCAAAGATAAAAACATATTTAGCGTTAAAGGAGTACTGATCAGTGACCACAATAAACCGAACCCTTCACCATAGATTGTTGGGTTTCCTGCATTGGCACCAGCATTCCATGAGTAACCAGAAATAACTCCAATTAAAGCATTAGAAAATAATGTTAAAGACACCACAAGTTTTAATAGAAAACTAGTTAAAGACTCAAGCCTTGAAAATTTGACTTCTCTTCCAAAGATTTTAGGAATCAGATAATAAACAAACGAGATTGTAATTAATAATGCACTGAAAACATATCCATATCTGATTGCTATAGCAAAATTTGTAAGACTCAATATAGGAATGATATTTGAGAGCGAGGACACAATTTGAAAGATATTTGTAATAACAAATATTCCAAACGAGAAACTTATAAGACTATAAATTACTTTATTTTCGTCAACTCTTGTCGAGACCGTTCTGAAGAAATTTACAGCTATAGCAAGCAATGGGAGAGACAAACTTACAGACAAGTAAAGGGATATATTTTCAATCCAATTTGGTAATACAGAACCAAAATAAAATTTAAAATTTGACCAAGGAAGGAGAAATAAGAATCCCCAAAAACCTATAGATCCCAATGTTTTACTGTACAACGTAGCATTTATACCTTTTGTAATCATGAAATGAAGTAATGATAGAAATACGAACGAATATCCGACATATATATGTGTTGAAACATACATTGAATTAATGAAAAAATTATCACTAAATACAACAAAATCAGCTCCATAAATTAGAAGTGATATCAAATAAAAAATACTTGCACCAAAAAGATACTGACTACTTACAAACAGAGAAGCTTCTTTTTTGGCCAATAAATTTAATATAATGAGTCCAACAAATGCAAAAAATATTAAGATTTTAAAAATTAATGTATAACTAGTATTCCCAAAGAACAAAAAACTATTAGGAAATAATATTCCTAATAATAGATCGAGTGACTCCAATCCAATAACTCCCAATGAAGTTAGAAAAAAAATTGGGAATATTATTAATTTTCTTCCAAGTGTTTTTGGTAATAAGTAAACAGTCAAAAACACAATTAAAAATGAAAGCATCAAATTGTAAGTTATATGGTTATTTAGTTTTTCTAAATATCCGCTATTGAGAAAACTATTTTGTGGGAGTATGGCTGCGAAAATGAAATAAGCTTCTTTTGTTAATGCAATAGTTCCTAAAAGAAGCAAAAAAAGTGGAGTTAAAACAATAAAAAATTTTGAAAACGCTTGTTCATTTTTTGGAAAAATTTTTATTCTCATTAATTTAAAAAGTAAGTACTCAATTTGACTTTACTATTAAACCATAGAAATTACTCCAATAAAATTAGTAATTTTTTGAAAAAGTTGGGTTATAAAATTTATAATATCTAGGTAATCCTTGATAGAATAGATATTGAAGGTTTTGAGTAAATAACGTGTTGAGGGAAACTTGTTAAATTTTATATTTATTAACCGATACAAAATCGGAGTTGCTTTAATTTTTGCCGGAGTAGGTGGCATAACAATTGGAGTAATTATTGCACATTTCGCCGGATTTCCTGAAGGCGAAGTGATCGATTATTTTAATTGGATGCCTAGGGGCTGGCTAATGCAAACTATCGGGCAACTCATTGCTTTTGGTGCAGGACAATTCCTATTGATTGGAATGGCTATGCTTGCATGGCAAGATTCTGAATTAACTTGGGCTAGAGCAACATATCTGGCATTTCTCAGTTGGATACAATTTGCACTTATATTTGGTGTATTGCCTTCTGAGTGGTTAAACCTTTCTCAAGGACCTCTTGAATGGACAAACCAAAGAGAGTTTATTAACTTTCCTCCAATTTTATTTTTAGGTAACGAAATAGGAATGAGCCTCGGAGCTCTGAAAGACATTATTCAACTTGGTATATCAGGTGGAGCATTAGTGACAGCTTTTGTAGTAGGGTATCTAATTCAAGATATCAACGAAGCAAAAGAAAGAGGCAAAACTAGAGTTTCTGATTATGGAAAACAAGTCGTGAAGGTAGGTGCTGATGGCTAAATCAGAAGTACTTATTGAAATGCCTGAATTTGAAAAAAAATACAATTTAGCTATGGTCGAAGCCGAAAAGGTTTCATCAAGGGTTAGGCCAAAACAGTTTTTACATATTGATGAGGCAGAGTGCATTTTATGTGAAGGATGTGTAGATATCTGTCCATGGAAATGCATACATTATTTATCAACAGACGCTATAGAAGACTCTATAAACGTGGAAGCTCCTAACATGGAAGATAACGAAACGGGATTTTTTGTTGTCGATGAAGAAGCTTGTACAAGATGTGCATTATGTGTTGATAGGTGCCCAACAGGGGTTATATCGCTCGGTAAGTTTGCTGGATCTTTAGCGGATGCAGCAATAAAGAACGGTGTTTATGAATCTCCATGGGATGAAGACTCAGGAGAGAGAAGTGACCGTCATGGCTATATATATGGAAGACTTTAATGAAGAACGAAAAAATTAAATTTAGAGATCGATTAAAAGATATTAGTTCGGGACTGGGAGAGTCTTTAAAAGAAAGTACGCTTTGGGGAAGTATTTTTAGACCAGGATCTCCATTTAGAAAAGGTTATTCAGATAGTCCAAGAAATAGATCATATGTTGTTATGAACAATGTTTTGTATCACCTCCATCCAGTAAAAGTAAAAAGACATGGTGTTAGGTTGTCATATACACTTTGCTTAGGAGGATTAAGCTTCTTCACATTTATTGTTTTGACCATAACTGGTATTTGGTTGATGTTTTATTTTAGACCTACAGAAATGGCATATGTTGATATCCAATCTTTACAGACAAGTATTGCGTTTGGATCTCTAGTTAGAAATATGCACAGGTGGGCGGCTCATATAATGGTGTTAGTAGTGTTTCTTCACATGTCTCGAGTTTTTTATCATGGGGCGTACAAAGCACCTAGAGAGTTTAACTGGGTGATTGGAGTTATATTATTACTTTTAACACTTCTACTTTCATTTACTGGCTATCTACTTCCATGGGACCAGTTGGCGATTTGGGCTGTGACTGTGGGTGGAAACATGGCAGGCTATACTCCCGTTTTTGGTGCCCAAGTTAAGTTTGCATTATTTGCAGGACTAGAAGCTACTGAAGCAACACTTCTTAGATTCTATGTTTTACATGTTCTATTTTTTCCTTTCATCATTGTAATTTTTATGGCAATTCATTTCTGGCGAGTAAGAAAGGATGGAGGAATCTCAGGTCCTCTATAAATATATATGGTTGATATTCCAGAACATTTATTATTAAAAACTGCTGAAGCAAGAGCTAAGGCCTTAGGTATTTCAGTTGAACAAGCATTGGCTGAAATGAGAGGTGAAGCTGAGCCTACCAAAATTGAGAAAGAGCCAGATGTTATTGAAGTTACTCCAATTGAAGTAGAAGCCAAAGAAACACCAGCACCAGCAGCTGAAGTGAAAGAAACACCAGCACCAGCAGCTGAAGTCAAAGAAACACCAGCACCAGCAGCTGCAGTAAAAGAAGCACCGGCTCCTACACCTGAAAAATCAAACGGACAAGTACCTACTGAAGTAGATTTTGCACCTGAGACAAAAGTAACACAAAGGTTGCTTACGGTCGTCAAAGCAAAGCCAATACAAAAACCAACTTCTGAACCAGTTGATAAAGTAAACACATGGCCTCATTTAATGTTGCCAGAGTTTATTTCATTAATGGCAATGACAGCGTTTTTGATTTTTATAAGTGCAATTTTGCAAGCTCCTTTATTAGAAGAAGCAAATCCAAACATTACACCAAACCCTGCAAAAGCACCATGGTACTTTTTAGGACTACAAGAATTACTCTCCTATTGGGATCCACAGATCGCAGGGGTGATGATACCTCTTCTAATTGGTGTTGCAGCATTTATGGCAATTCCATATATTGATCGAAATAAAGAAAATAAGCCTTCAAAAAGAAAATATGCAATAATGTTGTGGACATTTTTTCTGGCAGGTGCTGGAACATTAAGTCTTATAGGTATTTTATTTAGAGGCCCAGGTTGGAACTGGACGTATCCATGGATTGATGGTGTATGGTTCGATGACTTACTTGACTGGGTCCATTTCGAATGACTCTTGTTGAGCTTTCATTTATTGCAATTGCATTTATTGGAGTTTTTGGTGTAATTGGAATTGCAGCTGTAGTAACTGGAAGAACCCCAAAAGCTGTAACAAAAAGATTAAATTGGAAAAAGAATTTAGACAAAAAAGCTTTAAAAGTTGATAAATCTCAAACAAATTTTTTAGCTCCAGATGAACCAGATTTTGAAGAAGAAAACGTATCTGAAGATAGCGAACAAGAGGAAGAAGAAATTCAAACCGATGGATCCATTGCAATAAAAGAAGAAATAATTTATGAAGAAATTTCAGAAGAAGAAGCTGGAATGACTCGTAGACAATTTTTGGGTAAAGCCCTTGGAATCACGTTTGGAGCATTTGCTGGTATACAATTAATTTCTTGGCTTGGATTCTTCTATCCAAAAGTTTCTGGAGGTTTTGGATCTAAAATAGATGCTGGTAGAGTTGATGATCTTAAAGACCAAATTTTCCAGTCAGATGGTTCAGTTATTCCTGCATTCATCCCGGAAGCAAGAGCTTATGTCTTACCATTTGATGACAATGGCAACTCTCAGTTTTCTGATAGTGGAACTATTGCAGACGGTTTAGTTGCAGTTTATCAACGATGTGTTCATTTAGGTTGCCGTGTTCCATGGTGTAATACTTCACAAGGATTTGAATGTCCATGTCATGGTTCAAAATACAATATGGTTGGTGAGTATTACGCAGGTCCTGCTCCAAGAAACTTAGATAGATTTATTGTAAGTGTTTCAGGAGGAAAATTAATTATTGACACAGGATCAGTCATTGAGTCACCTCGAGCTGATGGTATGTCTGTGAAATATCCACAAGGACTTTCATGTATCACAATCGCAGAGACTGAGGAATAAAATGAATAGCTCGTTTTTCATAACATTAATCGCATTAGCAGTGGTTGGTGCAATAGCTTATTTTTCTGCAGTTGGTTTTCGTGGAGCAGGAAAAATCAAAAAAGTACCAAGAAATTTACAAAAATATCTTCCGGATGATGAATTAGAGACTACTCACCTTGATAAAACATTATCAATAGCAGTTGTGCTAGCTTCTTTACTTACAATTATGATTCCACTTTATTATCTCGGTGAACCAGCGAGACAAGAAAGTTTTGTAGAGGAGTTTGACGACGTTTCAGTTGAAAGAGGGCATCATCTTTACGAAGAGTTTGGGTGTGGAAACTGCCATGGAGTAGATGGAAGTGGTGGAGCAGCTTCATATGTTGAAAAAAGAAGTGGTGTAAGTGTTACATGGGTAGCCCCTGCAATAAACAATGTGTTTTATAGATATGATGATGAAGAAGTAAGATATTGGCTTATATACGGTAGAGCAAACTCACCTATGCCAGCTTGGGGTCTAAAAGGCGGAGGTCCAATGAATGATGGACAGCTTGACGACTTAATAGAGTATTTGCATTATTTTCAAATTCCACAAAGTGAAGAACTTCAACAAATTGAACAAAATATAAACTCATCTTTGCTTCGAATTGAAAATTCCGATTTACAAGTTGAAAGTGAGATTAATAAACAACATGAACTTATCGACAACATTAAGGCAGCTCCGGAAAGACTACCTGTTGCAATTGAAGCTGTTGAAATTGTCTCTGCCATCCTAGCAAGGCAGAACGGAATCGATACCGATGAAGATGGGCTTTTTGATTCGGTAGAAACAGATATATCAGTTTATAGTGAAAGTGTTGCAGATGTTTTGGGTACTACAATTTTAAATCTAAATCCAGATGAAGAAGAATCAACACCAGGAAGAAAAGATGCATCAGTCGTTAGGGGGTACCTTTCTGATCTCGAAACGAGTGTTATTAATCTTGGAATACTTACTGATGGTTATGACAAATTTATGGAGGAAGCAGAAAAAGGTTTAGCATTTCTTGAAAATGCCTACGAACAAAAATTATGGCTTATTGATTTCCAAGATATTGCAGATTCAACTTTTGATGGAGATTATGACAAAGCAACAAGAGCAGTAGGAATATTTAATGCATATTGTGCGAGATGTCACACTGCTGGTTATTCTGCAGGAGCTGCATATACAAAAACAATTGGTTCTGGAGGGTTAGGTCCTGCATTAAAAGGTGGACGAGTAAATATTCAGTTTAAAGAGAGAGATGACTTCATCGATTTTATTATCAACGGTTCCGTCAACGGCAAAGGTTATGGAGTCAATGGAGTTGGTGGTGGAAAAATGCCAGGATTTGGTGCGGTACTTCCACAGTCAGATATAGAATTGGTTATAGATTATTTGAGAGGAATGACACCTGATGCGTGAGATAATGAGAACCCTGTTGTCATCTAATTTGACATTTACTGGAATTTTCCTTTTTGTTCTTTTTGTTCTCTCATTTTTTGGATCAACTTTTATTTTGAACGCAACAAACTTAGGTAGAAGACTTGGTTTCCTTGTTGTTGGAGCTGCAACTTTTGGATGGCTAGTTATTAATTCATTTCTGTTTATACTTTATGCTCCTAGGGGCCCAGCCCCATCATCGATAGATGGTCTAAACGCTCTAGAAATTAGAATTATTCCAATTACTTATTTTGCTGGATCTTTAATACTTTTTATTATGTTTATGCTTGCTTTAAATAGATACGAACAAGAAGAAAAAGATACAGAAGAAACAAATAGTTAATCTCGATTAGCGTATATCCCTTTCATGAATAGAATTATTATATGGAATTTATAGTTTCAATTGTAAGAAGCGTCATATTATTTGGTCTTCTAATATTTATTGCGTTTAGAATATTCAGAATCTTAAGACCATTCGAAAAAGGATTGGTTGAAAGATTTGGTAAGTATAATCGTGAAGCAACCGCAGGACTAAACATTGTAATTCCGGGGATTGAAAAATTAATCATCGTAGACATGAGGGAACAAGTTATCGATGTTCCACCACAAGAAGTTATTACAAAAGACAACGTCACAATTACTGTTGATGCAGTCATTTATTATGAACCAACTGATCCTAAAAAACTTGTATATAACGTCGGAGATTTTATCACTGCAGCAACAAAATTAGCACAAACCAACCTAAGAAACGTGGTTGGTGATCTTGAGTTAGATGCTGCTTTAACTTCAAGAGAGACTATTAATACATCTTTAAAATTGATACTTGACGAAGCAACAGATAAATGGGGTACAAGAGTTGTACGTGTTGAAATTCAAAGAATTGATCCTCCTCAAGATGTTCAAGATGCAATGAACAAAGTTATGAAGGCTGAGAGGGATAGAAGAGCTGCTGTTACCGAAGCTGAAGGTGAAAAAAGAGCTGCAATTTTGACAGCAGAAGGTGAAAGAGAGTCACAAATTTTAAGTGCTCAAGGTGAAGCTGAAGCATTGAAACAAGTTGCCGATGCTGAAAAGTATGAAAGAGTAGTTACAGCAGAAGGTGAAGCTGAAGCTATATTGAAAGTTTTCAATGCAATTCATGAAGGTGATCCTTCAAACGATTTGATAGCAATAAAATATCTAGAATCTCTTGAAAAAGTTGCTGATGGAAATGCTACAAAAATATTTTTGCCAGCAGATTTATCTGCAACTTTGGGCAGTATTGGAGCAATTTCAGAATTGTTCAAGGATGAAAACAAAGATTCCACTGAATCTGAAGATAAAGAAGAGTAACAGACTAGACTAAGCTGCTTTTTAATAATTCAAAAAACTTATCAGGATTACACCTTTGTACAATTCTTGTCTTATGTGTTTCAGGCTCAATGTTCATGTAGTCTATAACACATCCTCCTCTGGTCATTCCATCACGAACATCAACTCTTACATTTGCTTCTACTGACTGGCTGATTATCGTTTCATCTAAAAATACAGACATCGCTAATGGATCAGGAAGATCATATGCATCTTGATTAAGCAATTCTTTCATCATTTCTCTTAAAACAACTTGGATATCATTTGTAAATTTAGAAAATTTTGTATTTAAAGATTCAATTTCATTTATCTTATTTATGTCAATCATTGCATCGTATAAAGAAGGATCCCAGCCAATCATTGTTGTAGGTATTCCCGCATTGAGAACTATATCTGCTGCTTCTGGATCAACCCAAAAGTTGTATTCTGCAAATTTTGTTACATTACCCAATGCATTTGAACTTCCACCCATTATGTAAATATGTTTTATTGAATCAAGACTTTCTTTATTTTTTTCAATCATATTTGCAATATTTGTTAATGGACCTAAAGTTACTATTTCTAAATCAGTTTCGTTTTCCAAAACCTCTTTATAAAATTCATCCGCAGTTTTGGCTTCTACTTCCTTATTTATAGGAGATAACCCAATATCACCCAGACCATCAATACCATGCACGTGCTGAGCTGAGGTTGACTCGTTTGTATAACTTAGAGCAATGTTTGTTGCAGTCTCCGAATCAAAAACCTCTTCATATTCTCTATTTAATGGCTTGTTTGCACCTTTATAAATAGGTATGTCGACTTCACATAATTCGTTGACATAAATGGTATTTAAAACAGCCTGATCAAGAGGGACGTTTCCTGAGACGAGTGTAACTCCTAATATATTCTCTTTTGCTAAGTTTCTGTAAGCCATTAATAAGGCAACAGCATCATCTGATCCAGTATCAGCATCGATAATAACTTTTTTCATTAATCTTTTACCTTAGTAATTTCTGGGACACCTTGTCTCCAAATAACTTCACAATCTTTATACTCTTTTGAAATTTGATCACTTATGATCATTAACATTTCTAATGCATCTTCTTTTTTTCCTTTCGCAGAACCAAAAGTATTTGGAGCGCTAGAGTAAATCTTTTTTACCATTTCAAAAATCTCAAGAGCCTCTTTTTTATTTAAGTTAGTTTCTATAGTCTTTCCAGATATTGTTTCAAAACTTTTTCTTTGTCTACGAGGTAATTTAAATTTCATTAATATTTATATCTTAATACTTAAAGAATTCTCTTTTGTAATGAAACTTCATAATCATCGGAGTACTTTTTTGTATCTATCTCAACGAAATCAAATTTTTCATGAAAATGAAAAGATACTTCATTTCTTGAAGGAAGTATATTTATTTCTGCGGTCAGATTTTCGATATTTAACTCTAAACAAAACTCAAGAAGTTTTTCATACATTAATGATGCTATTCCAAGTTTTCTAAATTCAGTATCAACTGCAACTCGATCGATATACATAAAATTTTTTAAACGATTTCTAAATTCATTAAAATTTTTATGTTTTAGGTTATACATGAAAGATTTTGTTTTTGATGAATCCTGAAAACAAATAATAAATCCAATAACTTTGTTTTCATGAATGATACATCTATGAAAGTCAGAGTTTTCTACCAATGCTTTAAACTCTTCAAAAGTTGTTGTACCTACATTAGGAACATTATCTTCGTTTAAAGCATGGCAGTTCTCAACATTTGAATTATCAATAGGCAAAAGCTTGATGTTATCCATGTATGAAAATATACATTTAATGTATAAAATTGTAAACTGTTTACATGCAAAATAGCACTGTATTAATGAGTTCCCCAGAGTATTTTAGAATAGAGTACTCAATTAACCCATGGATGGTTGAAGGTGTTGAGGTCAATTTGGAGCTAGCAAAAGACCAGTGGAGTGGACTAAAGTCAACTATTGAAAAATGCGGAGCTGAAGTTAAAGTTATTCCTGGTAATACTGTTTATCCAGACTTAGTGTTTACCGCAAACTCCGGCATTATAAAAGACAAATCAGTTCTTATATCAAACTTTAAATTCCAAGAAAGACAAGGAGAAGAAATCATTTATGAAAACTGGTTCAAAAAAAATGGTTATGATGTTGCTCGTATTCCTTCAGAACATAAATTTGAAGGGCGAGGGGATGCTTTTGTTTACGGTGAGTATTTAATTGGATCATACGGTGTAAGAAGTGATAAAGAGGCTTTAATTTATATAGCAGAACAATTTGAACTGAAACCAAAAATTGTAAAGTTAGTTGATGAAAAATTTTATCATCTTGATACTTGTTTTCAGAACCTTCCAACAAATAATAACGACGCAATTTTTTATCCGGAAGCATTTGAGGACTCTTCATTAAAAGAATTTTCTGATTTATTCAACTTAATTCCTGTGAGTGAAAATGATGCAAACAAACTTGCCTGCAACAGTGTTGTAATAAATGAATCTGTAATTTTTCCATCTGATGATATAGACATTATTGAAACAGTTGCTGATTTAGGATGCAATATTGAGATATCAGATGTTTCAGAATTTCTTAAATCTGGTGGTGCGTGTCAGTGTCTTGTAATTACATTACAATAAATTTGTGAGGATAATCAAAGCAATTCTTTGGCCAATTAGAAAAGTAATTTTTTTTCCAATTAAAATATTTTTCTACACTTTGATATTATTTATCGTCATAGTTTTATTTTTTCAATACAGGACAGACTATGGTATTGATGTTAGCCCTCTTTCTGTCAACGAATATGAAAACTGCATCAATGTAATTGAAGACTATGAAGTAACAGTATCACTACTTTCTGAATACGTTGAAAAATTAGATAGTGAACAAAAATCTTTTTTAGAGAGAAATTTACCAAATCCATTGAATGTTTTGACAACTCCTCAAGAGATTACAAATGATGATTTTAGAAATGTTAGAACTTTTTTAAAATATTATTTACAGGCTGGTAGATTTCCTGGTTTGAATGGTAAAGCTTTCTCCCCTCAAGCAGCAAGTTTATGTAGAGACGGATTGAGTTAGGTCTGCAACCTCTCCATCAGTTAAACCTTTTAAATCAGAAGGCTTTAGAAAAAATTTACTTATCCTATTACCACCACCGATAAAAACTTTATTTCTCAACATTACATTCTCATCAATATATACCCTTATTTCCTCCGGTAAGCCTAGAGGACTTATACCTCCATAAATTTGATTAGTAATTATCTCAGCTTCTTCTCTTGAAGCAAAACTTACTTTTTTTGCACCTAATAGGCTTTTAGCTTTATGATTGACATCCAATCTGTCTGATCCTAAAACACAAAATAATGCAAAAAATTCCTCTGGTTTTTTTGATTTAAGTAAAATTGCATTACAAGAATCTTCTATTTTAAATCCATAATGGTCACAAAAACTTTGTGTATCAGAAAATTCATCTTTACATTCGAAAGCCTCTAGTTTGTCCTTATTGCTTTCAAATATTTTTTCAACTGTCTGATGTATTTCAACCATAAAGATAATGATATCGTTATTAAAGTCAGTTACAATCTCTGTATGAAGTTCAAGACAATAATTGAACCGTTTAAAATTAAATCCGTTGAATCTCTCCCCATAACTACTCCCAAGGAAAGAAAAAGCTTTTTAGAAAGAGAACATTGGAATGTATTTGGCTTGAAGTCTCAAGAGGTAACTGTTGATTTATTAACAGACTCAGGAACAGGTTCAATGTCTTCCGAACAATGGGCAGCGATTATGCGTGGTGATGAGGCATATGCAGGCTCTCACTCTTGGCAAAGATTTCATGATGTTGTATCAGATCTTACAGGTTACAAACATATAATTCCTACGCATCAAGGTAGGGCCAGTGAGAAAATATTGGCAACAGTGACCGTAAAAGAGGGAGATATAATACCCAGTAATAGCCACTTTGATACAACAAGAGCTAACTTTGAATTTGTAAAAGCTGAGCCTATAGATTTACTTTGTAAAGAAGGATTAGATTTATTGTCACCTGCACCTTTTAAAGGGAACATCGATCTTGAAAAGCTTGAGGATATTTTAAGTAAAAAAGGTGAAAAAATTCCATTTGTTCTGATGACAATTACAAATAATACAGGTGGTGGTCAACCAGTATCAATGGAGAATCTAAAAAGTACTAAAAAGCTTTGTGAAAAATACAACAAAATGCTTTTACTTGATGCATGCAGGTTTGCTGAAAATGCTTGGTTTGTTTCACAGAGAGAAGAGGATTATAAGGGTGTAGAAATTAGAGATATAACAAAAGAAGCATTTAGGCTTGCTGATGGTTGCACAATTAGTTTGAAAAAGGATGGTTTTGGCAATATTGGAGGAATCTTGGCGTTTAATGATGATCAGCTTGCCGAAGCTTCAAGGAACCTTTTAATTTTGACCGAAGGCTTTCCAACTTATGGCGGCCTTGCCGGACGAGATCTAGATGCACTTGCTCAAGGCCTCAAAGAGATTACAGATAAAAATTATCTTGAATACAGAGCAAGGTCAATCTCATATTTGGGTGAAAAAGCTTTGAGTTACGGCATTCCAATTGTTCAGCCTGCAGGTGGCCATGCCCTCTACATAGATGCAAAAACTTTTGTTCCACACATACCTCCTCATCAATATCCTGGTCATTCAGTTGCGTGTGAGATATATTTAATTGGTGGAGTTAGAGCTGTTGAATTAGGTACTTTGGCATTTGGGGTTGCAGGTGCAAATGGTGAGCCTGACAAACCAGCAACTCATGAATTAGTAAGACTCGCTGCTCCAAGAAGAACTTATACACAAAGTCATTTTGATTATGTAGCGGAAGTTCTTGAAAAACTAGCTGAAAGTAAAGATAAACTTAAAGGCTATGAAATTATTGAGCAACCAGAACAGTTAAGACACTTTACTGCTAAGTTAAGACCATTGACATGATGCTTTTTAAAAAAATATCAATTTTATTTTTAATCTTTTTTATAGCTTGTGGAGCAGGTGAAGGAGATGTTGAAGTTACAGAAAATATAAGTAGTAACTCAGATGAACCAACAACAACTACTGAACAACAAAAAGAAAATGATGATTCTACAACAACAACAATTGAAGAAGTTAATGAAGAGAGTGAAGATTACAGTTCTGAAAATGTAATTTCAATTGGTGAAATAGTAACTGACACATCATTTAGGGATTATCAAAAATATGTTGATGTCGCGGGATTAAAAATTTTTGCTCTTCCTGAAGTTTCCGATGAATATATGTATAAAGTTGCAGAAACATATTTTCAAATGTTGCAACAAGGAGAAAATATAGACAACGGCCTTAGGTCAAAATATTTAAATTCTGTTGATAATGAAAAGGTTTTTCAGAGAGTTGGTTTTGAAGGCCCAGAATATTATAATTTTGATTCGCCAAATCCATCTGTAGACTGCTGTCCAGGTAATGGTTATGAAGATAACCACACAGATTTTATTTGGGAATATAAAGATGCAAATACAATTGGTACTGTTGGAGAAGTTGTCGAGCATTTACTACATACAATTACAGGTGCAGGATTGCTCCTAGAGTTTCCTGAATGGAGCTGGGAAGATACAAATTCTAAGATTCATAAGGCAATGAATGAAGCCGTTGAAAAAAATATCTATGATATTTCTAGTTATGAGGAAATAAAAAACAATGGAGACATAGAGGGATATAACAGAGTTACTGTTCAAGAATTTTCTTTTTGGGTAATAGTTACATCTTGGGGTTATGGTGATATATTTGATTTACCTCATGGTGAATTTGAAATCAGCACAATAAAAGAAGTTAGATCAGAACTACCCTTAGCTTTTGAATTGTATGTTGACACTATTGAAAAAATCTTTACAATTCCTGACAAAGAATTGCTTAAATCTTTATTCTCTTAAATAATTATTTTATAATTGCCAAATGAAAAAGTATTCAATATTGTTGATACTCTTTTTTACTTTTTGTTCTCAAACTTCAAGTAATGAAACGGTAGAAGAAGTAATTACCCCGACAACAGAGCTAATCATTGAAGAAACAAAAGACACTCCAGAGCTTTATGTGATGTTACTGTGGCATCAGCATCAGCCCTATTATCCTAAAGACACTGATGGAAATTTTTCAAAGCCATGGGTCCGACTTCACGCAACAAAAGATTATCTTGATATGGTTGAAATGGTACAAGATTTTGATGGACTTCGGGTTACGTTTAATTTGACACCAACATTAATGAATCAATTAAATGAGCTTTCAAATGGTTCTAGAGATATCTATTGGGTTCATACAGAGGTTGAAGCTGACAAGCTTACAAATGAACAAAAAGATTTTCTAAGAGACAGATTTTTTGATATTAACTCAAGAATCATTAATACATATCCTCGCTTTGTTGAACTCAGAAACCTTAGACAACATCCTCAAGACTGGACCACACAGGACTATATTGATCTTCAAGTTCTATTTAATCTTGGATGGACTGATCCAAAATATCTATCATTAGACCCATTGAATAAAATTGTAGAAAAAGGTAGTAATTTTTCTGAAGCAGATAAAAAAATAATTCTTGAAATTCACAATGAGCTCATTGATAAAGTTATACCTGAACATCTTTATGCATATAAAAATAATCACATAGAGCTGATTACGACACCATTTGCACATCCTATTTTACCCTTAATACATAACTCAGATTTGGGAAAAAGAGGAGATACAGTATCAGATTTTCCAAATAATACTTTTAACTTTGAAGATGATGCGAAAGCCCATGTTAAGAAGGGAAAAGAAATCTTCTTTGAAAATTTTGGATTTTATCCTAATGGCATGTGGCCAGCTGAAGGTGCAGTTGCGCAGGAAGTCCTTCAATATTTCAACGATGAAGATATTTCTTGGATAGCAACTGGTCAAAATCCTTTAGAGAAATCACTAGATGTAAAAATTCAAAGATGGGTTGGGGGAGTAGCTTCTAAGCCAGAATTATTGTATAGACCCTGGAACACAGTGCTTTCTAATGGTGAAAAAATACCAATATTTTTTAGAGATAATTATCTATCTGACAAAATGTTTGATTACTCAGAAAAAAGGTCAGACCTCTCTGTTAAAGAATTTGAAAATACGATTTTAAAATTACGTGAAAAAACTTCTGAGTTAGATTTTGTTCCAGTTGTTTCAATAATTGCTGATGGTGAAAATTTTTGGGAGAACTATCCAAATGATGGCATCGACTTTTTAAATGGAATGTATACAGTCCTTACAAAATATAATTGGTTAGAGACTATAACTCCTAGTGATTATTTGAAAACGTATGGTGATAGTCTTGATACGATCGATGAACTTTATCCTTCATCTTGGTTTCAACCAAATTTTGCAACCTGGATTGGTGAGACTGATGAAAATCAGGCTTGGGATCTTCTTTATCAAACCAGAATAGATTTTGAAGAAGCAAAAAAATCAGGAGATTACTCTGATGAACAAATAAACCAAGCGTACGAATACATGTTGTTAGCCGAAGGCTCAGACTGGTTTTGGTGGTATGGATTAGACCAAGACTCTACAGTTGATTATTATTTTGACCAAGCATTTAAAGATTTGTTAAGGATGGTCTACCTAAGTCTTGGTTTGGATGAACCAGGTTTCTAATCCTGTAATTTCTGTTTTTTTAAAGGACTTGTTCCAGTCTCAACTTTTTCTTTATATGCTTTATCAAATGCCTTACGTTGCCACCCATCCATTCTGTTACGACTTATTTCAATAACTTGTAATTGTTCTTCATCGTTGTATTTTGACCATTCTTTAATTTCTTTTGATGTTCTTGAACACCCGTAGCACAAATTAGTATCTGGATCAGTCACACAAACATTTATACAGGGAGAGGTAATAGCCATCCTATTTACCTATCTTTTTAGCCAATATATATGCCGAATCTCTCAATGCTTTTTTTGAATTTTTCATACCTTTATTACCTAATTCAAATATATCTGTAAAGATATTCTCATCATTGTAGTCAAACTTGCCACCTAAAAAATAAGTCTTCCCCGTATGAAGTTTTAAAATCTCTCCAAGTACTTTTCCATTCATAGATGAAAAATCAAATTTTCCTTCACATAAGATCGCAATTTCAAAATCATTTATTTTGTTTAATAGTTTTGTCTCATTTAAAAAGAATTGAGGACCTGAGATTATTTCACATCCAAGAACCTCACCCAATGCAAAACTTAAACCACCAGAGGCACCAGTTCCTTCTTTAAATGGATCCAATGAACTATCCATTTCATTAGAAAGTAAATTCAAAATTCTCTCAACATTTTTTCCCAAAAATTTAATTTCACTATTTGCCAACCCTTTTTGAGGTCCAAATACTTTAAAAGCATTGTTGTCACCAAGTAGTGGAATATTTGTATCGATTAAAACTTTTTTATTAACTTTTTTAAAACTCTCATTAATTTTTATATTGTTTATCAATTTGAAATCTTTTGGTTTTGGATCCTCTATTACCTCTTCATTATTTAGAAAATCAATTCCCATTTTGCTAAGTAAACCTATTCCAGCGTCATTTGTTCTAGAGCCTCCCATTGACAAAATATCTACATCCTCAATAATTTTTGATAGGCATGATGTATTTAGATCTAAAGATAAATCATTAGTGTTTTTTATACCTATGAGCTGAGAGGTTTCAATGTATATATTTTTATTTACTTTTAAAGTTTCGACAGGCAACCATTTGCCAGAAAAATCTTGTTTCATAGACATCTTTTGTGTTTCAAAACCATATTCTTTAAATATCTCTGTTGAGTTCTCACCACCATCTGTAACTGGAAAGAATGATGATTTAATATTGTTATATTTAAATATCTTTTTTATCTCACCAATAACTTCATCGGATGTAAGTGTTCCAGAAAATTTATCAGCAAAAACAGCAATTCTCATCTTTTAAGTTTATTTATATATAACTCTTAATAGGAATAAAATAAAATAATGAATATTGGGTTTTTAACAGATGTTGATGGATACAGGGCTCCAATACACCCTGAATCTTTTGAGAAATATTCTATGGACCTGCATTTAGAAAAAAATATATTTGATTACCTTAATTATCCAGATTCTAAACAAGAAAATGTAAAGACTATTTCTAAATTAAGTGATTTGGATGTTATCGCCTGTGTAGAAAATATTGAAAATAAAACAATTAAGGGTTTAAAGGAAGGAGCAGTCCTTATTGGCATATTTGATTTCGAAAAGATCGAAGAAATTAAAAAATTAAGACCTGATATCAAGATATTGAGTTTCTTCAAACTACCTAGAATTTCAAGAGCTCAAAATTTAGATGCTCTTTCTTCTCAAGCTAACTTGCTTGGATACGCATCAGTTTTAAGAGCTGCAAAAGAGACATCTGATGTAGTACCAATGATGACAACTGCTGCAGGAAATATTCAACCTTCCAAGGTCCTGATTTTAGGAGTTGGGGTTGCAGGCCTTCAAGCAATTGCAACTGCAAAAAGACTTGGTGCTAGAGTTTGGGCTTTCGATATTAGAAAAGAAGCCAAGGATCAAGTGGAATCTCTGGGTGCTAAATTTGTAGAAGCCAGCACTGAAGCACAAGACAGTGTTTATGCGCAAGAGGTCTCTGAAGAAGAAAATCAGAAAATTCAAGAAGCATTAAAGAAACAAGTAATTGATAGTGATATTGTTTTAACATTTGCTCAAATACCAGGAAAAAAAGCACCTGTCTTAATCGAAAAGTCAACCATTGAAAAGATGAAAAAGAATTCTGTGATTATCGATTTAGCAGCCGGTACAGGTGGAAACTGTGAAGGTACAGTGGTGAATAAAGTTGTTGAATTAAATGGTGTAAAAATAGTTGGTGAAACAGACATTCTAAATTCCGTAAAACATGCAGCTACAAAGCTTTATTCGGAGAATGTTAGAAATTTAATCGAACTATACATAGAGAACAGTGATGATGAGATTTTTACAGAGATGAGTTCATAATGGAAGCAACTTTCTTACTTACATTGTTAATAACTTTTTTAGCAAGCTTTATTGGATACGAACTCATATCTAAAATTCCTCAGACACTACACACACCACTTATGTCTGGTTCAAATGCTATTTCTGGAATTACACTAATTGCAGCAATTCTGATATACCCAGAAGTAAGAGAATCTCAGATACTTCAAATTATCGTTTTAATTGCAATATCATTTGCAACCCTCAATATTGTTGGAGGGTTTTCAGTAACTGGCCGAATACTAGAAATGTTTAAGAAAAATGATTGAAATAATATTATTGATCTCTGCTGTATTGTTTATATTCGCCTTAAAGCTTTTTGGAAGACCATCAACGGCACATAGAGCAAATTTATTTGCAATGCTAGCTATGGCATTAGCTGTATTTAGTGCCTTTAACTTTGATTTTTCAAAATATGATTCTGCTTTTTACATCACAATTGTTATTTCAGGACTTCTTGGAGTTTTAATATCAAAACGAGTTCAAATGACACAAATGCCTGAACTTGTTGGTTTGTTTAATGGTTTTGGCGGAGGCGCTTCTGGTGCAATCGCATATGTTGAGTTATCTAATAGCTCTTTACCTTTTAATGATTATTTTGTAGCAATATTTTCAATGGTTATTGGAATGTTTACTTTTTCAGGAAGTCTTGTTGCAGTTATGAAACTCCGTGGAAAATTAAATAACTTTAGTTCAAAATTTGCCAATATATTTTCAGTATTTCTACCTGTCATTATCTTTATTCCAGCAGTTTTGGAAATGGACAATTTTGTAATTGAATTTATTATCCTAGTTGCACTAATTACTGGAATTATTCGAGTTGCTGTAATTGGTGGTGCAGACATGCCTGTAGTAATTGCTTTTCTCAACTCACTTTCTGGAATAGCAGCCATGTCAGCAGGATTTATAGTAAATAGTATTATCTTGATCGTAGCTGGTGCTTTGGTAGGTGCATCTGGAATAATTCTTACACTCCTCATGTGTGCTGCAATGAATCGTACACTTTTAGATGTTCTTAAAGGTGGTTTTGGTAATACAACGATAAATAATGAATATGAAAAAGATCCAATTAGCACCTCTCCAGAAGATGTTGCAATTCAATTAAGCTATGCAGAATCTGTAGTTATTGTTCCTGGATACGGAATGGCAGTTGCACAAGCTCAAGCAGCTGTTAAAGAATTAACAAATACTTTGAAAGATAAAAATATTGAAGTTAAGTTCGCTATACATCCAGTAGCCGGAAGAATGCCTGGGCATATGAATGTTCTTTTAGCCGAGGTAGACATTGATTATGAAGATATGTTTACTTTAGAAGATATAAATTCTGATTTTTCATCAACGGATGTTGTGCTAGTTTTGGGAGCAAACGATGTTGTTAATCCATTGGCTAGAACTGATGAAGATTCTCCAATCTATGGAATGCCAATACTGGATGTAGACCTTGCAAGACAAGTAATTGTTATAAAAAGATCTATGTCACCTGGTTACGCAGGTATTGCAAATCCACTATTTATTAATGATAATGCAAAGATGCTCTTTACCGATGCAAAAGAAGGTTTAGAAAATATAATCAAATCTTTTGAGCTAGTGTAATAAATTATAATAAATGAGATTGTGAAAACCCATACCAAAACATCTAAGTTTATACACTGGACATTTTCTTTGTTATATGCCTATGGAATATTTAAACAAGTAGAAGAATTAGATCAATTGAATAATCCGTCAATACTCATGGTTGAAATTGTCTTTGCTGGAATATTTTTGGGGATTGTTTTTATTAGATATTTCTATATGAAAGATGTTGATACTTTGTTAGGTGCCAAAGTTGAAATACCAAAAGGACATTTATTCATTGCTAAAACAATCCATAGGCTTGTTTATTTAACTTTAATTTTATTGCCAACTACAGGTTTGATTATTGCTGCTTTATTTGCATACAGTCTTCCTGGCATTAACTTTGCGGTTGCAACTCATGAATTTTCAGCATTCCTTAGTTATGCATTGATCGGCATACATATAGTTGCTTCCATTTATTCACGATTGAAAGGCGAGGGGGTATGGGACGCTATGGTTCCAATATGGAAAGAGAAAGAAAAAATAGATTCTGAAATTTTATCTAATTTAGAAACGATTGAAAATAAAGTTTATAAAAAAACAGAAGAAATCTTCAAGATAAAATAATTTACTTTAAAGATTTAGCAAGATTTAGTACTTCATGCATAGTATTTACAATTTCTTCTGGTTTGTAATATTTTATAAATAATATTTTCCTGGAATTTACAACAGTATCAGAAACTCTTAATCTTCTTAGAATTTTTTGTGCCTCTTCAATTTTTGAATCATTTCTTTCTATAAATAATTCTGTGAGATGCTCGTCATCACCGTCAATTTCACCTTTCCAATTTATTTTGATACCCATATCTAAGCTTTGAGGAAAAAATGCATAGAAAGAAACATACGTTGTTGAGGAACGACCATGACTTCTTGTAAAAACTTCTATTTCACATCTATATCCGTCTATCTCTCCAAATATTTTTTTCTTTCTAAAGATATTTCCTGGAATATCAATCTGGAAATTCAAAACTTCTGATGCTTTTTCCAATGCTTTATTTATTTTTTTATTTAACGTAACAATCAACCATATAATTGGCGCTAATACAACTGTGATAACAGTTATTAGTGTGAGGGTTTCTTCCATGAAAATTAAATGTTTTTGAATATGTATTTATCGAATACATTCATTTTATCTATCCAGCTATCCTTATAAAAATAATTTACTGATGCTGCAACAGAGGATAATAATGCGTTTCCATCTTGGGGAGTAAAACAATACCCTGTTAAATTGTTATTTTTTACATGTAGAGATTCCTTTGCAATAATTCCATGTGATAAAAGTCTTCCATGATAACCATGATCTCTACCAAATGAAAAAACTTTATTTGAGGAAAGTTTTTCAGTGGACATTAAAAATTCACTATTTTTTAAGTCATCTGAAATATTTTCTAGATCAATATTTTCTTCAAATGATAAATTAAACCATAAAGTGTGCATGTATTGAGTTGGTAACTTGATTGCTGAAGAAAATAGATTTAAATCTTTTCCTTCTTGTTGAAATAATTCAAAAACATCTCTTGCATGATGAGTTCCAAATTCCTGATTGTCATGTTTTGTAATTGTTGGAGAAGGTGAAAATGAATCATTTTGGGAAACATCATTAGCTCTTCTTAAACAGACAAAACGTCCTTCGCTAAGATTTCTCTCCTTATCTAAGGAAAATGTTTTTACTATTGATGCAATATTGTGAGTATTACAAGATGCTATTAGATATTTATTCTGTTCTTGATTCAAAGAATCATTATTTATGCCCCATGCAAAGAAAGGACCAAATCCATGTTCCGATCCCTGTGCCAAATATCGTTTATCTTTGTCTAAATTTGAATAAATTTCATCCCAGTTTTTATTGCCAGATGGAGTACAGTCAATAATTACTTGGTTTTCTTCATAACTCTTCTCTAATTGTTCAACACTGAAGCCCATTGATACAAAATCATTTTTTGCTTCCGAAGTGGCAACAAGTTTTGCACCTTTTCTAATTAAAGCTTCTACTTTCCCTTTTTCATCTGATAGTGGAGTTCTTTTGAAAAATGAGACATTATCGATTCCTAGTTCTTTCTTATGTTGCGCAAGAAGACCAATTAGCGGCTCACCAATTGTTCCTGTACCGACGATTAATATATTTTTCATCACTATATTAAGATAAGAATATCAAACCTCATGAATAAAAAACTCATTTACCAATTTTCTTCCACCAAAACTGAAGGTGACAAATCCATGCTGGATTTACTTGGAGGTAAAGGAGCAAATTTAGCAGAGATGTCAACCCTAGGAATTAATGTCCCGCCTGGGTTTACAGTAACAACAGAGGTTTGTAATTATTTTATAGAGAACAAGTCTTTTCCAGATAAATTTGATAGTGAATTAGAAAAAGCATTAGCTAACTTAGAAAAAATAACAAAAAAGAAATTTAATGATGATAAAAAGCCTCTCTTATTATCTGTTAGATCGGGAGGAAAAGTATCAATGCCAGGAATGATGGATTCTATTTTAAATATTGGAATTAATGACAAAAATGTAGATGCTTTGGCATCTAATTTTAATGATGAAAGATTTGCGCTTGATTCATATCGTCGCTTAATTCAAATGTATGCAAATGTTGTTCTAGAAATTGATATGGATAGGTTTGAAGCCATTATTGATAATAAAAAAAGGATCGATGGAATTGAAAAAGATAATGATTTTGATTCCGAACAATTGAGTTGGATTATTGATGCTTTTAAAACCACTGTTGAAAGATTTGCTGGAAATCCTTTTCCACAAGACCCTGTCATTCAACTCAAAGGGGCAATTGAGGCGGTATTTAAAAGCTGGCTAAACAAACGAGCTGTTGCTTATCGAAAAATTAATAATATACCCAACAATTGGGGCACTGGGACAACTATTCAATCTATGGTTTTTGGAAATTTAAATGAATCCTCAGGAACGGGTGTTGCTTTTACGAGGTTTCCGTCTACAGGAAAAAACAAATTGTACGGGGAGTATTTAATGAATGCTCAAGGAGAAGATGTTGTTGCAGGAACAAGAACACCTTATCCTATAGGAAAACATGAAAAGAACACTCAACCCTCCCTTGAAGAAGAAAACCCAGCTCTATTTAATGAAATAAAATCTATTGGAGATAAATTAGAAACTCACTATAAAGATGCACAAGATATTGAGTTTACAATTGAAGATGGAGAATTATTTATTCTTCAAACTAGAAATGCAAAAAGAACAGCCCAAGCAAGTGTAAAAATTGCAGTTGATATGCATAATGAAAAAATACTAAGTAAACAAGAAGCAATCAATATGATTGATGCAGATCAGATTACCTCAGTTCTCCACCCCCAGTTTGTAGACTCAGCTAGTAAAAAATTGTTTGAAAAAGGTTTAAATGCCTCACCCGGAGCTGCTGTAGGTGAAATAGTTTTTGATCCAGAAAAAGCGGAGATTGAAGCTGCAAGGGGAAAAAAAGTCATTTTAGTTAGAGATGAAACAAGTCCAGAGGATATAAGTGGAATGTTTGCATCAGTAGGAATATTGACAACAAAAGGTGGTATGACAAGCCATGCAGCCGTTGTTGCGAGAGGAATGGGCAAACCATGCATAGTTGGAGCAGAAAATCTGAAAATTGACAAAGTTGAAAGAAAAATATCAAATGATCAAATAACTATCGAAGAAGGTGATTTAATTTCATTAGACGGATCTACTGGTGAGATTTTTCTTGGGGAAGTTGAGTTAGAGTCTCCTAAATTAACGGACGAATTCAATATTTTGATGGCATGGTGTGATGATTTTAAAAAACTTTCAATTAGAGCAAATGCAGAAACAATAAATGACACAACCAAGTCTTTAGAGTTTGGTGCTGATGGAATTGGTTTATGCAGAACAGAACATATGTTTTTTGAGGGTGGAAGAATACTACCTATGAGAGAGATGATTATGGCAAACAATAAGCAAGGTAGAAAGAGAGCATTAAATAAAATTATTGATTTTCAAATAAATGATTTTGTTGAAATATTTAAGCTTTTAAAAGATAAACCTATAACTGTTCGGCTACTTGATCCACCAATGCATGAATTTTTACCAAAAAGTGATATTGAAATTTCTGAGTTAGCTAATTCTTTGAGAGTTTCACCAGCATATGTTTCAGAAGTTTTATCGAGGATTAGTGAAAGTAACCCAATGTTGGGTCATCGAGGTGTACGTTTAGGTTTAAGCTATCCAGAAATCTATAAGATGCAAGTTGAGGCAATTTTTAAAGCTAGTTATGAAATTCATCAAAAAGAAAAGATCACAATCAAACCTGAAATAATGATTCCTTTAATAATGAATGCAAGTGAATTTACAAAAATGAAAAAAATTATAACCAAAAAAATTGAAAGCTTGAAGAAAGAATTAGACTTCAATTTTGAATATTTCATAGGAACTATGATTGAGTTACCAAGTGCTGCCCTGAATTCATCAGAAATTGGAGAACACGCAGATTTTTTTTCATATGGAACAAATGATTTAACTCAAACAACTCTCGGTTTATCAAGGGATGACGCATCTAAATTTTTAAACGAATATGTAGAAAAAAATATTTTTGACGTTGATCCTTTTATTACAATTGATGAAAATACTGTGGGAAATTTAGTCGCTTCATCTGTAGTAGCTGGAAAAAAAGTAAATAAAGATATCAAAATAGGTGTTTGTGGTGAACATGCGGGAGATCCAAAATCAATCAAATTTCTCAATACATTGGATATTGATTATATTTCTTGTTCACCTTTTAGAATTCCAACTGCAAGATTAGCTGCTGCACAAGCAGAAATATCTTAAACTTAATTGATTACAAAGATGATTATCTTTAGATATAATTGCATTTATGAGTTATAAAATTATAAATAGAGTTGATCCAACTCTTTATTTGATACTATCTATTGTTGGATTTGTTATTCCGGAGCAAATTTATAAATTGTTTCTTTTGAATCCTGATGCAGTTTTATCATCTACTGAGGCAACTATTGTCCGAGCCAATGGTGTTGGAGTTATATTTGCAGCACTTTTAATTTTTTTGCTTGGTGGGGAAGAGGAAAATGCAAAACAAATTAATAGCGTTCGTTATGTTGGAGGGTTACTTTTGATAGGATTTGCTGTGTTTACAAACTTTAATGGATTTTTAATTTTTGGTGTTACAGAAATTGCGCTTGCTCTGTACACAGGAAGACAATTAAGACCATCGTCTGGCAGTGAGAGTTACACCCCAAACGTCGAAGATTAAAAAATTTATTTCAAGTAATTTAGCAATCATTAACATTAACTTATGATTTTAAAAGATAAAACCTTTGTAATTACTGGCATATTGACTGATAAGAGCATAGCTTTTGCTGCTGCAAAAATTGCAATTGATAATGGTGCAAAAATTATTGCCACAGGTTTTGGAGACGGACTTCGCATAACAAAACGTGCTGTAAAAAGACTTGATGCTGAAATTGATGTATTAGAGATGGATATTGAAAATACTGTTCAAGTACAAGAAGTAGTAAATCAAATTAAAGATAAACACGAAAGCATAGATGGTGCTCTTCATGCAATTGCATTTTCTCCAACTGAGGCAATGGGTGGGAATTTTTTAAATACAAATGTTGAAGATGCAATTAAATCATTTGAAGTTTCAGCTTTTTCACTAAAAACTTTAACCAATGAATTTTTACCAATATTGAAAGAAGGGGCATCGATAGTAGCAGTCGATTTTGACAACTCTCAGGCATGGCCGGGTTATGACTGGCAGGGTGTTGCAAAGTCATCGTTACAATCGATTGTTAGATATCTTGCATTTTATGTTGGTAAAAATAAGGTTAGGGTAAATGCAGTTGCCTCTGGTCCTCTTTCCACAACCGCAGCAAAAAATATTCCTGGATTTTCAGCAATGAATGATGAATGGAATGAAAGAGCACCTCTAGGGTGGGATACAAAAAATGCTGAACCAGTAGCTAAAGTCATTAATTTTTTATTATCAGATTACTCCGAAGCCATTACTGGTGAGATAATCCATGTTGATGGTGGAGCTCATGCTATTGGTGGCTCTATGTTGCCTGATTAATTTTTATTGTTTACTGAATATTAAAACAGCATTATGACCACCAAAACCAAATGAATTAGACATTGCATGGTCTATATTTTTTTCTATTGAATGATTAGCTGTGTAATTTAAATCACAATCCTCATCTGAATCATTTAGATTTATTGTTGGAGGAATGAGACTATTCTTCATTGATAATAATGATGCCATTGCCTCAAAAGCTCCGCCTCCTCCAAGTAAGTGTCCTGTCATTGATTTGGTCGAAGAGATATTAACTTCATATGCGTAGTCGTTCATAAGTGATTTAATCGCAAGTGTTTCATTTAAATCATTAGCTGGCGTTGATGTTCCGTGTGCGTTGATATAATCAATCTTTTCCTTGCTAATATCAGCGTTTGAGATTGCCTGTTCCATTGCTCTTAAAGCACCAACTCCACCCTCTGACGGAGCAGTTATATGGTACGCATCTGTTGAGGATCCATATCCAGAGATATATCCGTAAATTTTTGCATCCCTATCTTTTGCTGAACTTTCACTTTCGAGTATTAAAACTGTAGATCCTTCTGCCATAACAAATCCATCTCTATTTTTATCAAAAGGTTTACATGCTTTTTGAGGCTCATCATTCTGTTTGGAAAGTGCTTTTATTTGTGCAAAAGCTCCTATTGTCATTGAAGTTGTACCAGATTCTGTTCCTCCAACAAGAACTTTGTCAACAATGTTTTGTTCAATCATCCTCTTAGCTTCTCCAATTGCATTTGCAGAAGCTGCGCAAGCAGTTGTAATCGTTAACGAAGGACCTTGTATTCCGTATTTAATTGCAACTTGACCTGTACTTGAATTGGGCATTAATTGTGTAATTGCTAGGGGGCTTATTCTTGTTGATCCTCTTTCATCGTAAACTCTAACGGCATCTTCCGTTGCTCCTATTCCACCAATGCCAGTCCCAAATACAATACCAAAATCTTCACCAAGCGGTTTACTTAAATCAAATCCAGCATCTTGAATTGCCTCTTCTGCAGCAAAAATAGATAAATGGCCAGACCGATCCAGCTTTCTTGCATTTTGTTTTCCCATATATTCATTTGCATCAAAGTTTTTAACTTCTCCTGCAAACGTCACAGGTAAATCAGAAGCATCAAATAAAGTAATGTGATCTATTCCAGAAACTCCACTAGTTAAGTTATTCCACGTATCAATTACATTGTTTCCAAGTGGATTAATTGTTCCAAGACCTGTTACAACCACTCGTTGTTTTGTCATGGTTTAAAGTTTTGAGTGCAACAAGTTTACTGCTTGACCAACAGTCCCAACATCTGTGAGCTCTTCGTCGTCAATTTCAATCTCAAACTCATCTTCAAATGCCATTACAACTTCAACGATGCCTAGTGAGTCAATTTCTAGATCCTCTTCTAATTTTGCATCCATATTGATTTTTTCAGAATCGATACCTAATTCTTCTTCAAAAAGGGTTTTTACCTTCTCAAAAACTTCATTTACTTCCATATTTACTCCCACTAAGTTGTAAGTCCACCATCTATAGGTATTACTTGCCCTGTTATATATTCTGACTCATCTTTGCATAAAAAAGATACCATGTTTGCAATATCTTCTGGCATACCCATGCGTTTTATTGAAAGTTGTTCTATAATATTTTCTTTCTTTTCATCATTAATAAATGATGTCATGTCTGTTTCTATATATCCTGGGGCTACAACATTAGACGTAATATTTCTGCTACCTACTTCTTTACTAATTGATTTTGATAACCCAATCAAACCTGCCTTTGACGCAGCATAATTTGCTTGGCCTTGATTACCAGATATCCCCACAACAGAAGATATAAAAATTAACCTTCCCCATTTGTTTTTAATCATTTTTTTTATGGCTCTTTGAGATGTATAGAAATTGCCAGTTAGGTTAGTTTGAATAACATCATTCCACTCATCATCCTTCATTCTTGGTAATATATTGTCTTTTGTAATTCCTGCATTATTTACCAAAATATCAACATTTTTATATGTTTTTTCTATTAAGTTAAACGCCTCATCAACTGAATTTCTATCTGCAATATTTAATTGAACAGCAAGACTTTCACCACCTAATTTTTTTATTTCTTCTACGACTTCTTCAGCCTTATCTTTAGAATTTCCGAATCCTACAATAACTTGATAATCTTTTCCAAGCTCCAAAGCTATAGATTTTCCAATACCTCTTGAAGCACCTGTTACAAAAACTGTTTTCATATTTTGTCTAATTTATCTGGAACTTGATACTCAATTGCTCTTTTAATTGTGTCGGTTGCAGTTCCATCAAAATCTGGAAGTTTTGCATCTGATTTGTTTATTGGAGTTACACGATCTCCTAATCGAACCGCACAAGCTCCCCAGGCAAGACCAGCTCCGACGGCCGTAAAGACTGCAATTTCTCCACCTTTTATCTCACCCTCTTCAAGAGCATCTACAAATGCTGTTGGTATAGAGGCTGCCGAGGTATTTCCGTATCGATGAACTTTTTTGATAGTAGTTGCATTAGGAAGTCCAAGTTTTTTCTCAAGTGCTTCAACTATCCTAATATTTGCTTGATGTGGAATAAAAATGTCTACGTCTTCTTTTGACAATCCTGATTTTTCAATAGCTTCTGCTGATGCTTGTGCCATTGCTCTAACACCAGATTTAAATATTTCCTGTCCATCGAAAGTCCAACGCACTCTGGCTGCTTCGTCAGGATTAAACCTATCCATTGCTGAACCAAAATTAGGAATTTCTAAGATTTCTAAATTGTCCGAACTTAAGCCATTTGAGAAAGAATATATTTCACCATCTGATTTATTTTTACTTTCTTCAATAACCACTGCTCCTGCACCATCACCAAAAAGCACTGCGGTATTTCTATCAGACCAATCAAGCAACCAAGTAATATGCTCTGCCCCTATTACCAAAGCTCTTTTATAAAGACTACTTTCAACGAATGCTTTTCCTTGCTCAAGTGCATATAGAAAACCTGCACAAGCAGCATTTACGTCATAAACAGAAGCATTTACAGCACCAAGTTTTTTTTGAACATGAGCTGCTGCAGAGGGAACAATGCTATCTGGAGTACATGTAGCCAAGATTACGACATCAATATCTTCTGGATTTAAACCTGCACAGGCTATTGCATGTTTACCAGCAATTTCAGCCATATCTGATGTGTTTACATGGCTAAATCTTCGTTCTTTTACACCTGTTCTTTGTTGAATCCACTCATCAGAAGTATCAACAAATTTTGATAAATCATCGTTAGTCATAATGTTATCGGGCGTGCATTTACCCCAACCTGTTATTGCTGAATTCAAAATTTCCCCTTACTTTGATGATTCTAAAGAGTTTATTACCTTTAAATCCTTATATGATATAGACTTTCGGACCATTCCAGCAGTTACATTACCAGGGCCGATATGACACCATAAATCTGGATCTATATCATTGTTAACAAACTCAATTTGTTGGTTAAATAAAACTGAATTATCTATTTGATTCACAAGATTTTCTTTCAAAGTTGATACTTCAACTTTTTTTGCATCAACGTTCATATATACAGGAATCTTTCCTTCAGAGATATCAATTGAATTTAATGTATCCTCAAGTGGTTTTTTTGCAGAGCTTACAATTTCAGTATGAAATGCTCCTGCTACTTCGAGTGGAATTACTCTTTTTGCGCCGAGTGCTTTTGGGTTAGACTTTAAGTAGTTCATGTCATCAATGTATGAACTAATAACTATTTGTGAAGGATCATTGAAGTTTGATATCCATATTTGAATTCCTTGATTATTTAATTTTTCTATTTCTTCAATTGTTGCTTCCAAATCACCTGTTAAAACAGCTGCCATAGTTGTATTGGAATTTTCTACAGCTTTATGCATCTCCTCGCCTCTTACTGCTATTACTTTTAATGCATCTTTATAATCTAAATATCCTGATAGACATAAAGCTGTATATTCCCCTAAAGAATGTCCGATAAGCGCAGCAGGATTGCCTAAATTATTAATTGCTTCAATTCCGTAACAATAAGAGACTGAGAATATATAAGGTTGAGCAATATTTGTTTTTTTAATTATCTCAGGATCTTCTGAATTTATAATATCTTTTAGGCTCCATCCTAAAGTTTCTTCGAAAGTATTTATTAATAGATCGTCATACGTTTCAAGCAGCTCACTACCCATTCCTATTTCTTGAGAGCCTTGACCTGGAAACATTCCGACCCACTGCATGACTAATTATCCTTTTCTGAGATAGCAAATGCTATTGCATTTTCATTCTCATGTGAAAGTGATATATGAATATTTGTAATATTTTTTTCTTTTACAGTAGCTGATGCTCTACCAAAGGTGTTAATTGTTGGCTTACCTCCACCCGTAACTTCTATTTCTTTCCAACTTATTTCTCTCCATCCTTTTCCTAAAGATTTCATAACAGCTTCTTTTGCTGCAAACCTTGCCCCTAGTCTTTTTGATGGATCTGAAAATCTTTTTGCATATTTAATTTCTTGTTCAGTAAAACATCTTTTCAAGAATTTATCTTCAGATTTATTCAATAATCTTTTTACTCTTTTGAGATCAACTTGGTCTACTCCAATGCCATAAATACTCATACCTATCCTATTTCAACCAATATATCGCCCTTATTTACAGGCTGTCCTTTTTTTATATTAAATTCTTTAATAACTCCACCAATTGGTGCAGTAACAACATTTTCCATTTTCATAGCTTCTAAAACAAACAAGGAATCTCCTTTTTTTACTTTTTTCCCTTTCTTTGTCATCGTATCCATAATTGTTCCTTGCATATCTGCTTTGATAATCCCAGGATTACTTATATTGCCGGTTAGATCCATACCAATTTTTTTAGGTCTCTGGGGTGCCAGTGATTGACTTTCATTATCGTCAAGAGAAATATTAACCTTACTTGGTCTATCACTAATTGTTTCTTCTTCAGAAATATCTTTGATTTTAAAATTTTCTTCCAAGAATTTTACATGTATCTGACTTTCTTTAAATTCTTTTGTAGATATCACTTGTGAAAGTAAAGAAATTGTCGTTGGTATCCCACCAATTATGTATTCATCTAAGCATCTTTTTCCTTTAGAGATAGCTTCTTCTCTAGACACTCCCCAAACAACTAATTTAGAAATTAGATTGTCATAAAAATGTGATATTGACGTACCGGTTTTTACCCACCCATCAACCCTTACACCATTCCCCATTGGTTCTCTGTATTCGGTAATTGTTCCAGGTGTAGGTAAAAAGTTATTGGCAGGATCTTCTGCGTTTATTCTAAACTCTATGCTGTGTCCTCTTGCTTCTGTTTCAAAATCTTCTAAAGAATTACCAAGCGCTATTTTTATTTGTTCTTTAACTAGGTCAATTCCATATCTCATTTCTGTTACCGTATGCTCAACTTGCAATCTTGTATTCATTTCTAAAAAATAAAAGTTTTCGTCATTATCAGCTAAAAATTCTACTGTACCTGCATTAACGTAATTTGAAGACTTAGCAATCATGAGTGTTGCTTTTTTTAACTCTTCTTTTCCAAATTCAGACAACCATACAGGAGGACTTTCTTCTATTAGTTTTTGGTTCCTTCTTTGCAATGAACAATCTCTTTCACCGAGATAAACATGATTTCCATATTTATCACTTAATATTTGAGTTTCCACATGTCTTGCCGGTTTTATAAATTTTTCAACATAAATTTGATCTGATCCAAAATATGCTTCGCTTTCACGTTTTACAATCTCATAATTTTGATCTAATTCTTCCTCATTATTTACAATTCTTAAACCTTTTCCTCCACCTCCATGAGCTGCTTTTAGCGCAACTGGGTAGCCAAAGTTATTGGCATCTTTCATTGCTTCTCTTTTTGTTCTGGATGGTTTCAATTGACCAGGGACAGGCATTAAGCCAGCTTTAGAAATTAATTTTCTTGATTCAATTTTGTCTCCCATAGATTTGATTGTTTCTGGATTTGGACCAATCCAAATCACATCTTTCTTTTGAACTGCTTTTGCAAAATCAGCATTTTCGGCCAAAAAACCATACCCTGGATGAACCATGTCTGCTTTTGTCTCAATTACAGCTTTCATTAAATTTTTTAAGTTTCTATAGCTATCAGCAGGAAGTGAACCTCCTAAGTAAAATGATTCATCAGCACGTTTTACATGCAAAGAATCAGCATCAACATCTGAATAAACAGCAATTGCGTGCATGTCCATTTCTTTAACCGATCTGATTATTCTTAATGCAATCTCACCACGATTTGCAATTAGTACTCTTTTTTTAGTCATAAAAATTTATTTTAACTTTTGAGCAATTCCAATTGCTAAACTTGCTTTAATTAAATCTCCAAAAATAAATGGAACAACACCAATACCGATAGCTTCAACTACGGAAATGTTTAATGTAATCATCAAACCCAGAACTCCACATATATAAATTGCTAGAGTTCCAGTAGCTATACCCACTGTTGGTTTTTGTGACATATTTCCTATTATTTGTGCAGCAATAAAAAAACCAATTATATAACCAATTGTTGGACTTCTTAATATAGCTAAGCCAGCAACACTTCCTGAGAAAAAAGGAAAACCTGCTAGACCTGTAAATAAATATAAAATCATACTGAACGAACCAAACCTACTTCCAAGAAGTAAGCCTGATAAAATAACGACAAAAGTCTGCGCAGTTATAGGTACAGGAGTAAATGGTAGTTCAAATCTTATCTGTGCACTAAGTGCAGTTAAAATCGCAAAACCAAAAGATAAAAATAAATTTCTTGTCAATGAGCCTTTTTCAACCCAAGCTATTGATATATTTTTAGAGGGGAATGTTTCCATGTTTGTCTCCTACATTTGTTTTATTTACAAGCTCTTTAAATGCTTCAGTAACAACTTTTCTAGTTTCACTTGGTTTTATTATTTTATCTACTAATCCAAGTTTTGCCGCAATGTCAGGATTACTGAACTTTTCATTGTATTCATCTACAAATTTTTGTTTTAGTTCTTCAGGATTATCACTATCTTTTAATTCTTTTCGATTAATTACATCTACTGCACCCTCTGCACCCATTACTGCAATTTCTGCAGAAGGCCATGCAAAAAGTTTGTCTGCTCCTAAACCCATTGAATCCATAACTATATAAGCCCCACCATATGCCTTACGTATTACTACACAGACTCTTGGAACAGTAGCTTCTGAGTATGCATATAAAAGTTTTGCCCCACTCCTAATAATTCCTCCATGTTCTTGCTCTACACCTGGCAAAAATCCAGGCACATCAACAAGAGTTAGGAGAGGGATATTAAATGCATCACAAAATCTTACAAATCTTGATGCTTTAATTGAGGAATTTATATCTAAAACTCCAGCAAGTTCCATTGGTTGATTTGCAACTACTCCAATTGTATTTCCGTTTATTCTTACAAATGAAGTAATGATATTTAAAGCATAGTTTGCATGAATTGGATACTGCTCTCCATCATCGACAATATTGTTTATTACTTCATTCATATCATATGGTTGATTTCTATGTTCTGGTATTAAGGATTCCAAGGAATCTACATTTCTTGACGGATCATCTTCAGTGATAAAATTTGGAGGCTTCTGATCTGATGATTGAGGAAAAAAACTAAGAAGGTATCTTACCTCTTCAAAAGCTTGTTCCTCAGTTTCACAAACTTGATGACTCACTCCTGATTGAGTTCCATGAGCCTCAACACCGCCTAGTTCTTCATAAGTAACTTCTTCACCGGTAACTGTTTTTACTACATTAGGGCCGGTCACATAAAGTTGTCCTATATCTTTTACTTGAAAAATAAAATCAGTTAATGCTGGACTGTAAACTGCCCCACCAGCTGATGGACCTACAATTACAGATATTTGTGGAATTTTTCCTGATGCTTCGACATTTTTTTTAAATATTTGTGCATATCCATATAAAGAAGAAATCCCTTCTTGAATTCTTGCCCCACCCGAATCTTTAATACCAACTACCGGAGCTTTTGCTTCCAAAGCGAGATCCATTATTCGTAAAATTTTCTTTGCAACTATTTCTCCAAGACTCCCGCCCATGACGGAAAAATCTTCGGAGAAAACAAAAACAGGCCTTCCATGAATTGTGCCAGATCCTGTAACTACTGCTTCACCTTCAGGATTTTCTTCTGAAACTACATTTTCATCTATTTCAGAAAACGAACCTTCGTCTAAAAGTAAATGAATCCTTTCATATGCGGTTAATTTTCCTTTTGGATGCTGAATTTTTTTTGCTTTTTCATTACGTACATCAGCTAAATTTTCTTCCGACATGCCCAACTTTCTTATTATTATTAATCTATATATTTGACCTATATATATGTAAAGAAGTAACACTATGAAATCTATTTTTTTTGATGAAGTTGATAACACTCAAGACTTTGCTATGAATGAATTTAAAGAAGATCCACTCTTGATAGTGAGTAAAGCACAAACTTTTGGTCGTGGTACTAACCAAAATAAGTGGCAAAATGCTGATCAAAGTCTGGCTACTTCATTAGTGTTTAATAAAAAAATTGTTAACTTTACTAAAACACTTATTCCACTTTTGGCTGGATACTCATATGTTTCTTTAATTAAAAATCAAAAACTCAAATTAAAATGGCCTAACGACATAATTTTTAATGATGACAAAGTTGGTGGAGTCCTTGTAGAAGAAAGTAATGATCTTATTTGCATTGGTTTAGGAATAAATTATTTTTGGAAAAATCCAAATTTACCTGGAGCTGGGGCAATATATGAAGAAAAACAAGATGATCGAAAAATTTTTCAAGATGCTGAGGAATGGGGAAGAACAATTCTAAACTATATCGAAAATGAAGATTTCAGTCTGGAAAACTATATGTCGAAACTCACTACCTTAGGGAAGCTCGTTGAATATCCTGAAGGGAGAGGGTGGGCTAAAGACATAAATGATGATGGATCATTAATGATAGAAACACCATCAGGTGAACTATTAAATTTAACCTCTCCCTTAATAAGTGAAATAATATAGTTATCATTAATTCTTGAGAGGTTAAATGAAGCAATTAGTTGTTGAAAAAAATAATCCTGAACCAATCTTATGGGAGACCCCAATTCCAAAGCCAGGACCAGGAGAGATACTAATTAAAAATCATTACTCAGTTGTATCAACTGGAACTGAAACGGCAGCAATTGAATCTGCAAATAAGTCTGTAACTGATAAATTACAAAATTCATCAAACATTGAAAAGGGTCTTGAACTTCTTGAAAAAGAAGGAGTGAGGGCTGTTTGGAATGCTGTATTTCCAAAAAATATATTACCTATACAGCTTGGTTATAGCTCATGTGGAAAAGTTATTGAAATTGGTGAAAACGTAAAAAGCTTTCATGTTGGTGACATGGTTGTCTCTAATGGTAATCACGCAGAATATGTTGTAGTAAATCAAAACTTATGTTCTAGAATCCCTGAAAACACAAATGAAAAAGAAGCAGCTTATACAGTCTTGGGAAGTATAGCTTTACATGGTCTACGTTTATCAGAAACTTCACTGGGCTCAAGAATTGTAGTTGTAGGTTTGGGCATAGTGGGTCAACTAGTATGTAGGTTAGGAGAGGCACAAGGCTCAGAAGTTTTTGGTATTGATCCTGATGAAACAAGAAGGGGAGATAGTAAAAACTTTTTTTCCTCAATTAATGATTTACCTGTAGAGGAAGTAGATTCGATAATTATCACAGCAGCTTCTGATAGTAATGAACCAATTGAAGCTGCAACAAAAATTGCAAGGAATAAAGCAAAAATTGTTGTTGTTGGAGATATTCCTTTGAATATTTCAAGAAATGAGTTTTACTATAAAGAACTTGAGTTAGTTGTTTCAAAATCTTATGGACCTGGAAGATATGATAAGCAATATGAAGTACTAGGAAATGATTATCCAATTGAATACGTTAGATGGACCGAAAATAGAAATTTTGAAGCTTTTTTAAAACTTTTATCTCAGGGCCAGATCACCATTCAAGATTTAATTACTGAGGAAGTTGATTTTGCTGAATCTTCTGAGATATATAATTCCTTTAATTCCGATAAAAAACCTTTGTCAGTCTTGCTTAGATATGATTTAAAAAATGAGCCTAAAATTCAATTTGAAAAAAATGATATTACCCCTGAAAAAAATCAAAAAATTAAAGTTGGAGTTATTGGAGCAGGCAATTTTGCTTCAACAACAATTATTCCTGTACTAAAGGAACTTAGAAGATCTTGTCAGGTATTAGGAGTTTCATCCTCAGGAGGATTAAGTTCCGAGGCTCTTGCTAAAAATTTTAAAATCAAGAATAAATACTCAACAGAAGACGAAATATTTGAATCAGATGAAATAGATGCTGTATTTATCCTTACTCAACATTTCAATCACGCTGATTTAGTAATTAAAGGAATAAACTCGGGTAAGGCTGTTTATGTAGAGAAACCATTGGCAATTGAAGTAGATTCAATAACAAAAATTGAAGAGGCTATGTACAACGCGGAAGATCCAAAAATTTTTCTAGGTTTTAATAGAAGATTTAGTGAAGCATCAAAGTTTATAAAGGAAAAATTAAACACTTCACCAGCCAATGCTTTAAATTTTAGGTTTAGTGTTCCAAAATTGGAAAAAGATCACTGGACCAATATTAAGGAAATAGGTGGAGGGAGGATAGTAGGTGAAGCTATCCATGCAATAGACTTAGGAACTTATTTCTTTGATTCACTACCACAAAGCATATCTTCTCATAGTCCGATAAATAAAGAATCTGATAAAGTTTATGACAATCAAGTCTTTATAAATATAAATTATGCAAACGGTGCGCATGCTGCAATTCAATATTTTTCAGATACAAATAACAAATTATCTAAAGAAAGACTAGAGATTCATGGAAGTGAAAATTCATTTATTGTTGAAGATTTCCAGCTAATGAGATATTTAATCGAATCAGATGATAAGAGTAAGGTGTTTTCCGACGGTAAAGGTCACAAACAAGCTATCGAAACTTTTTTGAGTTATGTTAAAAATGAAATACCAAATCCTTTTACTTGGTTAGAAATTAAATCCGTTTCACTAGCTGGTATATATGCTCAAAATTATTTAAATTCTGGATCCCAAAAAAGTATTTTCTAAAATTAGCAAACTAAAAAATTAATCACGTTACTGTTACTTTGTCGTAAAGATATTACAAAAGGAAATACATGCCAAAAGGTAAAGTTAAATGGTTCAACAAAACTAAAGGTTATGGCTTTATTGAACCTGAAGAAGGCGATAAAGACGTCTTTGTTCATATTTCTGCAGTTAAAAATTCTGGAATGGAAGACCTTGAAGAAGGTCAAGAGCTTGAATTTGAAATTGTAGAAAATAACGGTAAAACTTCTGCAGAAAATTTAAAGTAGCATTCTAGCGGCCACGGCAGGATTCGAACCTGCGACACCAGGTTTAGGAAACCTGTGCTCTATCCCCTGAGCTACGCGGCCATAAAAAATAGATTAAACTATTATTTCATAAATACTTTTCTATGAAAGGATAATGTTGCTAGCTGTTGAAGCAAAAAATTTAAAAAAAACTTTCAAAACAAAACAGGGGAATGTTGAAGCTGTTCGAGACGTTAGTTTCAAAGTTAATAAAGGTGAGATATTCGGAATATTAGGTCCGAATGGTGCCGGCAAAAGCACCACAATTTTAATGCTTACTACATTGCTGAGAATTACTTCAGGTACTGCAAAAATAAATGACTTAGATGTCGTAAAAAATGACTCAAAGGTTAGAAACAAAATTGGAATTGCCTTACAAGACACTGGTATTGATAATCTCTTAACAGCAAGAGAACTTTTTTATACAACTGCCAGGCTTTGGGGACTTTCAAAATCTAAATCTAAAGATAGAACCGAGGAAATGCTTAATTTAGTTGGCCTGACTGAGGCGGCAGACAGGAGAGTTAAAACATATTCAGGTGGTATGAAAAGAAGATTAGATTTAGGGCTAAGTCTTGTTCATAAGCCGGAAGTTTTATTTCTTGATGAACCAACTACTGGACTAGATCCAGGATCAAGACGTGTTTTATGGGATGAAATAAAAAAACTAAGAGATGAAGGCGTAACAATTATATTAACTACACAGTATCTGGAAGAAGCTGACGAATTAGCAAATAGAATATCAATAATTGACGAGGGACTTGTTGTTGCTGAGGGCACTCCCGATGAATTAAAATCATCAATCGGTGGAGATGTAATAACATTAACTTTTAGAACAGATGATGATGCGATTAAAGCTCAAACAATTATTGAAAATTCTGATATTGAAGATAACCAAATTAGAGTAACTGTAGAAAATGGCGCTGAAAAAATTCCAAATTTACTTAATCAACTTGTTTCGAAAGATATAAATGTACAGTCGGTTTCAGCAAATAAACCATCTCTAGACGATGTATTTTTAAAGGTTACAGGTTACAGATTAGAAGGTGAAAAAACTTTGATAGAAGAAAGTAAATAATATGAACTATTCAAAATCTTCTTTTTTCACACAACTTGGAATTTTGACTAAACGACTTTTATTAAGACTAGCTAGAAGACCACTTGCGGAACTTCCAAATATTTTTATTTCTGCATTTTTTTTACTAGTTTACGATGGGGCATTGGGTGGTGTGTTTGGAGGTAATGCTGCCGGGACACCATTTGATTTTGCCAATGGAAACTTCCTAAATTTTATACTTCCAGTTTCTATTGTCTCTGCTTCTGTAAGCGGTGGCGCCTCAGGAATTTATCTAGTTGAAGATATAGAATCTGGAGTATTTAAAAGATATCAAGGAATGCCAATCTCAAAATGGGCAATTATTCTTGCTCCAATCGTTGTTGGTGCTGTAAGAGTACTACTTCAAGCAACCTTAATCATGACCCTGGGAAGTATTATTGGTGCTGATCCTGCAACTGGATTTATCGGATATTTTGCAGTCTTAGGAATGGCATTTTTCTGGGGAATGGGATTTGCTGGGTATTCAGTAGCAGCAGGTGTAAGATCAGGTTCTTCTCAAGGCGCACAAGCAGCTACATTTTTATTTTTTCCTGCATTATTTTTAGCACCTACTTTTACTCCAAGATATGCCTTAAAGGGATGGTTAGAAACTGCGGCAGCTTTTAATCCAACAACTTATGTTTTGGAGGGGATGAGAGCGATAATGATTGAGGGCTGGGTTTCAGACTTAATATTAAAAGGATTTTTAGTTGCAGGTGGGTTCGCATTTATTACGCTAAGTTTTGCTGTAATTTCAGCTAAAACAGCCACAGAAAAATCCTAATTTAAGTTTTAATTACAAGATAAAATTAATTAATCTATATAATTCTTAAGGAAATTATGGAAGTTACATTAGAAGCAACTAGTAGAGAAAAAACAGGTTCATCAGAATCCAGAAGAGTTCGTTCATCAGGATTAATACCTGCTGTTATGTATGGATTAGGTGCAGAACCTCAGTCTTTATTGATTAACGCTAGAGAGTTTACAACTGCCTTAAAAACTGAAGCGGGATCAAACGTAATTTTAAATGTAAATATTGGTAAGGATAATATTCCTGCACTTGCAAGAGAAATTCAAAGACATGCATATAAAAATGAAATTGTTCATGTTGATCTAGTTAGGATTGACCTTTCACAAACTGTTGAAGCAGATGTTCAAGTTAATTTAATGGGTACACCACTTGGAGTGAAAGAAGAAGGAGGTGTTGTTCAAACAGTCAATAACACCATATCTATTTCAGCCCTTCCAACAAATATTCCGTCATCAATTGATGTTGACATATCTGAATTAAATGTTGGAGATAATGTTACTGTTGCAGATATTGATTTACCTGAGGGGGTTACCCTTGCATCTGAAGATGACGAATCTATTCTTGTGACAATTACAATCCCAAGAGCTGCAGTAGAAGAAGACGAAGTCTCCGACGAAGAACTTGAAGGTGAAGAGGGTGATGAAGAGGCTGGTGAAGGCGAAGAAGATTCTGGAGAGGGTGCTTCTGAGGAACCTGAGGCAGCAGAGGAAAGTGGAGAATAAATCTAAGATTATTTTAGTTGGTCTTTGGAATCCACAGCTAAAGTACATTAACACTCGTCACAATATTGGTGCTGACATATTGTTTTCTTATTGTCAGAAAAATAATCAAAATTTAACTTTGGATGATTCTGGAAAATACCAATCATGTAAATTTGATGTTGAGGGAAAGCAAATAATGGTTGTTATTCCTATGACATCAATGAATAATTCTGGACAGGGCCTAAAAACATTTTTGTTAGAGAATGAATTAAAAGATTATGAACTCTTTGTTGTACACGACGATATTGACCTAGGATTTGGTAGATTTAGAATCAAGAAAAGTAGTTCAGATGGTGGGCACAATGGAATCAAATCTATAGATTTAGCTATTGGTAACAACGATTACTGGAGATTTAAAGTTGGTGTTGGAAGACCACCATCAACTAAGGATCCCGCAGAATACGTACTCTCAAAATTTAATAGTGACGAGACTGAGGAAGTCGAGTTTATAATTGAAGATAGTATGGAAATCATTGATTTATTTCTAAAAGATGTTGAATCAGCAATAAAAACAGCCTCGGAGAGAAGAATAATTGATGTGGTCTAATGAAAAATAAATTACCCGACTTACTCGCATGGTTTAGACTTCTATCTTCTCCCGTTTTATTATTCCTGATTCTTCAAGATGGTTCAGAGCAAGGCTTAATGTTATTCCCAGCAATTCTTGCATTTATTGCTGCATGGACCGATTACTTTGATGGATTTTTGGCTAGAAAATGGAATATAAGTACAAAGCTTGGAGCATTTCTAGATACTATTGCAGACAAAATTTTTATTACATTTATTTTTGTTGGATTTTCAATGATAGGAAGAGTGAGTATTTGGATCACAGCTCTTTTGATAACGCGAGAATTTATGATTATGGGCCTCAGAGGACTAGCAGGCAATGAAGGAAAGATTATCCCTCCAAGTAAAACCGGTAAATTAAAAGCGAGCTTACAATTTTGGGCAATAGGATTTGTTATGATTGACCTTCCAATAGAGATAATTAATGTCAATTTAGATACAGTCGTTGTTTTCTTAGCTTTAATATTTTCCTATATTTCTGGATACCAATATGTTGTATCCTATTTTCAATCAAAGAATGAAATATAAAAATATTTTTTTGACTGGCTCTACTGGTGTTGTGGGAAAGCCTTTACTAAAGAAACTCATAAACGAAGGTCACAATGTTTATGCATTGTCAAGAAATAAGATAAATGATAAATTTTTGATATCAAATAATACTGAAATTATTCGAGGAGATTTATTCGATGATGATATCTACTCACAACTTCAGAAAAAATCAATTAATGCAATATTTCATGTAGCTGGGGCAAACCAAAAATGTCAGAAAGATCCATCAAGCATGTTTAGAACGAATATTAAAGGAACTAAACAGATGCTAGAACTTGGGAACAAATTAAATATCGAAAAATTTATTTATACATCTTCTGCTGTAACTCTTGGAGAAAAAAAGGGTAGTATCGGAAACGAAGACTCCATACATAGAGGTACATTTCTTTCTGATTATGAAGAGTCAAAATATCTGGCAGAAGAAAAAGCTTTTTCTTTCAATAAAGAGTTTGAATTTGTATCGATTAATCCCTCATCTGTTCAAGGACCTGGAAGAATATCTGGAACTGCAAAGCTTTTGATATCAACGCTAAATAAAAAATTTCCACCATTAATTAAAAGTTCTGTATCAGCAGTTGATATTGATGATTGTACAGAGGGCCATTACCTTGGATTAACTAAGGGGAAGAATAATGAAAGATATGTTCTTAACAGTTTTAGATTGAATATCGAAACACTTATTGAGAATCTAAAGACAATTACAAACTGGAATGGTTCTCCAATATATATCTCAAAACAACTTCTTGTTGGTTTAGGTCCACTCTTTGATATTTTTGGAAAATTTACTTCATTAAGGGAAGTTATATGTGGAGAAACAATAAGAGTCCTCACTCATGGCCATTTATATGATGGTCAGAAAGCAGAAAAAGAGCTTGGATTGAATTACACATCAGTTGATGATTTTATATCTAAAACCATAACTTGGTTAAACAGTGAAAAATTAACAAAAGTAGATATCAATTGACATGAACGATTTCAATAATCTACTTGATATAGTTTCACAATTAAGAAAAGAATGCCCGTGGGACAAAGAACAAACACACGAAAGCCTGGCAAAGCATCTGATTGAGGAATCATACGAATTATTAGATACTTTATCAAATTTAAATGACTCACCAGAATCCTTTAATGACTTTAAAGAAGAGTTAGGAGATCTTTTACTCCAAATACTATTACATTCAGAAATTGCTTCTGAAAAGAATTATTTTTCGATAATTGAAGTGATAAATTCTTTACAAAAAAAATTAATAAAACGCCACCCACATGTTTTCGACAAAAAAAACTTGAATTCATCGGAGGAAGTTGAAAAACAATGGGAAGAAATTAAAAAGGAAGGCAATAAATCTATATTTGATGACATCAACACGAAACTTCCTCCAGTAAATACAGCATTCAAAGTACAACGAAAAGCAAAGACGCTTAATTTAAGCTATAAAAATTACGATGAGGCTTTGGATGATTTAATTTCTGAAATAAATGAACTTAAAGAAGCGACCACTTTAGAAGATAGAAAGTCAGAACTTGGAGATGTATATTTTTCACTAATTAATGTTTCTAGATACTTAGAGGCTGATCCTGAAATTGAGTTAAAAAAATCTATTCAAACCTTTATAAATCGTGCAAAATACGTTGAAAAACATATAAATAAAGAAACAGATATTAATGTTCTTTGGCAGGAAGCTAAGAAAAATCAAATAGATTCGTAAAGATTATTTTTTCTGTTAGATTTTAATTAACAGGGTTATGAATAAAAAAATTAAAAGCATTAGTGCTCGTCATATATTAGATTCAAGAGCAAATCCAACAATTGAAGTTGAAGTTACTACGAGTGATAATATCAAAGGTCGTGCCGCAGTTCCATCTGGAGCCTCAACTGGAGCCCTTGAAGCCCATGAACTTAGAGATAATGATCCATCCTTTAATGGGATGGGAGTAAACAAAGCGATAGAAAACGTTAAAACAATAATTTCAGACACTTTAATAGGTGTGGATGTAACTGATCAAAGCAATATTGACAACAAGTTAATCGAATTAGATGGAACTGATAACAAAAATAATCTTGGAGCAAATGCAATCTTAGCAGTGTCTATGGCCTCAATGAGAGCAAGTGCAAATCAACAAAACAAACAACTTTTTGAACTCTTCCCAAATATTTACGGACCACCTTCTCTACCTGTTCCTTTTATGAATATTCTCAATGGAGGTGCACACGCTGATAACTCTGTTGATATTCAAGAATTTATGATTGTACCATTTGGTTTCGAAACTTTTGATACCTCTTTAAGAGCAGGTGTTGAGATTTATCATGTACTAAAGAAAAGACTTAAATCAAATAAGCTTTCAACCAATGTTGGTGATGAAGGAGGGTTTGCTCCAAACTTTAATACTTCAACAGAGATCCTTGACGAAATTATGCAATCCATTTCTGAAGCTGGTTACGAACCAGGTAGAAATGTCTCTTTAGCTTTAGATGTCGCAGCTTCAGAATTCTTTACAGATGATTTTTATAGGATTGAGGGAAACGAACTTAACAGCCACGAAATGTCAGATTATTTAATAAATCTATCGTCGAATTATCCGATCATATCAATTGAGGATGGATTAGCTGAGGACGACTGGAATGGATGGAAATATCTGACAGAAAAAATAGGAGACACAATACAACTTGTTGGAGATGACCTATTTGTTACGCAAGAAAAAATCTTAGAAAAAGGAGTTGCTGATAGTTGTGCAAACTCAATCTTAGTTAAAGTTAATCAAGTTGGAAGTGTGAGTGAAACAATTAATACGATGACACTAGCCAAAGAAAGCAACTATTCATCTATTGTTTCGCATAGATCGGGTGAGACAGAAGATACATTTATAAGTCATTTATGTGTCGGCACCTCAAGTGGACAAATAAAAACAGGTGCACCTGCGAGATCAGAAAGA
>CACPJC010000007.1:0-34408 GCA_902634185.1 uncultured Candidatus Actinomarina sp.
TTATCAGAAAGCCAAATGAAGAAAAAATAGAGTATGAGATTGTTGCTAAGTACGCAGGTACTATTGAAACACTATATCTTGAAGAAGGAAAATCACTAAAAGTGGGTGAAGAATTTTATGAGATTCAAGTTACAGAAGGTGATCCATTTACACTATCAAGACCAAGGATTGAGCAAACAGGTACTACAAAATTTAAGAGATACTCTGATGATTATGGTAAAAAGTTGTCAGTTGGTTATTTTGCAACTTGGGTAGGAGTAGTTTTATACACTGCAATATTTATATCCGAAGTAGTAAGAGCAGGCATTATGGCTGTTGCCAAAGGGCAATCTGAAGCTGGACTTTCTTTAGGTTTTAGAAGGAGTGCTCTTTTGAGGTTAATTGTTATACCCCAGGCAATAAGAGTGATGTTGCCTCCGATGGGTAACCAGTATCTAAACCTTGCAAAAAATACTTCATTGGGTATTGCTGTAGCTTTTCCCGAAATTGTTGCTGTTGGTCAAACTTTATACAACCAGGAAGGACAAACTTTACCTGTATTTATTGTATGGATGATCTTTTACAGTACCGTAAGTTTGACAATTTCTAGCATAATTAATTTTTACAACAGAAAACTGAAGATTGTTGAGAGATAAATGAATTTAGAATATAAAAAATCAATAGCCTGGATGAGAGAAAATCTATTTTCTTCAATTCCATCATCAATACTTACCGTAGCTACATCATTTTTTGTCTTGGGTTTCTTTAGAGGATTGTTTGGATTTGCAATGGCATCCGATAAAGACTGGCTGTCTGTCTTAAATAATATGCAACTTTATATGGTCCAGGCATATCCTGAAGAAGATTTTATTAGGGTGTGGATATCTGTAGGATTAGCGTTAGTTTTTGCTGGAATGTCTATAGGGTTGTGGAAAAGTACAGAAGAATCATCACTTTCTGATGTATTCTCAAAATTTATGAAAGTTAGTTTAGCTTTTCTTTTCTTTACTGTTGTAGCACCTACCTTTTCAAGTGTTACAGACAACGATGGAATCATTCAGACAGAAGAGTCCTTCCCAATGGAAACACGCTTACAACTGCTTATACCTTCTGCAATATTAGTTGTCGTATTTTTTGTACTAAAGAATGTAAAACTGAATTACAAATTCAATAAATCAGACTTATTATGTTTTTATTTGGCAATACCAATAGTTTTGTTGTGGATTATAAAGCTACCGACAATACAGCTTGATAGCAGTAACCAAAGAATAATTCCAGATCCCTTAATGCCAATTGCTGATACAACAAAGATTCCTTGGACTATCATTTTTGGATTATTTTTAGCTTTTTACTTTATAGGATCTAGATTTAAAGATTCTAAAAATATGAAGAGAACAATGTCTATCTCATGGGTTCTTTTACCATTATTTATTTTTTCATGGATTTTCAAAAAGCCAGAAATAGACCTACCAACAATTCTTGGTCAAGATATACCAATTTTTATAGGAATCTTTTTAATTGGAGCATTGACAATTACCTTTATAAACAATCCAATTGTTGAAAAATATTTTTCTATATATTTGGGTGTATTGGTTGCTATTACGGGAATAGCACTTTTTATCTCGATCCCTATTCTTCTTAAATCAGCACTCTTACTACTTGTGTTATTTACTATCGTAATTCCAGCCGTGTCTTCATCTGCAAAAGGTAAGAGAAATCTTATTATTGTCTGGGGTGTTTCACTATTTACTTTATCTGTTTTAATTCGTGGTGGCTCTTCAGATACACAGATTATCGTACAGCAGCAAAGTATTTTTGGCGGCTTTTCTCTAACTTGGCTTCTTGCAATATTTGGAACTTATGTTTCATTTCCTCTGGGAGTGCTTTTAGCCTTAGGAAGAAATTCGAAACTACCTATTGTTAGACTTGTCTGTACGGGAATTATTGAATTAACTCGTTCTGTTCCTTATATTACATGGCTTTTCTTTGCCAGTGTTACCATGGCAGTTTTCTTACCAGAAGGTGTCAACTTTGAGTTAGTTGTAAGAGTCCTTATGGTAACTGCATTTTTTAGTGGAGCATATTTCGCAGAAAATATTAGAGGGGGACTTCAATCAATTCCAAAAGGACAATATGAAGCGGCTGATGCAATTGGAATGAGTCCTTTTCAAAAAACTTCATTGATTGTAATGCCACAGGCATTAAGAGCAATTATTCCTACATTAGTTAGTAGTGCGATAACTGCATTTAAAGATTCTAGTCTGGTTACAATTATCGGTCTTATTGACTTCCTCACAATCGGTAAGGTAATAATTGGTACTCAATCAATACCAGTAAATTTTGTTGGTCATGATAGAGAGAATTTATTATTCATTGCATTTTTCTATTGGATATTTACATTTACTCTATCCAGAAGAAGCATGAAAGTTGAAAAAAGATTAGGATTAGGAGAAAGATAATTTATGAGCATTATTAAAACAAACGATGTTAAAAAATGGTTTGGAGACTTCCAAGCTCTTAAAGGCATTTCTATGGAAGTGCAAGAAGGTGAAGTATTAGTTATTTGTGGACCATCAGGTTCAGGAAAATCAACCTTTATTAGATGTATTAACAGACTAGAACAACACCAAGAAGGTGAAATTATTGTTGATGGAATTGAATTAACTAATGACCTTAAGAACATTGAGGCAATTAGATCAGAAGTTGGTATGGTTTTTCAAAGTTTCAATCTTTTTCCTCACTTAACAGTAATGCAAAACATTACTCTTGCCCCAATTTGGGTTAGAAAAAAAAGCAGAAGTGAATCAGAAGAAAAAGCAATGGAGCTTTTGACAAGAGTTGGTATTCCTGAGCAAGCATCAAAATTTCCAGGCCAACTATCTGGTGGCCAACAACAAAGAGTGGCAATAGCAAGAGCATTAGCAATGGAACCAAAAATAATGTTATTTGATGAGCCAACATCAGCACTTGACCCTGAAATGATAAAAGAGGTATTGGATGCTATGAAAGAGTTAGCTTTATCTGGAATGACAATGATTGTCGTTACTCATGAAATGGGGTTTGCTAAAGAAGTTGCCGACAGAGTTATGTTATTTGATGAGGGATTGATGGTTGAGGAAAATACCCCCACAGAATTTTTTGATAATCCTCAAAATGACAGAACCAAGTTGTTCTTAAGTCAGATTCTTTAGAGTTTATCCCAGAGATTTTTTTCAGCTAAATCAATAATGGTTGCACCCATTCCATATGCTCCATCGAATATAGCTTTATGACCACCAGCTTCAATTGTAGCTGCTGCAAATTCAGGCTGATGATTGACTGCGTCTCCTGAGTCGATAGCCAACATAGGATGAATAGATGGCATCGCGAAGGATATGTTTCCCATATCTGTTGATCCTAAGCCAAGTTGTGCCGGATCTTGTAGTGGCATGTCTCTTCCAATTTCATTACAGTTTTCCATAAACAATTCGAACATTGTTTTATTATTCAGAATTTCTTGGTATCTAAAGTCTGGAGAAGTAACGTCTGATTTGCATTTAGTTGCAATTGCCGCCCCGTTTACGAAATTTAAAAAATCTTGTTCCAACTTGTTCAGCCTATCTTCGTTTAAAGATCTAAGGTACCACTCTGATGAAGTATAAGATGGAATAATGTTCGGCTTAAACCCTCCATCTTTTATAACTCCGTGCATCCTATCAGTTCTTAACATTTGTTGACGATAGGTAGAAGCATTTACAAATAGTTGTATTTGGGCATCTAGTGCATTTATACCCTCTTCCGGCGCACCAGCAGCATGTGCGTCCTTCCCAAAGAACTCAACTTTATATTGTTGAATTGTAGAAAATGTAGGATTAGCCACATCATAAGGACCAGGGTGAATCATCATCGAACATTTTGCATCTTCAAATGCTCCATTGTCTAATAATATTATTTTTCCACCACCACCTTCTTCGGCAGGAGTTCCTAGTAGCTTAACTCTGATACCTAGTTGGTCGACAAGATTTCTCAAACCTAATCCAGCCCCAATTGAGCAAGTGGCAATTATGTTGTGGCCACAGGCATGTCCAATCTCTGGCAATGCATCGTATTCGACACAAAGTACAACGAGAGGACCATCTTTACCAAAAGTTACCTCAAAAGCTGTATCAAGACCGTGTGTTGGGTACATTACTTCAGGATCATATTTTTTTATGTAGTTAACGAGATACTTTGACGTTTCAAATTCTTCGAAGGCAAGTTCTGGATTTTCGTACATCCAGTCATTTACTTCAATAAGGCTTTTGTGCAAAGATTCTAATTCAGATTTAAATTCTTTTTTAATTGTCATGAATCAAGCTTACTAAAATAACCCAAATTATACGAAGAGGAAACGTTCCAAATTATCCAATCCAAATTCTTATCTTCAGCTGCGCGAATATTTTCTTGGACTTCAGCGTCAGAATGCCAAAACCCCTGTAAAAATGGCCTTAATTTTACTTCTTCAACACCTCTTTGTAATGCATCATCTAAAGCTGAGGTGATGACTCCATATGGGTTTCTATTCGGGTTTTGATATCCAAATGAACCTTTACTGTAATGTGATGGATAAACCATTGGTGATAAGAAGTCAACATTTTCGATAATTGTTTCAAGATTCTGACCAATTCCTCCATCAAATTTATTTGTTAAAATAAACCCAAATACATCTGCCGAAACAAAACACCCAAGACTATTTATCTCTTTTTTGGCAATCATAAGAAAACTATTAATATTTTTTATTCTGTTTTCGTAAGTATTTTCATCTTTGAAAACCATGTACTTGTAGTTCGAATCTGGATATCTAATATAGTCAAACTGGATTTCGTCAAAACCTAATTCGCATGCTTCCTTTGCGATATTGATCACGTAGTTTCTTGCCTTTTCACTACCGGGATCAATAAAATATTGACCATCTTGGGAATATATCTTGTTTTTATATGAATCAAATACTGCTTCATTCGGATAATTTTTAGCAAATAACGGATCTTGAAAAACAACAACTCTTCCTATTAAGTAAAGATCATTTTTATCTTTTAAAGTATTTAATGTTTCACTGTTATATTTACTTCTAACATTTGACATTTCTACAGCAAGTTCATTTACAGAATCAAATAAAATATGTCCATTATCAGTTTTTACATCAATGACAAGGCTATTGACATTTGTATTATCTAAGATGTTGTTGATTATTTCTAACTTTGAATTATTGGTCATGTGGTAGCCATTGAGGTAAATTCCTCTGACTCCTCCATGCTTTTCTCTAAATTGAGAAAATTTTTGTTGTTGTATTAAAAAAGTAATTTCTTGATTGAGAACAACTAGCTCTTCATTCAAACCTGAGATTAGTTTTGAACTAAACTGTTGTTCTTTATTAGCTATGTCTGCATCGATTTTATTTGTATCAATACTATTAATAGTTTTTGATATCTCTACAGCAACATCTCTTTTGTATATGGTTGTGTTCGTGACTATTTGATTATTAGATATTTCGCTGTTGATATCTCTTGAAAAATAATTTGTAATGGCAAATGCCAATACAAACACAAGAAAAAAATTTGTTACCCTGTTCATCTTCTTATTTTAAGAATACTTATTAATTTCTTTCAAAGCTAGTTTTATAATATCTATATGCAAAATTCGAGATATCAAAAAGTTGAAAAGTTTTATGAAGTTCCTGTTTTTATAGCAGTTGTTTTGCTTATACCTGTAATAATCATTGAATATAGAAGTTCAGCACTAAAGGAATTCGCAAACTATTTGAATTGGGGGATATGGGTCATATTTTTGTTAGAGTACGTCCATTTATTGATTCTTTCTGAAAACAAAAAAGACTATGTTCTCAATCACAAACTGGAACTTTTTATTGTAATTGGCTCAATACCATTTGTCCCCCAAGGATTAGAATCGTCCAGATTTCTTCGCTTTGTTAGACTACCAAGACTACTTAGAGTATTACAGTTATTTAGACTTGCAGTTGTAGTTGCAAAATTTGGAGCTGATATAAAAGCTATTTTTAATAGCAGGGGACTAAGGTCAATTGTTTATGCAACTATATTTTTAATAATTTTCTTTGGATTCCTTTTCTTTGTTTCTGAACCTGAGGTTGAAACATTTAGTGATGGAATATGGTGGGCTTTGGTTACCATTACAACTGTTGGATATGGAGATATAACACCTTATACGACACTAGGAAGAATTGTTGCAAGTTCCCTAATGATTTTAGGTATTGGATTTATAGCAACTATAACAGCAACTGTTTCTGCTTATTTCTTATCGAATTTTGGAGAAAAACAAACTACTCTTGATGATATTCTTATTAAGCTTGAAAAAATTGAAAATGAAATAGAAAAAATAAAGGAAGAAAAAAATGAATGAGGCATTAAGTAAGTTAGCAGATGATTTCTTTAAAAATACTTTAAATTCATCCCCAACATCTGCAATCATGAGAGGATACAGGGAATACTTTGATCAAATCGAAGAACTAACTGAAGCCAGATTTGATCAAAACTTAAAAGATTTAGATAAGTTTGAAAAAAGATTAAACGAGATAGATTTCAATAATTTATCAAATAAGGAAAAAGTTACCCACGGAATGTTGGAGTATGCTTTTGGATCAAACAAAGATTCATTACTTGATAAAAGCTGGGAGTTTGGAGCTGGAGTTTCTGGTTTTACAGGCTATTTGATTGATTATAACCAGCAAATGTTTATTCCTGATTTAGAATCAGCTGATCTTTTATTGAAAAGATTAGAACTATATAATCAATTCTTTAATCAAGTGTCTTTAGTTCAAAAGAAGGGTTTAGATGGAAATAGAGTAGCAACTGAAAGAAACATATTAAGGACAATCGACCAAATTGAAAGCTATCTAAAAACATCGTTAGAAGAGGACCCTCTTTTATTAGTAAATTTTTCTCCCGAAGTCTCTGAAGAAGATGTAATTAACTGGAAAGAAAAAGCAAAATTAATCATTGATGGCTATGTGAGGCCAAGTGTTAATACATATCTTGAACAACTCAAATCTGAGCATTTACCCAAAGGAAGATCGGATATGAATCCTGGGATAATGTGGATTGAGGGTGGTGACGATATTTATTTAAGAAGTTTAAGAAAATTTACAGGAAATAAAGACATAACTGTCCAACAAGTACATGAAACAGGCTTATCTGAGATTAAAAGACTAAAAAAAGAATTTCTTGAAATTGGAAAAAAAGTTTTTAAAGATGTAACAACTCCAGAAGAAGTTATCTATAAGATGCAAACTGAACCATCGATGCGCTTTGAAAGTAAAGAACAGATGCTTCAAATGGCTGAAGATACTATTAAAAGAGCATATGAACCACTTGCTGATTGGTTTACAGTATTTCCAAAAGCCCCTTGCAATGTTTTGCCAGTGCCCAAAGAGTCAGAAAAACACGCTCCACCAGCCTACTACTATTCACCTTTGCCGGATGGTTCAAGAGAGGGAACTTATTTTTTAAATACATATAAACCAGAAACAAAAAGTATTTTTGAAGCTGAATCCGTTGCTTTTCATGAAGCAATACCAGGACATCATCTTGATAGAACAATTGCTGTAGAGCTTAAAAATGTTCCTGACTTTCAGAGGTATACAGCCTCCACAGCCTTTGTAGAGGGGTGGGGTTTATATTCTGAACAGCTAGCAAACGAAATGGGCTTATATTCAAATGATGTTCAACAACTTGGAAGACTTGGTAATGATGCTTGGAGAGCATGCAGGCTAGTATTAGATACAGGAATGCACGGAATGGGTTGGTCAAGAGATTCAGCAATTGATTTTTTCAGAAGTAACTCACCAATTGAAGAAATAAATGCAAATATAGAAACCGACAGATACATTGCATGGCCAGGTCAAGCCTGCTCGTATAAAATGGGACAATTAACAATTGAGCAACTTCGAAAAAAGGCCGAAGAAGAGCTTGGTGAAAAATTTGATATAAGATATTTTCACGATGAAGTTTTATGTGACGGTGGAATTACACTCCCAATTCTAGAAAATAAAATTGATAGTTTTATTGAAAAATTTAGAAATTAGTTATTTACGGATTGATTTATCTGTTTTCTTAACAATTTCATTTTTATAGCTTTTATGTATCTCTTTTTCTTTGAGTCTTGATTGAGTTTTTTGATTTGTTATTTCATTTTCTAAAGCAATTAATTTTGCCTGGAGGTTTTCAATTTTATCTTTCATTTCATAAATTATTTTTATCCCATCTAAATTTATACCTCTTTGAGATAGCTCTTGAATTTGAATCAATTTATCAATATCTTGTTGAGAATAGCGCCTAGTACCTCCACCTGTTCTGTAAGGTTTAATAAGACCTTTGTTTTCATAGGTTCTAATTGTTTGTTGATGTATTCCAGACAAAGAAGATGCAACTGAAATAAAATATATAGCGTTTGATTCTTCGCTACTCATCTAAATACTTTCTTGGAGAATCACCCGATTCAAATTGATCTCGAAATTTTTCTAAATGTTTTTTTGCAGATCTTGATAAGTTTGTTGGAGGTATTATAAATACTTTCACATACAAGTCTCCTGATCTTCTACCTTGTGGTGTAATACCTTCACCTCTAATCTTAAATGTCTTACCACTTGGGGTACCTGAAGGAATCTTCAATGTAACAGATTTAGTTAATGTTGGAATTCTGATGCTTGAACCCAATGCAGCTTCTGTAAACAAAAGAGGAACCTCAAGAATTAAATCCATGTTATTTCTCTTAAAGAATTTATGTGGCTCTACAGATACTTGAACTAATAAATCTCCATCAGGAGCACCAGCTGCACCAGGACCACCTCGACCTCTAAGCCTAATTACACTCCCATTGTCAACACCGGCTGGAACTTTAACTTTAATTGATTCGTTTTCGAGGGGAAGCACAACTTCAATTCCTGATGCAGCCTCTGTAAATGAAATATTAATATTAGTTTGATACGTCTGACCTTTCCTTCGGCCACCAAATCCAAATATATCTCCTAAATTTTCAAATATATCTCCAAAGTCATCTACTGTAAACCCCTGGCTTGTGAAGCCACCAAACCCTGAAGCACCCATTGATCTTATCTGATCATATTCTTGTTTCTTTCTTTCATCTCCAAGCACTGAATGAGCTTCAGAGACCTCTTTAAATCTTTTTTCTGCTTCTAAGTCTCCAGGATTAAGATCTGGATGATTTTCACGAGCTAATTTTTTATACGCTTTTTTTATTTCTGAAATGGAGGCATCTTGAGGAATACCTAATGTAGCGTAGAAATTCTTATCTAACCAGTCTCTACTCACTTTTAACTTTTACCATAGCAGGGCGTATTAAGTTGCCTTGAAAAAGGTATCCTTTCCTAAGAACACTTTCAACCTTTTGTGAGTCCCCATTACCACTGTGTTCAACGGCTTCGTGTATGTTTGGATCAAAATCTTCTCCGTGAGCTCCAATCTCTTCTATTTGTAAAGAGTTCAAAACTGTTGAAAGCATATTTCCCAAAGTTTTAATTTCTTCATTTACATTATCTTGTGACAAAGCTATTTCAAAATTATCAATGAGAGGAAAGAGACTTTCTACAAAGTAAGCTATCGACGCATTCCCAATACTGTCTCTTTCTTTCTCTGATCTTTTTTTAAAGTTATCAAAATCTGCAGCAAGTCTGAGATACTCATCTTTAATTTTTTCATATTCAGACAAAGCAACTTTTTCTTCTGATTTGGAACCAGCTTCGGATATAGAGTCCTCAATATCCTCAGTAGATGATTCTTCTTTATTCATCCTCTATAACTTCGCCTTCAACTACATCATCGGATTCATCTGATGAAGGGTCAGTTTTTTCATTTTGTGCTTCAGAATATAATTTCTCCGCAAACGACTGACTGGCTTTTGATAGGTCCTCAATACCAACTTTTAAGTCGTTGGTTGTTATATCTTCTTTTTCTAAAAGCTTTTTTAACTTATCATTAGCATCGTTAATGGTAGCTAGTTCTTCTTCAGTTGCTTTCTCTTTATTTTCTTCAAGCATCTTTTCTGTAGATGTAACCATGCCTTCAGCCATATTTCTTGTTTCAACAAGTTCTTTCTTTTTTGCATCTTCATTAGCGTGCTGCTCGGCATCTTTAATCATTCTGTCAATTTCTTCATCTTCTAATGCAGTTCCGCCAGTTATTGTAATTGCCTGTTCCTTTCCAGTTCCAAGGTCCTTAGCGTTTACATTGACAATACCATTAGCATCTATATCAAACGTTACCTCAATCTGAGGTATTCCAGCCATTGCTGCAGGTATGTCGGTTAGGGTAAACCTTCCAAGAGATTTATTTCCAGAAGCAACTTCTCTTTCTCCCTGTAGAATATGAATTTCTACTTGTGTTTGGTTGTTTTCAGCAGTACTAAAAACTTCGGATCTTTTTGTAGGAATAGTAGTGTTTCTTTCAATCATCTTTGTCATAATCCCACCTTTTGTTTCTACTCCTAGAGTAAGTGGTGTTACATCCAATAATAAGACATCTTTAACATCACCTTTTAAAACCCCTGCTTGTATGGCTGCTCCAGAAGCAACAACCTCATCTGGATTTACACCCTTGTGAGGATCTTTACCTGTTAGTGACTTTACAAGTTCTTGAACAGATGGCATTCTTGTTGATCCACCAACTAAAATAATGTGATCTATATCGGAATAGGTCATATCAGCATCTTTTAGTGCATTTTCCACTGGAGCTTTAGTCCTTTCGACTAAATCAGCAGTGATCTTTTCAAACTCGGACCTGCTTAGTTTTTCAACTAAATGCTGAGGACCAGAATCATTAGCAGTAAGAAATGGTAAATTTATTTCTGTTTCACTTGTAGATGAGAGTTCAATTTTTGCCTTTTCTGCACCCTCTTGAATTCTTTGAATTGCCATATTGTCATTTGATAGATCTATTCCAGTTGATGACTTAAATTTTTCAATTATCCAATCCATAATTCTTTGGTCCCAATCATCACCACCCAGTTTTGAATCACCGGATGTAGACTTTACTTCAAACACACCCTCCGAGATTTCCAATATTGAAACATCAAAGGTCCCTCCACCTAAATCAAATACAAGAATTTTTTGGTCTTCGTTATTTTCAAGCCCATATGCTAGTGAAGCAGCTGTTGGCTCATTAATTATTCTTAGAACCTCTAAGCCAGCAATTTGCCCAGCTTCCTTGGTGGCTTGTCTTTCAGCGTCATTAAAATATGCAGGAACAGTTATAACAGCCTCGGTAACTTTATCTCCTAGATAAGCTTCTGCATCCCTCTTTAATTTTTGAAGGATACGTGCTGAAATTTCTTGAGGGGTATAATCTTTATTTTCAAAATTTTGATTCCAATCGGTACCCACATGTCTTTTTATTGACCTGACAGTATTATCTGGATTTGTTATCGCTTGCCTTTTTGCAAGTTCTCCAACAAGTACATCATCTGATTTGAAAGCAACTATTGAAGGAGTAGTTCTATTTCCTTCAGCATTTGCAATTACAGTTGGCTCACCACCTTCTAAAACCGAAACAACACTATTTGTTGTTCCGAGATCAATTCCTACTGCTTTTCCCATATTTAACTTAATCCTCTCTAATCAATCTGTGGTTCTTGTTCTCTTGGTAGATGTCCACGCACCCTTGGATAGGAGATAGGGGCATGTAAAAAACAAAATTTCTTTTTGTTGTAGACACTAATTACTGTTTCACATGAATCAAATTCGCAAACTCTTCCAGAAGTGTATTTTTTTGATCTTCTCACCCCAGGCTTAACTGTTGAGGCTGTTAATGTTCCGCTCATTTATTTCCTTTCAATCTTACCACATTTGTTTATATTATCTAAGTATATTTACTTAGATCTATTACTAATATAATATAATTAGTTTTTTATGCAAACTTTTATTTAGGTTTCTTTGAATATCCTTATTTTTAGATAGTTTCTGTGCTTGATAATATTAAATAATGGCAGAAATAGACGTTCATATAGTTGGAATTGGTAACCTCGGAAAGTCTTTTCTAAGTGGTTTTGGATCTATCTCAGAAGGACCAAAACTATATCTATATGAATCAAACGAGGATATTGTTGCATCATTTAGTGATAAACAAGAACTCAAATCAAGCTTAGGACAGCTAGATGAGGGAGTTCTTTTATTATGTATAAAACCAAATAATTTAAATGAATTTATTACTACAAACAAAGAACTTATATCACCTGACGTCTTAATAGTCACAGCACTTGCTGGATTAAATATAACCCACTTTGAAAATATTTTTAAGAATAAAATTTTGAGATTGATGCCTAATCTGTCCATAAAAGATAATAACGGTTTTATTCCTTACACAAAAAATTATGAAGATGATTACCTAGGCTTCATTAAATGCCTTAACGAACTTGGAAAAACTGCTGAATACCCTGAAAATTTATTTGATATTATTACCGCAATTTATGGAAGTGGACCAGCTTGGTATTTTGAAATGTCTTCAAAAATAGTTGACGCTGCTGAAAAACTCGGCATGGAAAAAGAGGAAGCCAACTTTATTGTTGAACAACTAATATTATCTTTGCCTTCATTATTAGGTGAGATAAGTTTTGATGAAATTGTTGATAACATTAAATCACCAAATGGCACTACTGAGGCTGGTATCAATTCGCTGTCTGAAAACTATTTTGATAAAATAATATTTGACGCAATTGAAGCAGCGACTAACCGCTCAATTGAAATCTCAAAAGAAAATAACAATGAATAATAGTAAACCGAAAAAACAAGTCAATGATTATGTTTTATTGTTTTCTGCTGGTGCTGCTCTTTCGGTAGTATTTTTATGGCTTGCTAGCTACATATTTCCTGAAGGTGAAATTATTGGGGGGAGAAGAGTCTTTGAAAATATACCTAAATCAATTCAATATATATTTTATATACTTAGTGCGTCATCAATATTTATTTCCGGTTATTTGTTTTCTCTTCGTGCAAAAAATTGGTCAAGAGGATCTGAAGAAAAAAGAAAAGTAAAAATTTCAGATAGGATATTTAGTTTCTTTGATGGAATACTCATGAGAACAACTTTAAGATTTAAAGCAGCTGGCTTAATGCACTCAATGATATATTTAGGCTTTCTTGGATTATTTGCAGGAACAATAACTTTGGAGATTCACCACTTGATGCCGCCATCCTTAAAATTTTTGCAAGGTACAACATATATTGTTTATTCATTTTTACTAGAACTAGCATCACTTCTTTATCTCGCAGGGCTTGTTTGGGCTTTTTATAGAAGAATTTTTGGTACTGAAGACAGAATAAAAACTAAGACAAAAATAGACGATTATTTAACACTGTCCCTTTTAGCTTTTATGGGTGTTTCGGGTCTTACAACTGAAGCAGGAAGGATAATTGTTGAAGGATTTCCTAACTATGAGAAGTGGAGTTTTGTAGGCTATTTTATTGCCACCCTTTTACCTCTTGAAAGCGGTGTGATATTTCATAGAATCTCGTGGATTCTTCATACTGTAAGCTTTTTTGTATTTTTACTAGTACTTCCACAATCAAAATTAAGACACATAATCACTTCTCCAGTAAATATGTATTTGAGTCCAAAAGAAAGACCAAAAGGTGCGATGAGAGATATTGGAAATCTAATTGAGGCGGAAGATATTGAAACTGTGGGTGCTGAATTAATTGAGAATTTTACATGGAAGCAACTTTTAGATCTTGATGCATGTACTGTGTGTGGTCGCTGTACTTCCGTTTGTCCAGCTAACCTTACAGGAAAACCATTGGATCCCCGAGAGATTATCTTGAAAGTTGGACAGGTTATGTCAGAAACCGGAAATCCTGCTGTACCTACAACCGTATCAACTCCTATAGACTTAAAAGTAAAATCATCAAGTGTATTTGAGCGAATTACACCAGAAGAGCTTTGGGCTTGTACTTCTTGTAAAGCATGTGATGAAATTTGTCCTGTAAACATTGAAATTCTAGACAAGATACTTGATATGCGTAGATACTTAGCATTGATGGCTTCCGATTTTCCTTCTGAGTTAGGAAAGGCATATGTTGCGATGGAAAATTCTTCAAATCCTTGGGGTGCATCTCAAGAAGATAGAATGAAATGGTCAGAAGATTTAGATTTTGAAGTTCCTTTACTTGATGAAAAAAATAAAGAGGAAATTGATTACCTGTACTGGATAGGTTGTGCAGGAGCTTTTGATGATAGAAATGTCCCTGTAACAAGAGCTGTTGCAACACTCCTCAGAAGAGCAAATGTATCATATGCAGTCCTAGGTCCAAAAGAAGTTTGCACAGGTGATTCTGCAAGAAGAACTGGAAATGAATTTGTATTTCAGCAGTTAGCAATTCAAAATATTGAGACGATGAATAACCTTGATGTTAAAAAAATTATCACTCAGTGTCCGCACTGTTTTAATACAATTAAAAATGAATATCCCCAATTAGGCGGAAATTTTGAGGTCATACATCACAGTCAATTGTTGACTGAACTTGTCCAATCAGGACATATTGAAGTAGGAACAAGTGACAAACCACATGTCATTACATATCATGATTCCTGTTACCTAGGTAGACATAATGATATTTACACTGCTCCAAGAGAGATAGTTGGATCTATTGGTGGTATTGAAATTCGAGAAATGAAAAGACAAGGAACAACAAGCTTCTGCTGTGGTGCTGGTGGTGGACGAATGTGGATGGAAGAAGCAACCGGTAAAAAAGTTAATATCGAAAGAGTAGAGGAAGCTGTCGAAACTGGTGCTGATGAGGTCGCTGTTGCTTGTCCATTTTGTTACATAATGATGGATGATGGAATGAAAGAGATTGGCCAAGGAGATAATGTCAGAGTAAGAGATGTTTCTCTTATATTGCTTGATAATTTAAGAAAAGATTAACTGTTTTTACCCATAAAAAATTTCGAAATATTTCCCTTTGATTTATTTAGGCTGTAGATAACATATATTGCTGTAGTTAAATTACCTAAAATCATCAAGAAAAAAATCCAAATTAATGCAGATAATGCTTTTTCTTTATATGATATCCAAATTCCAATGAGAATAAACCCAGCATATAAATCAACAAGCGAGACGATACCCCAAGGAAGAGATGGAATTGTTGAATCAAATAAAGAGACTTGGCTCTGAGCCCAAAATATTGTTGATACCATAGCTATAGTTATTAAATAAGCTATTACTTTTGTTATAGTCATACATTAGATTTTAAAGAAGAAGAAAAGTATATGGGAAACAATAGACAAGTAATTTTAAAAATATTTAGATTGGATAAAAATATTTACAATGAACTTGCATCAGAAGTTAGCAATTTCCAAATTGCTATTGCAATCTACATTTCTGGTTTCTTATTTAGTGGTCTTGCAGCCTTAAACTTTTTAAGAAACTCACTTGTTTATCTTGAGGAAAATCTTGGATTAATTGTTGGCACCCTTCCGGTACAAACAGTCAATGAATTAAATAATTTAATAAGAGAGTTCGAGAATGTATTCGATTCTCAACAATTATTTGGATTACTTACAAGTTATTTAATTTCTAGCTTTGTATCAGGGTTTGTTGGTGTTGGCCTTGTTTATTTATTGTTGACACGTTTTTTTAGGAAAGAGACAGATTTTAGGCAAGTAGGAATAATTTATGGATTTTCAAACATTCCAGTTTTTTTAAATGGAGTAATCTTCTTTACTAGTTCAATCCCTCTTCAAATATTTTTAATTATTGGAACTGCTATTTTTGCACTGGTTTGCTTAGGGTCAGGTTTAAAACAGGTATATCTTCTGAGAAACATTGAAGCTTTTTTATTAGTAGTTGTTTCTGGCTTCGGTAGTTCACTTTTTTCACAAGTAATATAAATGAAAGCAGCAATTATCTTAGCCGCTGGAGAATCGTCTAGGATGGGATTCCCAAAACAATTGGCTGAATATAAAGGTAAAACAATTTTGGAAACTGTTGTAGAAACCGTTTCCAATAGTATTGAAAATTCAATTGTTGTATTAGGGCATGAAAACGAAACCCTTACTGAAAAGATTGATTTTAAAAACAGCACAATTCTTATCAATGAAAGTTGGGAGGAAGGAATTATTTCATCAATTAGAACCGGATTATTCTATTTGAGCTCGGATAAAAATATCGATGGAGCATTGATATTCATGGGGGATCAGCCAGCAATTAATTCAGAAGTAATTGAAAAATTACTATTAACAAAGCATGATGATGATGAGGTCGTAGTCCCTCAATACCGATACGAAACAGGATACCCAATCTTGATACCTAGATATTTCTGGAACAAACTTGAACTCATTACTCAAGATGATATTGATGGTGATGATTCAGTATTTAAAAATTTTGATTTGATTGACTTCTTTGAATCATCTGAATCAAAAATGAAAATTCTAAATTTTAATTTTCTTAAACCTACAGATTTTGACAAACAGTCTGATTTTTAAGAGTGGGAAAATCTCCCTAAAAATTTTCTTAGTTTTTAAAAAAAATTTTGTAAACTTTAAACATGAATTCAATTGACTCAATAAATGGCATGACGCATACAGAAGCTACAAAATTAAGAAGAGCTAGAGTCAGAACTACAGTAACATTTCTCCAAATCGCATCAACTCGATCTGGAAGAGCATTACTTACAAAAGAGACTGGAATAACATCACCAAAACTTTTGCATTGGGCCAAACGCGCTGAACTGATGAAAATTAAGAACCTAGGTAGAGATTATGCAGATCTCTTAGAAGCTGTTGGTGTTGAAAGTGTGGCTGATCTTAAAAGAAGAAACCCTGAAAGCCTTCATGAGGTGATGCATAATGCAAATCAGGCAAAAAAAATTGTTGATAGAATGCCTTCACTTAAAAGAGTAACTAATTGGATTGATGATTCAAAAGATATTGTCATAACGGTATCTTCTTAGTTAATCATTTAATTATCATTATTGTGTGAATACAAAAACACTAAGAATATCTTGTGCACAATTATCTTTTCCTGTTGGTGCGATCCAAGAAAATAAAGATAAAATAATCAACACATTAAAAGAGGCTGAAAAAGTACATTCTGATATTGTCTTATTTCCAGAACTTGCACTTACAGGCTATCCTCCCGAAGATTTGCTACTAAGAGAAAGTTTTATCGGAAAAAATTTTGCGGTTATGGAAGAGATTGCGGAGTTTTCTGGAAAAACAAGTGGTGTAATCGGGTTTGTTGATCGTAGCTTAAAGAAACAAAAAAATGATAATGTCGACAGAGATATAGCCAATGCTGCTGCGATTGTTCAAAATGGTGATGTAAAAGGAATTTATCATAAATGTTTCCTACCTAATTATTCCGTTTTTGATGAAGCGAGATATTTTGACAAAGGTACAAACGCTTCAACTCTTTTTTGGTATGAAGATATTGCTGTAGGGATAAATATATGTGAAGATATTTGGATCGAAGATGGTCCAGCCGAAGAACAAGTAAAAAAGGGCGCTTCAATCATATTAAATATAAATGCATCCCCATTTGATTTAAACAAAATTAACCAAAGGAAAGACAAAGTAAAAAATAAAGCAAAAAAACTAGGTGTACCAATTGTTTATCTAAATATGGTTGGTGGTCAAGATGAACTTGTTTTTGATGGTGGTTCATTTGTGGTTGATAAAAATGGAGAAATTATATACATGGCTCCACAATTTGAAGAAGACTTTTTTACTTTAGACGTTGAACTCGATGTAAAAGATATTATTTCAGAGTCAAATTTATATTTGAATGACAAGAATGTTGAGCTAGAACCATTAGTTAGTACAAAAGAGCTTGATAAAATCGAGTCTATGTATGCTGCTTTGAAACTAGGTCTATCTGACTATGTAACAAAAAACAAATTCAACAAAGTACTTGTTGGACTATCTGGTGGAATTGATTCAGCTCTAACGGCAACTATAGCTTGTGATGCGTTAACACCAGAACGTGTCATAGGTGTTGCAATGCCATCAAAATACAATCCAGAATCATCCTTAGATGATGCAAAACAACTTGCTAAAAACTTAGGTATAAACATGAAAGAAATCACTATTGAGGATACTGTTGAAAATATAAGAACATTAGTTTCTGCAAATATTGAAGAACAATTGAAAAGTGTCGTAGATGAAAATATTCAGTCGAGGGTTAGGGGTAACCTCCTTATGGCACTATCAAATCAGTTAAATGCTATGGTTGTCTCTACAGGCAACAAATCAGAAATGGCCGTAGGCTATGCTACTTTGTATGGGGACCTAGTTGGAGGATTTGCGCTCCTTAAAGATGTTTACAAAGCAGATGTATATAATCTGGCAAAATATAGAAATTTGATATCGGAGGTTATTCCACAAAACACTATAGACAAAGAACCAAGTGCAGAGCTTAGCGAAAATCAGTTTGATTCAGACTCTCTTCCTGATTACGACACTTTAGATAAAATAATAAAACTTTATATTGAAGAAGATTTTTCCTCTGAGAAAATTATAAATTCTGGAATTGATAAGAATGTTGTATACGATGTGCTCGAAAAGATTGACAGAAATGAATATAAGAGAAATCAAGTCGCTCCTGGTGTAAAATTGACAAACAGAGCTTTTGGAAAAGATAGAAGAATGCCAATTACAAATACATATAAAAGGGAAAGAAATTAAATGTATCTTATTAATGGGGTTGAGGTATCAAAAGAAGAATTTAATATACCTGTAGAAAACCTAGCTATTTGGAGAGGTGATGGAATTTTTGAAGCAATAGCCATACATAAAGGCTATTTATTTGGAATCGACAAGCACATGGAAAGATTCGCCCAATCTGCAGAAAAAATGTTTTTCAACAATATTAATTTTCAAGAAATAAAAGACAATCTTATTTCAATTGCTTCAAATTATGATGATGGCTACATGAGGGTAATTATTGGAAGAGGCTCGGATAAAGATAAAAGTGATGTCTATATTTTTTATCAAGAACTTATAAACTTCCCTGAGAGCTTCACATTACAATCTCATTTGGCGCACTGGCATGCTGGAGGTGATTTTGATTTAAATGAAGTAAAAAATATTGGTTCAAAATCAATTTCCTACGCAATGAATCTTAATCAGACAAGATTAGCTGAAAGAAATGGGTACACAGATTCATTGTTATTGAACAAAGATGGAATAGTACTAGAGGGTCCAACATTTTGTGTAAGTTGGATAATTGATAACAAAATTTATGTACCTGATTTAGAACTTGGGATATTGGATTCCATTACTCGCCGCTCTCTTATCGACATAGCAAACGAGACAGATTTAGATTTAGAAATTTCCAGAATTCATATTAATGATATTTATAATGTCGATACAGTTTTTGCCCTTTCAACAGCTAAACATGCAATTTTTGTAAGTAAAATTGATGACCAAGTTTATACTCAATCGCCTCTTTTAGAGAGAATCCGACATTCATTTACTGAATTTATTGAAAAAGAAAGACAATTAAACAAGTAATCAAAGGAGGTTCAATTGAGATTAACTGAATACTCTCATGGCGCTGGTTGAGCTTGTAAACTCTCACCTGGTGAGCTTGCTCAAGTTTTGACGCAATTTAAAAATCATAAATCTACTGAATCTCCAAATTTATTAGTTGGATTAAATAATCCTGATGATGGAGGAGTTATTCAAGTTGGCGATCAAAAAATAATTCAAACTGTTGATTTTTTTACTCCCATTCTTGATAATCCTTACGACTGGGGAAGAGTAGCAGCCGCAAATGCGCTATCAGATGTTTATGCAATGGGAGGAGAACCTATTTCAGCTTTGCAGTTAGTTTGTTGGCCTCGAAGTGAATTAAGTTTTGATATATTGTCTGAGGTGATTAAAGGTGGTCTTGACACAATGCAAAAAGCAAATTGTACTGTCATTGGAGGTCATAGTATCGATGACAAAGAACCAAAATATGGTTTCTCCATCACTGGTGTTATAAAAGATAAGATATTTAAAAATAATGAAATTAAGGATGGAGATAGACTTTTTTTAACAAAACCAATAGGAACTGGGATTATTACAACTGCAATTAAAAGAGGAGTTGCTTCTGACGAAAGTGTAAATATTGTAACTGACATTATGACTGAACTAAATAAAAAATCTTTAAATTTTTCATTGGATAATAATGCAAATGCAATTACAGATATAACTGGTTTTGGATTGTTGGGGCATTTGTATGAAATGCTGAATGATTCCAAATTATCAGCAACAATTAAATTTGATTCTGTTCCTTTGATTGAAAATATTTATGATTATCTGGATAAAGAAATATTTCCTTCTGGAAGCTTGAGAAATTATGAATACCTATCAGACAAACTTATTTCTGATCTGGATGAGCAATCTTTAAAAATACTATGTGATGCACAAACTAATGGTGGCTTTCTCATTTCAATACCTAAGAACCAAAATATTAAACTTCAAAAAGATATGGAGCTCAACAAAAATATTTGGGAAATAGGTGAAATTAATTCTAAATATAATGAAAAGATAAATATTATTTAAAAGATGATAAAAACAATTGCTAAAGTTTTCGCTTTCACTTCCATATTCAAGAATTTGGTTTTGACTCAAAAAAGTAAAACAGAAGGAATAACCCAATTACATCCTATAAAGATTCCTGGAAGAACTGTCTTTGTGAGAGAAAAAGAATATTTTATTAGAGAAAACAATGTTGAGGGCACAATACCAATTGTTTTTCTGCATAGTTGGGGTACTGACTCACTTGGTAGTTGGTTTAATGTTCTTCCTAAAATTAAAAATGTTAGTTCATTTATAACTATTGATTTTAAAAATCATGGAAGATCGGATGCCAGTTGGGAAAGATGGAGTGTTGATGAGAATGCAGACATAGTAATAAGCATTCTAGATGAATTAAATGTATCAGAATGCTATTTAGTAGGTTGGTCCATGGGAAGTGCAGTTGCACTAACAATATCCAAAAAAATTCCGGAAAGAATAAACAAAATGGTTTTGGTTACACCATTTAGCTGGATCGAGGGAGAGAGGTATAAAGATAACTTTCTTTTCAAATTACTTGTTGGTGGTGTAAGGATTAGAGAAAGACTTTTTCCCAACAAAAATCCACAATCTAAATATTCTTTTCTTAAAAAATCTAGTGCTCTAAAAAATGAGTTTACTGATTGGGCGTGGAACAATCTTCATCGTTCTAAAGATGATTTTATCTATGGAGATGGTGGAAGACACGTAGTAGCTTTTGATTCAAGAGACTGGCTAGGTGATATTGAAACTGAAACCTTGGCGCTAATTGGTGGTAAAGACAGTCTTGTACCTCAAAAAGCATCGCAAGAAGTGACTACAAAAATGCAAAATATTACATCAATAACATTTACTAATGCACTTCATGGAATACCATGGACACATGATGAAGAACTTGTTGAAGAACTCACTAAATTTTTAAATTTATGAAAAATGTTCTATTTATTGCACCCACTACATATCAACTTCCTTTAACTGAAAACTTAAAAAAAAAGTTCATTACATTAAGTGAAGTTTGTAATGTTTCTGTTCTAGCTTTTGCAAACAGTAAAACTTTTTTAAACGAGACGTATGGAAACTTCTACTTAAATAAGAAAATAAAAAATCGTTTAATAAATTATTTTAGAATTATTCAAATTTCAATCTTTACCACCCACAAAATTATTAAAAAGGAAAATATAGATATTGTATGTTTTCAAGATCCAGTATCTTCTTTTTTTTCAATTCTATTTTTAAAGGTAAGAAGAGCTGAAGTAAAAATAGTTGTTGAAACTCATGGCGATTTCATTGAGACCTTGAGTTTAGAGAAAAATTTAGTTTTACCAAGGTTGTACAAAAAACTATTTTACATAATGGCAAAATACTCTATTGGTAAATCAAATATTATAAGAGCAGTTTCATCTTCGACTGAACAACAAGTTTTAGATATAGATTCTTCAAAAAGTGTTGTAAGGTTTCCTGCTTGGATTGATTTTAAGGATTTTCAAAATATTGAACCTAAGCCACTTTCTAAAGACAAATTTAATATTCTATTTATTGGAAGTGTGACAGATAGAAAAAAACCTCATATGATTATTGAGGCAATTCAAAGAATCAATGACAAAAGTTATAACTTATCAATTGTTGGGCCCGCTCCTAATGAAAAATATTTTAAAGAGCTCAAAGACTTAATAGATAAATCAGACCTTCAAAATCAAGTTTCATTGATAGGGCCTGTTGATAGGGAAAGTGTTAAAGATTATTATTCAACTTCAAATTTAATGATTCTACCTTCAATATCAGAGGGGCTTGCACGGGTAATATTTGAATCACAAGTAGCAATGTGTCCAGTACTTGTTACAGATGCTCCAGGAATGAGTGATATTGTTATTGATGGCCAAACAGGATATGTATTTGAAAGTAATAATCTTGATAGCCTCTCATTAAAGATTGAATATATAAAAAATAATTATGATGAGGCATCTTTAGTAGCCAAGAATGCAAAGGGATTTATTTTATCTAATTATTCTGAAGATAATTTTAAATTTAGCTTCAAAAAACTTTTTGATACGGTTTAATTTCAAAACTGTCCACGCAACTTGCTATTCTTGTAACATGGAAATTTTATTTTTAGGGATAATTTCAGCGCTTTTAATCGCAATTTTATATTTTGTTACAAAAAAAGATAATTCTGATAAACAAAATAAGTACGAATATTTGATTAAAGGAATTGTTAGTGAAATTATTGAAAATGAAGAATCTCAAATTTATAAATTATTAAACAAATCAGATCAAACTGTAAAAGAATTTCTTGAAAAAACTGGTGAAATAAAAAGTTCTATATCAGGAGTAGATCAACAAACTCGAAATTTAATATCAGTATTAAACAATAATCAAAGTAGGGGTCAGTGGGCTGAGTTTCAAGTTGAAGATCTTCTAGGAATTATGGATTATAAAGAAGGGATCCATTACGAAACTCAAAAAATAATGAAGAGTGGTACAAAACCTGACTTTACTTTTTACCTTCCAGATGACAAATCGATCAATATGGATTCAAAATTCCCGCTTACGATATATATGGAAATTTCAAAACTTAATAGAGATTTAGAAGATGAAACTTTAGATGAAATAGCAAGACGAGAAATAACAGACTCTATTAAGGCCAAAACTAAAGAATTTTTAGATAAATCAATTAAAACAAAAATAGATGATACTGCTTCGAGGGAGGGCTACATTGCTCCTGATGAAGATACCGTAGACTTTGTTTTAATGTATATTCCACTTGAGAATTTATATCACTTTCTTCTTACTTCAGTTATTGGTTCTTCAAAAACACCAGTTATTGAATATGCTTTTTCAAGGAAAGTTATATTAGTAAGCCCCCAAACACTAATGGCCTATCTTGAAACAATAAGACATTCAATGAAATTATTTAGTTTACAAACCGATACTAAGAATATTCTTGCTACTCATGAAAAAATAAAAAATGAAATTAGGAAATTTATTGATTCATTTGATGATGTAACAAAGAGATTAGACCAAACTGTTCAATCGTTTGAATCTTTAAAGACTACAAGAGTCAATAAACTTGAAAAATCATTTGAAGAACTTGATCAGGTAAATAAACAACTTGAAGATTAATAATTAGAAGATAATCTTGTTACAACCATAATGCATTTGTCATCTATGTAACTTTTTTTGTTAATTTTTAAGAATTCTGAGATTTCATCACTTTCCGCACCTGGTTGGTACCAAAAATTGTCATACCCCTTCTCAACCAAATCCCGTGTAACAATTAATCCTTCATACGGAGGTATTACAAAATTGATTATCGAGGGGATTTCTTCAAGCATTTCTATATTTTTATATGCTTTAAGTCCTTCAATTTCTTTTTCTTTCTTGTTAACCGGATAAACAGTGTATCCCTTTTTTGTTAAATCTAATAAAATTTTATTTCCATATTTTCTGGGATCATTTGATGATCCAATCAGAGCAATAGAATTACTTTTATTCTTTAAAGATTCAATCAATTAGAAATTATCAGCCTTCATGGCATAAAGATCATCTTTACCTGCTGTAACAGCTGAAGCATAACCAGATGTCAATGGAAGTAGTTGTTCCATGTAAAATTTTGAAAGGGTTAATTTATCGGTATAAAACTCATCATTAGTTTCTTTAAATTTTTTGTTTGCCAAAATAGCAGCTTTACCCATATAGTATCCACCAAGAACCTGTCCAAACATTTTCAAATAAGGTGTAGCAGCAGCACTTGCGTCAACAAGTTCTCCTTCTAACATTCTTCCACCAAGCCATAATGTAACCTCGGACAATGTAGAGACTTCTTTTTCAAGCTTTTCTGCCATAGATGAAATTACTTCATCATCTTTCTTCATTTCCTCGATAAGTTCATTTACATCACCCAATAATCTTTGCATTGCTTGACCATTGTCTAATGGCAATTTTCTAAACATTAAATCTAAGGCCTGAATTCCATTTGTTCCTTCATAAATTGGTGCAATTCTTGAATCCCTCAGATATTGAGCTACTCCAGTCTCTTCGACATAACCCATTCCACCATAAACTTGTATAGCCATAGAAGAAAGCTCAACTCCTAAATCTGATATCCATGCTTTAGTAATTGGAGTCAAGATTCCACATCTTTCCTCACCAAACGCCTTCATTTCCTCATCTTCTGCAAAGTATTCTACATCCAGCATTAATTGATTGTCATACATCATATATCTCATTGCATCAACGTATGATTTAATTGTCATAAGCATTCTTCTAACATCTGCATGATCAATAATTGTTGAATTTTTAGCATCCTCTTTTGACATTCCAACAGGGCGACCTTGGACTCTATCCCTAGCATATTGGGCAGCACCCTGAAGAGATCCTGATGCGCAAGCAAGACCTTGTCCACCTACCCATACTCTTGCCTCATTCATCATTGTGAACATGTAGTTAAGGCCTCTGTTTTCCTCTCCAACTAAATAGCCAACTGATTCGTTATATTCCATAACACATGTTGGACTTGCGTGAATACCTAATTTTTCCTCAATAGAGATACATGTTACATTGTTGCTTTCGCCAGAAGAGCCATCTTCATTGACCATCATTTTTGGAACTATAAACATAGAAATACCTTTTGTTCCTTCAGGTGAACCAGGTACTTTCGCAAGTACTAAATGAATGATGTTGTCAGTCATATCATGTTCTCCAAAAGTAATCCAAACTTTTGTTCCAGTTATTTTATAAGTTCCATCATCTTGAGGCTCTGCTTTTGTAGTGATTGTTCCAAGATCAGATCCTGATTGTGGCTCACTAAGGTTCATAGTCCCTGTCCACTCACCTGAAACTAATTTAGGTAAAAACTTTTCTTTTTGTTCTTCACTTCCATGAAAATTAATTGCTGAAATTGCTCCGGCACTTAAACCTGGTGCTAGTCCAAAAGCGAGATTTGCACTACTTAAAATTTCAAGAGTTCCTCCGGAGAGTGCGATTGGCATTCCTCCTCCACCAATTTCTGATGGTAACGAAATTGAAGCCCACCCAGCTTCGGCAAATCTTTTATAAGCGTCGACAAATTCAGGTGGCATCGATACTTTTCCGTTATCAATAGTCGCTCCTTGTTGGTCACCAATTGCATTTATTGGTGCCAAAACTTCTTCTGCAAATTTTGCACATTCTTCCATAGTTGGAATGACAATATCTTCAGTGAAGTCACTAAATGCTGGTATTTTACCAATAACGTCATAAGTGTCTACTACTTCGTATCCAAACACTATATCTTTAATTGGGGCCTTGTATGCGACAGCCATATTCTATTTTAAACGTAAAGTATCAAAATTATAAAATTCTCAGCGCGGTTTTATTTCAATTAATTCTGAGACTTCCTTTATTTTCTCCATAGTGGGAAGTTCATTAGTTCCAGCAACAATTGCTCCAGATGCACAAGCACCTTTAACATTCTCAATTAAGTTTTCTACACCAAATGCACCAATGTATGCAGCTGTTGCATCTCCAGCCCCAGTTGAATTTATAGTTTTGAAATCTGGCGGTGTAATTTCTAATACCCCATCTTTACTAATCAACCTTGCAGGAAGATTTGATGATGTTAAAAGAATCCAATCAACGTATTCTTCATTTATTAATCTGTTTGCTTCAATTACATCAATTTCATCTTTACTTACAACTAAAAAATTAATTTTGTAAGTAATTTCTTCTTGATAGCCTGCCTGTGTAATAAACATATCATGGCTTACACTTTCTAAATCTTGTTTTATAAACGGAATAGAATACCTATCTACTATCAATGAGTCAAAGTTTTTAACTTCTTTCAAATTATTCCACTTACAAAAGTTATAACCCGAGGAAATTATTGTCCTCTCACCATTTTTATCTACATAAATCGAACAAGTTGGAGTATCGTGATTTTCAAAAATTATATTTTCGTAGTTTATGTTTGAATTTTCAAAATGTTTGATCATATATTTACCAAATTCGTCACTTCCTATACTATTTCCTGCGACCCCAACATTAAGACCCCAGTTGGCTATATTTTCAGCACAATTAGTTGCTGTACCTCCTGCTCTGATTAGGTATTTATTACTCCTTATATCTCCACCTAAATTCGGGAGTTCATCGATGAAATATATAAAATCAGGATTCAGAGTGCCAAAACTCAATATATTATTAAAAGACATAGTTACTATTCTATGCTTTAAAAATTTATCATATAAGCCGAATTTTGTTTAAATATTAACTATGAACGTAAAAACATTAAATGCAAAAATTGATGAATTTGTATCAAACACAATGAGTTTTTTAAACAATATCCAAGTTTATCATTGGCAAACTCAGTCTTATTCAGAACATGAAGCATTGGGCGAATACTATGAAACTCTTACTCAGTTAAATGATAAGCTTGTCGAGTCATGGCAGGGAAATCAAAATACCAGACTGAGATTTAGTGAAGGTCCTTACTCAATTGAAAACTATTTTTCAAAAGAAGAAACTAAAAATAAAATTGTCGAGTTTAAAAAACATGTAACCACAATTTCAGGATTTGTATCTGAATTAAATGAGACAAACCAGTTTGATGATATTGAAAATATTCTTGAAGAAATATCAGAAGTTAATAGCCGAACTCTTTATCTTTTAAGTTTGAGTTAATTCAATATCTGAATACTCTATACTGAGAAAACAAATTAGAAAGATACATATGAAAGTAGCCTATGTTTTAAATACACCTAACGCTGCAAATTATAAAGTTGGAGAAATGATACTTCCTCAACTTGAAAGTGATAGTCATGGTGTTGATGTTGTAGGAATTTTCTTTTTTGATGATAATACAATGCTTCTTCAAAAAGGAAACCCTAAAGGCGAAAGACTTGCAAAAATTGCTGCAGAAAAAGGCATGCTCTTAATGATGTGTGACCAATGTGCAAATCAAAGAGGTCTAGCTTCTGAAAACAGCGATGGTGGTTATCCACCTGAAGGTACAGTTGATGGAGTAGCAGTTGGTTGTTTCCCAGATCTCTATAGTGCATTATCAGGTAATATGCCTGATCAGGTCATTTCACTTTAACCTAAGAATTACTTAAAACAAATTACCACTACAAACGGCAATTTGTCTAGGTTTTCGGTTATTGAAAATAAACAATTTTTTCACTCATTGAATTTAAAGGATGAAAGAATTAATAGACTTTTGTTGTGATTAAGCTTGTAGCCAGTCTTCAGGATTATCATCTACAAAAAAATCTGAAACTAAAGTTGCGTCTGGATCTACTGCATATTGATCAAAATCTGTGATACCTTCTTCTTCAAGAACATCTTGGTCTAAAAAGAAGTTTCCGGTGCATGATGATGAATCTCTCTTCAAGACGGCGTATGCAGCATCAGCATATATAGAAGGTTTCCTTGATCCTTTTACAAGTTCTGCCCCAATTACATTCCTTACAGCAGCTGTATCTAATGAAGTTCTTGGCCATAGACAATTTGATGCGATTCCAAATTTACCAAGTTCTTCTGCTAATCCATGAGCTATCAATGTCATACCGTATTTTGCAGTTGTGTAAGCTAATGTCATTCCAAACCATTTTCTATCAAAGTTCAAAGGCGGGGAAAGTGTAAGGATGTGTGGGTTTTTTCCATTTTTTAAATGAGGAATTGTTTTTTGACTTAACAAGAACGTCCCTCTTACATTAATTCCATGCATTAAGTCATATCTTTTCATTGGAGTATTTACTGTATCAGTAAGATGAATGGCACTTGCATTATTTACACAAATATCTATTCCACCAAACTTTTCAACAGCTTCATTGACGGCGCTTTCTACTTGTTCTTCAAATCTTATATCACAAACGATAGGCAAAGCTTTCCCACCAACTGACTCAATCTCTTCTGCGGCTGTATAAATTGTTCCAGGAAGCGTAGGATGAGGCTCAGTTGTTTTTGCGAGTATAGCAATGTTTGCTCCATCTTTACCTAGTGCTTTTGCTATTTCAAGGCCAACACCTCTTGACCCTCCACTCATAATTATTGTTTTATCTTTAAAAAATGACATAATCTAATCTATCAAATTATAAGCTGGTAATGTTAAAAATTCTTCAAAATCTTCATCAAAAATAAGATCGCTAAATAATGTTACTGCTTCACTTAGCATTTCTGAATTTTCTTGAATTTCTTTTATTTTATTTACTTCATCTTCGATTAGCTCGGTTACAAAACTTTTATCAATACTTTTGTTTACGTCTGTTTTTGCTTCATTCTTAATCCACTGCCATAATTGAGATCTAGAGATTTCAGCTGTTGCAGCATCCTCCATTAGATTAAATAATGCAGCGGCTCCCTGTCCCAAAAGCCATGATTGAACATACAAGATACCAACACGTATATTAGTTCTAATACCTTCTTCGGTAATTGTTGCTCCAGGGATATTAAAATCTTGAAGCATGTCCTCAGATATAACTGGTTCATTGGGTATAAAATCAATTTGGTTTTCCTTAGCGCCTAAGGAATCTTTGAATACATCTTTACATACTTGTACTAAATCTGGATGTGCTACCCAAGAGCCATCAAAACCCATAGTTACTTCACGTTCTTTATCTTTTTTCACTTGATCTATTGCCTTTTCTGTAATTTCAGGATCTCTTCTATTTGGTATAAACGCAGACATACCCCCTATTGCATGAGCACCTCGTTTGTGACAGCTCTGTACAAGCAATTCAGTGTATGCTTTCATAAATGGAACAGTCATAGTAATTTGTGATCTATCTGGAAAATTTATTTCTGGCAAGTCCCTATGTTTTTTGATCGCGCTAAAAATATAATCCCATCGGCCTGCATTCATTCCTAGAGAATGCTCTTTTAGTGAGTAAAGAATCTCCTCAATTTCAAAAGATGCTGATATTGTCTCTAGGAGTACAGTTGCCCGCAAAGTTCCTCTAGGCAAACTCAGTTCATCTTCAGAAAAAGAAAAGATATCATCCCAAAGTTGTGACTCTGAACTATTTTCAAGCTTTGGTATGTAAAAATATGTACCTATCCCATTTTCTAATCTCAATTTTGCATTGTGAAATGTATATAAAGCAAAATCTAAAAATGCTCCTGATATAGGGGCTCCATTTAGTAATACATTTTTGTCATCAAGGTGTAGGCCTCTTGGCCTTACAAAGAGACTCGTGTTACTTTCTGGGTTTAAAGAGTATGTTTTCTCATTTTTTGGATCCACAAATTCAAGGTCTCTAAGATTAGCATCAAGTAAATTGACTTGGCCATCCATAATATTTTTCCATGTAGGGGAAGTTGAATCTTCAAAATCTGCCATGAATACATCAGCTCCAGAATTCAATGCATTTATAATCATTTTTCTATCCACTGGTCCAGTAATTTCTACATTTCTATTTGCCACATCTGCTGGGGGTGCTGTAACCTTCCAATTGTCTTCTCTTATTTTTTTGTCTTTTGGGAAAGAAAGTCTTTTACCAGATGAAATATCATTTTGCATTTTTACCCTATTTTTTAGAATTTCTTGACGGGTATTCTCAAAAGTTAAACAGACTTTTTCTAGAAAACTAATAGCCTCATCCGTCAATATATTTTGATATTGACTTTTTTTTTCAGAATTAATATCGATCATTAAAACTGTTCTTCTTCAGTGGACCCCTCTAGTGCTAATGTTGAGGCATCTCCTCCAGAAATAATTGTTGATACTTTATCAAAATAACCAGCTCCAACTTCTCTCTGGTGTTTTACTGACGTAAACCCTTTTTCTTCAAGTGAGAATTCTTTCTCCTGAAGCTCGACATAAGATGACATATTTCCACCTTTGTAATTTGAAGCTAGTTCAAACATTGAAGTGTTTAAGGCATGAAACCCTGCCAATGTGATGAACTGAAATTTGTAACCAAATGAATTTAATTGCTCTTGAAATGTTTCTATTTCTTTTTCATTTAAAGAGGCTTTCCAATTAAAAGATGGAGAACAATTATAAGCCATCAGCTTGTTTGGATACTTGTCATGAATTGCATCTGCAAAATCCTTTGCAAAACCGAGGTCAGGTTTTCCAGTTTCACACCAAACCAAATCAGAATAAGGAGCATAAGAAAGTGCTCTTGAGATAGCTGCATCTGGACCATTGTCTACTCTGTAAAATCCTTCTGCTGTTCTTTCTCCAGTAACAAATTCTGCATCAATTTCATCGATGTCACTTGTGAGTAAATTTGCACCCAAAGCATCAGTTCTTGCAATGATTACAAGTGGAACACCAAGAGTATCGGCTGCTAGTCTAGCAGATGTTAATGTTCGAATATGCTGACTAGTAGGGACTAAAACTTTTCCACCCATATGTCCACATTTTTTTTCTGCGGCAAGCTGATCTTCAAAATGAACCGCGGCAACACCAGCTTCAATGAATTTTTTAGTAAGTTCAAACACATTTAATGCTCCACCAAAACCTGCTTCTCCATCTGCAACAATTGGAACAATATAATTTGTAGAATCGATACCGTCAGTTTTATCAACTTGCTCAGCTCTTAATAAAGCATTATTTATTTTTTTGGCAAGGTTGGGTGCACTATTGCTTGGATATAATGATTGATCAGGATAAGTTGTATCTCCAAGGTTTGAGTCAGCTGCAACCTGCCAACCACTTAAATAAATTGCTTCAAGCCCAGCCTTTGCCATCTGCACTGCTTGATTGCCTGATAATGCGCCTAAAGCTGAAACCCACTCATCTTTACGGTTGAGTAAGTTCCATAAATTTGTTGAACCATTTTGAGACAGGGAATACTCAATTTGAATGGAATTTCTTAACGAAACAACATCTTCAGCAGAAAAGTTACGCTTTGTATCTTTCCACCTGGGGTTTGTTTCCCATTCTTCACTCAGTAAAGAGGGATCCAAATGATTTTTATTCTCCATCATAAAAACTTTCGTAAATGTCATCTTTTGTTTGTTTTAATTTTTTTGCAACATTTCGATAAGTTTGTACAATTCCTATTTTTTTCAAAAAGTTGTAAGGAGCCCTAAAAATTTTATCTTCAAAAGAAAGAAAATTATTCACAAATTTTGAAGAATTCTTTTCATCGTCTTTTTCGTAATATTCTTCATCGTAAAATGTATTCTCGTCTATCATTTTTTTCCTTTCAAAAAAAATCCGGGCTATTTGCCCGGTCCATCAAACGCATAAGACAGGGCTGATTATGTATAAATCACCACTACTTTTGACGCGTTTAAATTTTGCATGAAAACAATATAGCAGTCATTCAAAAATAATGTATTCGATTTTTGTTAAATTAATTCTGACTCGCAGCCACACTAGCAATTATTACAGTTAATGTGATAACCCCTGCTGCAGCGATAAGCACTTCGTTTCTAGTAATTTTAATCTTTGGCGCAGAACTCATCACCGAAGCAAATAGTAAAATTGCCGCAGATATTATAAGAGCAAATAAAGGTGCATAATCGTGAAAATTAATAAATACTTGAGAAATTAAAACTGATATTACACCACCAAATAAAATTGCCCCCAACGGAATTACAATAGATCCAGTCACTCTATTTCTAATTACATTTGCCTCTTTCAGCTCATATAAGTCCAAACCTTTAGGTATACCAAGGACGATCACGATTGAAGCAATTATTGCTTGAGAGACAGTTGAGAACAATACAATCCTCCAAAAAGATCCAATTACTGGAATTAGATAGGTCGTAACGTCGTCTTCAAGTATTGCTTCAATTGTTACACCAATATCTGAAGTTATTACAAATCCAATTGAAGAACCAAATATTAAACCAAGGCCAACTCCAAGAAATAACGACTCCCTATCATTTGTAAGAATTCCAAAACCTTCATAATTTTTTTCAAGAATTTTTTTTAAGTTTATTGAACTTATTACAGCAAAAAAAGTTGTAGTTAAAGCAATATTCAAAATGTACTGAGTAGGCGTATAGTTTGCAATTAAATTTAGAGTTTCAGACTCAAGAATTAGACCTTCATAAAGATATGAACTTACAATAAACGCCTGAATAAACCCAGCAACGATTCCAAAAACTGTTCCGTACTGTAAAGCTCTAAAAATTTTAACTGAGAGTTGAGCTGGTGGGGGAATATCTTCATCAACATAACTAAGCACTGTTTCTACTGGAGCCTCTTCTACAACCGTTTCTACTGGAGCCTCTTCTACAACCGTTTCTACTGGAGCAGAACTCACTGCTGGAGCTTCTCCGCTGGACCAACTTGCGAGAATTGCGTTAACATCAACTCCATTAGCTTGCGCTCTAGCCTGTGCTGAACGAGAAACCAATTCTTGAGGTACACCTGTATCTGTACTTATTTGTTCTACTAATTTTTCGTCCATAGGATTTATTTAAATTTTAGTCTGATGAGACATTTCTAACCACGTCATCAAAGGTTTTTTCTGTTTTGTACCATCTCATCCAAATTGTTAAAATTGATACCCAAAGAATTATTCCTCCACCTAATTTCAAAATTAATCCACCAAGAACCTGGTCATTCAAAGTAGAAATATTAAATATGTTATCAATGCCAACATATGCTGAATATAGAGGTTCGGTACCAAATGCTAAGAAACTTGCAGGCACTGTCGGTAATAATGATTGTAAGAACAGGTATCCTATGCTTGCAGCCGAACTTAACCTTTTTACTTCATCGCTGAAACCAATAACCGGGACCCACATGTTAAGTGATACAAGCAACATTATTGAATGTACAAAAAAATGGAATATATGATTTGTGACCATCAAGTTAACAACTGTACTCCAATGCATCCCTACCATTACAAAATTAAATAAAAAGAAAGCAACTACAGGTTTACTAGTGATTTTAAGTAGATTTATAAAAGGTTTTATTGATATTAGTTTTTTCTGTGAACTGTGTAGACCAAGAAGAAGCAATGGGGGAGAAACAAGCGCCAGTACAAGATGCTCAACAGAGTGAACTGAAAATAAATACTTTTCTCCAATATCATGTATTGGCCAGTCTGTAAAGAGCCAGAGAATAAACAAGCCAGAATACCAAAATTTTCTTTTTGGTTTTTTTAATTCATTGTTATCGGTTGTGTATTCAAAAAATATAACTAATGAGATAATAAGTGCCCATACGTCAAAATGTGGATGCCATTCAAGAATCATGTTAAAAGAAATTACCTACAGCACGCTCAATCATTACAATTGCAAACAATATCAAAGCAAGAATCATTCCACCTGCGAAAAATTTATTTACCAAACTATTTTCATATCTTAAGTGCATAAACCAACCAACCACAATTACAAATTTCCCAACAGCTAAAATAATCAATAATGGTGGTGCAAGAGCGCCAACAATATCTTCTGTGTAATATAGTGCAACCTCTATTGCTGTAAGTATTGCTAGAACAATTGCAATTTGTACATATTTTGTTGGGCTGGGGTGTTCTTTATGTGTTTCTGACATTAGATAAGATAGACTACCGTAAACAACACAATCCAAACAATGTCAACAAAGTGCCAATAAAGTGCAATAAATTCAAGATTCATACCTTCATTTAAAGATAGGCCTTTTTGTCTTTGTCCAATGCCCCATAAAGCTAGTAACAAAACAACACCAATAAATACATGAAGTCCATGAAAGCCAGTCAAAACATAAAAAGTTGAACTAAAGATGTTGGTTGATAGTTCAAACCCCTTATGATAAAACTCTGTAAACTCATAAATTTGACCAGCTAAAAAAACAGCACCAAGCATAGCTGTTGCAAGTAACCAAACCCTAGTTTTTTCTTGATCATTAGTCTCAAGGGCGTTGTGCGCGAGGACCATTGTTAATGAACTCATTAACAAGACGAAAGAACTGACAGATGTAAATGGAATATCGTAAACATCAGTTAATTTGATACCTGGAAAATCCC
>CACPJC010000008.1:0-18456 GCA_902634185.1 uncultured Candidatus Actinomarina sp.
CCGATTGTGATAAATGAATCTGCAAGATTAAAAGAAGGTATAAACAAAAGTTCTATAAAGTCTGTGACTTTCCCATTGTTTCCATTTAGTAAATTAACAAATCTTTCACCCAAATTTCCTAAAGCACCACCAAGAACAAACATGAAAGCATATTCTTCTATTTTGTTTGCAAATGTATTTTTAAATTGAAAAATTAGCCAAATTAATACCAACGAGGATAAAAGAAATGTAAACTCAGCTTTACCCTTTAATAATCCAAATGCGATTCCAGTATTGAAATTTAGATCTATTTCTAATATATTTTCTAGGATTACAAAATCTTCATAATTTTGTGAACGAATATGTGATTTTAATACATTATCCAAAATGCCTAAGCATATAGAGAGAATTAAGGGTTTTCTATTTTGTTTAAGAGTCAAGTAATTCTGCACACTCTTTACGCAAGGTTGCATAAGGCAAAGCCTCAAGTCTTGCTAATGGAATAGGTTCACCACAATTTTCGCAGTTTCCGTACTTTTTTTTCTTAATAAGGACCAATGCGTGATCAATTTGATTAAGTAAGTGTTTAGTATTTTCATCAAGTGTGAGTTCTTTTTCAAGCTCAAATGCCATAGAACCGCCATCAGCAGAAGTAGGATCAGGACTTCTTTCAGCCGATGCTTCCGAAATTCTTAGATTTTCTCTTTCTTGTTGGTGTTGTTCCAACATAGAAACAAGCTGTTCGCGCTCTGCCAATAGCTTTTTTTTGAGCTTATTAATAGTATTTGGTGATAATTTTCTTGGCATAATTTTTTATTATTGAACGTATATTAGTAAAAAATAAATTAAAGCAAAGAGATTTTAAATAATTTAAAAATAAAAAGTCTTTACACAAATAATCATTAAAATTCTAAGGATATGTTCAAAAGAATTGAAAATAATATAGATTTTGCTGAAAATGAAGATAAGATATCGAATTATTGGAATGATATTGATGCTTTTCAAAAATCACTAGATATAAGAAAAGAATCTAAAATATTTAGATTTTATGATGGTCCCCCATTTCCAACAGGAAGTCCACATTATGGAAACTTACTTGCAGGCGTAATTAAGGATATTGTTCCTAGATATTGGACTATGAGAGGATACTTTGTAGAAAGAAGATTTGGTTGGGATGTCCACGGATTACCAATTGAAATGGAAGTACAAAAAGAACTTGGATTAGAAGACCCTCAAGATATTGATGATTATGGTATTGATAAATTTAATGAGGCTTGTAGAAGTCAGGTACAAACGAATACAGAAAACTGGGAAAAAATTACTCGTAAAATTGGAAGATGGGTCGATTTTGAAAATGATTATAAAACTATGGATGTTGGTTTTATGGAGAGTGTCTGGTGGGTTTTCAAAGAATTATTTGATAAAAATTTAATTTATAAAGATTATAAAGTATTACCTTATTCTTGGGCAGCATCAACTCCTTTGTCAAATTTTGAAGCAAACATGGACTATCGGGATGTAGAAGATCCGTCAATATATTTTAAGCTAAAAGCAAGAAAAGACTTCAATAAGGTGTCGAAAGATGATTACTTTCTAGTTTGGACAACTACTCCATGGTGTATACCTGGCAACTTAGCTATTGCTGTTGGTAAAGATATTGAATATTCAAGAGTTGAGATTGAAAATGAATTTTACTGGATCGCAACAGAGAGACTACATGAACTTGATGAATTTGACATTAAAGAGATAGAAACTTCAATTGGAAAAGATTTAATTGGTGCAGAATATGTACCTGCTTATTCAGAATTTGAAGATGAAAATTTAGGGAAAGCATTTAAATTAATTCATAGTGATGAAACAAATACTGCATCTGGGTCAGGATTAGTATCTCAAGCTCCTGCTTATGGAGAAAGTGATTTTTACTCACTCAAAAATGCTGGTATTTCTGTAATTGTTGATCCAGTAACGTTAGCTGGAAAGTTTGATACAACCGTAAAAGGTTTAGAAGATATGTATGTTAAAGATGCTGATGTAAAAATAATTGAACAATTAGACGAACGTGGATTACTTTTTTCTTCAAAAAGAGAAATACATTCCTATCCTTTCTGTTGGAGAACTGGAACACCACTTATATATAAGGCGATACCAACCTGGTTTGTGAATGTTGAAAAAATTAGTGAAAGAATGGTTGAACTAAATTCTCAAACTCATTGGGTTCCTGGTTTTATAGGTGAAAAACGCTTTTCAAATTGGTTGGCCGATGCAAGAGATTGGGCAATAAGCAGAAATAGATATTGGGGAAGCTGTATACCTATTTGGATAAATGATGATGACCCTGAAGATATAATTTGTGTCGGCTCAATTGAAGAGCTTAAAGATTTATCTGGTGTTGAAGTAACTGATCTTCATAAACATTTTTTAGATGAAATCAAGATAAACATCAACGGTAAAACATATACCAGAACTCCCGAAGTTCTTGATTGCTGGTTTGAATCAGGCTCAATGCCTTACGGTCAACAACATTACCCATTTGAAAATGCTGATGAATTTATGGATGGTTTCCCAGCAGATTTCATAGCAGAAGGTTTAGACCAAACAAGAGGATGGTTTTATACATTAACTGTTTTGGCAGTTGCATTATTTGATTCTGTCGCTTTCAAGAATTGCATTACAACTGGAATGATTCTTGCAGAGGATGGTAGAAAAATGAGTAAAAGCCTTAAAAACTATCCTGACCCTGAAGACTTACTTAACAAGTATGGTGGTGATAGCCTAAGAGCTTATTTAATCAACTCTCCAGTTGTTAGGGGTGAGCCTCTTAAATTTTCAGAAGAAGGGGTAAAACTTGTTACAAGAAACGTAATACTACCCCTTTGGAATAGTTTTTCTTTCTTTTCAAATTATGCCAACGCTGACAACATTACGAATGAAGAATTAGCAAAGGCTTCACCTGTAAACGAAAGATCTCTCATGGATCAGTGGATTGTATCAAGTCTTCAATCTTTAATAAAGACAGTAAACGATAAAATGGAAAACTATTACCTTTATGAGGTTATTCCTCCATTAATTGACTTTATTGATGAATTAACTAATTGGTATGTTCGAACTAACCGTAAAAGATTTTGGAAAGAAAAAGATACTAATGATATTGATAAATTAAACGCATTCAAGACACTTCACGAGGTTCTACTTGAATTTTCAAAAACAATGGCGCCTGTGTTGCCATTTATATGTGAAGAGATATATCAGGGTTTAACGAATGAGGACAATAAAAGTATTCATTTAGAAAATTATCCAGAAGCAAATATAGATGTAATTAACCAAGAACTTGAGAGGCAAGTTAAGATAGCTAAAAACATTATCAGAACTGCTAGAAATGTTCGATTGAATTTGAATTTACCAAATAAACAACCTTTACAGAAAATATCAATTATTTCAAATAGCAAATCTATTAAAAATGATATTGAAGCAGTTAAAAACATAATACTTGACGAACTAAACATAAAAGATATTGAGTACATCAATAAGGTTGAAGAATGGTACAAGTATGAATGTAAACCAGACTTCTCAAAATTAGGCCCAAAGATGGGTAAAGGTATTGGAAAATTTTCGACTTACTTGGAAAAACTTTCACAAAAAGAAATTAAAACCTTAATTGAAAAACAAACTTTGATATTTGAAGAATATGAAGTCTCTTTATCAGAACTAGATTTAAGAATTGTGCGTGAAAATACATCAGATAGTCATGAAATTGTCAATGATTATAGTATTAATTTAGATACTGAAATCAATGATGAGTTATATTTTGAAAGGATATCGAGAGAAATTGTTTCTGTTGTTCAAAATCAAAGGAAAGAACTAGGATTCGACATTACAGATAGAATTAAATTAGAAATAATCTCAGATGATAACAAAGCTCTTCAGGGTGTTGAAATGTTCCAAGATTACATTTGTAAAGAAACTTTAACCAAAGAATTTAATATTACTCAAAAAAAAGGTAAAAACACACTTCTTGATTTTAACTTAGACACGAATATTAAAAAATTAACAAACAAATCTTAAGATAATTGGTTGTAAAAAGTTTATACCTAATATCAAAACGATTGGTGATAAATCAATACCTGCCATTCCAATCCTCAATGGACCAATTCTAGATCTTATTGGCTCAAGAAGCCTTCCATAGAATCTGTCTAATATCATTTTCACCTGACCGATTGGATGATCATTAGAAACTTGAATCCAACTTAGAATTATCCATAAAAACAAGGAGTAGCTTAACAATCTGAAACCGAGTAAAAATAAGCTACACATTTATTTTGTATAAGCCAAGAGATTGTAATCTCTCTCTTTCACTTGACGGTAGTGACATGTTTGAAGGAATTATCAAATAAACTCCATCCTTATGAATTATTCGCATTTTTGCATCACTTATAAATGCAATACCAGTTATAAAATCCACAATTCTTTGTCTAATGTTTTGATCAGTAATATCTCTGATATCTACAGCAACAATAAACCCTTCTTTAATCGGCGATCCAATAAGATGACTGTCGCTAAAAGACCTTAGTACTTTAATTTCAACCTCATCTTTTGGTTGATGAATCTTTAAATCTCCCGTATAGTCTTCATTCGAGAACCTATTTTCAGACGAAGGTCTTACAGTACGAGTGTTTTCAGGAATAACTTCTTCAACATATTCTGGTTGTTTAAGACCAATTGAAATTAAGAATTTTTCTAACATTATTTAAAAATTTTACTACCTACGCGTATTATTGTAGCACCATAATCTAGTGCAATTTTATAGTCAGCAGACATTCCCATAGATAGTTCTCCACTGTATTGTTTGTAATTATCTAAAAGTTTTTGATTTATATCATTCATATTTTTAAAGGATTCTCTTGGGTCACTATTGATATCTGGAATACACATTATTCCATTTGGAAAAAAACTATAATTCTCAAATTTTTCAAAAAACTTTTGAACATCATTTGGGTTGATCCCGCTTTTTTTTGGATCATTATCAATATTTATCTGAACAAATATTTCATGGTTTTTGTAAAGTAAATCAATTTTTTCTACTTCTTTTAGTCTTGAAACTGTGTGTACACTTTTAGAATTTTCTAAAATTTCAGGAATTTTTCTCGATTGGAGTGGCGCAATAAAATGAAAATGGCAATCTTTAAAATTAATCTTGTGATCTAATAATTCTTCCAATCTATTTTCACCAAATTCTCTAAATCCTTCATTATATACTTTTGAAATTTCCTCAGTCTTTCGGCCTTTAATTACTGGTAAAAGTCTTGCATTATATTTTTTAACTTCATCGCTTATTTCATTTAACATAGCTACATCCATACAGTGCTCTCTTGTCTCAGTGAAGTTTTGTCTCTCCTGTATGAATGAAACATTTTATCTCCTATTGTGCACTCATTAGCTATTTCTAACTCAATATTGTTTTTTTTACAGAACAAAATTATGTCTCCACTTAAATTTAAAAATTTTTTTTCTTCTCTTTCAATAGTGTAATCTTGAAACTTTTGGCTCAAATCATCTTGAATTTCATAGCAACATGATTTTGCATGAGGTCCAATCGATACTTTCAACTTATCTTTATCAAAATCTTTGATTGCATTGTAAAATATTTTATTTTCTACACCTTTCCATCCAGCATGAATAATTCCTATTCTTTTATTGTCTGATATAACAACAGGCATGCAATCTGCTGTTGAAACAACTAGTAATAGATTCTTTTTTGTTGTAATTAAAGCATCAGCATCATAAACACCACTTCGTTCAATTTCTAAAACTACGTTGCTATGAGTTTGGTTCATTGAAGCAACTTCAGTAAAGCTGGCTATGTCTTTATTGCCTGATTTGTTATAAAAAGTTGCTTTAGATATTAATTTAGACTTAATCATCCTCTGATGAAATCAGGGAGATTATCTCCTCCGTTTTCATCAAAGTCAGATGACACTCTTCTGTTTGGTCTTTGCCCAAATCCTGCTGCAACAACTGTTACTTCTACAGCATCACCTAAAGAATCGTCAACAAGATGTCCGAATATAATTTCTGCATTATCATCTGCTCTTTCGGTAATTACTCTTGCTGCTTCATTTACTTCTTGAAGTTTTAGATCCTCAGATCCAGCAATTGTTATAAGAACACCCTCAGCTCCGTCCATATTTGCTTCTAATAATGGTGAAGAAATAGCTGCTTGTGCGGCATTAGGAGCTCTTTGTTCTCCTGTAGACCTTCCAATTCCAAGTACGGCATTACCAGCATCTTTTAATATTGTTTTTACGTCAGCAAAGTCAACATTTATTACTCCAGGGTTTGTTATTAAACCTGTAATACCTCTTACACCATTTGCAAGTATCTCATCAGATTTGAGATAAGCTTCACTTATTTTGATATCTTTATCACTAATTTGTAAAAGTCGATCATTAGGAATAACAATTAATGTATCAACTACATCTCTAAGTGCTTGTATTCCTTCTTCAGCTTGAACTGATCTTCTTCTACCTTCAAAGCCAAATGGTCTTGTAACAACACCTACAGTTAAAGCTCCCATCTCATGAGCTATGTTGGCTAATATAGGTGATGCACCTGTTCCAGTTCCACCACCTTCACCTGCAGCGATGAATACCATGTCTGCGCCTTTTAAAGCTTCGTTAATAAGTTCTTCAGAATCTACTGCTGCTTGTCTTCCTACTTCTGGATTTGCACCAGCACCTAGACCTCTTGTTGATTTTCGACCGAGATCTAATTTTAAGTCGGCTTTTGAACCAAGTAAGCTTTGGGCGTCTGTATTACAAGCTACAAAATCAACACCTTTTATACCCATTTTTATCATTCTGTTAACAGCGTTGGTTCCACCGCCACCAACTCCAACAACTTTTATAACTGCTGCATAATTTCTAGGTCTCATATTTAAGTTAACTCCTTTTTGCTTAGAACTTCTTTTGACTGCAGTTTTTTTAGACTTAGTTTTAGCCACAGTCTTTTTTGCCTTGGGTTTAGTTGCCCTAGCTTTAGATTTTGTTTGTTTTTTTGTTGCCATAATTTTTCCTTACATTGTAGATTATCAATAATTTAAGTATATCCAAAACTTTTTTTTAATTTTATCTAGATGTAAAGTATAGATATAGATTTTAGCAGCTAAGTATAGTTTCAATATTTTCACTGTTTGAGTCGATGACGGTCACTTCTCCATCGCAATTGCCCTCTTCTAGTATGTATCCGACAACGGATCCTTTTTTTGAAAGGTCAACTGGCCGACCAATATTTAGTGTGGTATTTTTGTACGATCCAGTAAGCTCAATTCCATCATATAGTATCTTTAAATCTTGGATAGATATTTCGTACTTGTTTACTGTTAAGATTAGAGAAATTATTTCACTATAAAATCCTTCTGGTACAGGTCCATTTGTAATTGTTAAACGTGGCAATCTGTTATTTGATTCTGCGAGTTCGGTATATAAATTTTTATATAAGATGACTTCTTTTGGGTTCGTATCTCTTAGATCGCTTATTACGATAATTTTTTCATGAATAACAATATCTATAAATATAAGATTCGGTAGTTGTTTGCTTATTACTAAGCTTTCAACACTTAAATTGTCTTCATAAAATTGACCAAAATCAGATTCATCAATGAACCAAATTGATTTACCTTGAACGATGCCAAAAGAGCTGTAATTTAAGTCAATATTTTTTTCATAATTAATATCGGTAACTGTATATTTTGAGGAAAACATTGATAAAAATGTAATGAAAGTTAAAAGAGAAAAAAACGAAAATATTGAGAAAGTCTTAAATGTTCTTTGTTCTAAATTTAGTAACTCATTCATTTTGTAAAGTCACCAATAAAAATAATCTCCTCTTCTAAAGTAATTCCAAATTTATTTGATACTTTATCTTTTACATATTGAACAAGATTGAATAATGATATAGCTTTTGCACCCTTTTCAGCTACAAAGAAATTAGCATGCTTTTCGCTAACGCGGACACCATCAATTTCATAGCCTTTGAGACCAGTATTATCAATTAGTTCACCTGCATAATAATCACTAGTATTTTTAAACACACTACCTGCATTGTAAATAGCTGCTGGTTGTGATTTTTTTCTCTTCTCATTAAAATCTGATAGATTTTTATTAATTATTTTTTTATCGCCTTTTTCAACTGTAAGTGTCGCACTTAAAATTATTTTATTATCAAGATTTTTTGATTTTCTATATGAAAAGTCTAGCTCTTCCTTTTTTAAAATTTCAATTTGAAATGTTTCCAAGTCGAAACATCTTAGATCCTTTAATAACTCAGAAAATTCCCAACCATAAGCACCAGCATTCATTTTGATTGCCCCTCCAACTGTTCCTGGAATGCCAATCAAAAACTCTCCGTTAGATAGTAAATTGTCTTTAAAGAATCTTGAAAGTTTTGGTAAGAAAACTGACGAACCTACTTTTATTTCAAAATTATCTGTTAACGTCAATTCTTCAAATTTAGGAGTAAGCACATTTCCATAAAATTCTTTGTCAGAAAATGCAACATTTGATCCCTTTCCTAAGATAACATTTTGTTTGCCTTTTATAATATTCTCTAGATCAGACAGCTCATCTTCAGATTCAATATTGATAAAGTTTTTACAAAATCCACCAAATCTATAAGTGGTTACTTCTGATAAATTTACACTATTAATATTCATTTAAATATTTTAATATTTTTGGACCAAGTAAGGTAATATCACCAGCTCCTAGTGTTAATACTATATCTCCATTTTGTACTTTTTTGGATAAATATTCAGGTACATACCTTATCGACTTTAAATACTTTATACTTTCTTCTTCAAAGTTTTTACTAGATATTCCTGGTATTGGAGACTCTCCAGCCGGATATATATCAGTTACAATTGCAAAATCTGCTAATTTTAGTGAGTCTTTAAATGAACTAAAGTACTCCATTGTTCTTGTATACCTGTGAGGTTGAAATACAACGTAAAGTTTACTCTTAGTTTGCTGCTTTAATGCAGTTATAGTTGCTTCCATTTCTGTAGGATGATGACCATAATCATCGTAAATTAATACACCTTTAGATATACCAATAAGTTCTATTCTTCTTTTTACACCTGCAAATGATTCAATTGCATTCAAAGAATCTTTAATTTCAATACCATTTAATAAAGCTAATATAATTGCACCTAGCATATTAGCTTTAAAGTGGTCACCAATAATGTCAGACTTGATTTCATATTTGTTATTTTCATATATAAAGGTTCCAGGACTTTGTACTTTAAAGTCAGCTGCTATATCTTTGCCATAACTTACTGGGTTTTTTAACTCCTTCATAGATTTAATATTTAGATCATCATTATTTATAACCAAATTATCTGTTACATTTTTCATGACTTTGTAGAAAGCATCTTTATAGTTATCAAGATTTTTAAAATAGTCTAAGTGATCACTATCAACATTTAAAACTAATAAATCGGATATCTTAATTTTTTCAAAAGTGTTAAATGCCTCGTCGGTTTCTAAAATAAGTGGCTGATCAGGATCACCATAGTGTCCACCAATTCCATTAAAGGTTGTAATCCCACCATATAAGTAAGAAACGTTTACATTATTAAAATGAAATATGTGTGAAAGCAAAGCAGTTGTGGAAGTTTTGCCATGTGTTCCTGTTATTCCTATTATCTTATGATTTTCTGATAAATTTTTTAAATACTCTGGTCTTGACAAAACGTTCTCTTTATCGTGAAAATCTTCAAATCTATCAGATTCAATTGGTATAGCACTTGAGTAAATATAAAGACTATGAGGCTTATATGTAATTTCATCTAACGTGTGTACAACTTTTATACCATCCTGATTTAACAGATTTGTTACGTATGATTTTCTTTGATCGTAGCCAATGACATTATCACCTTTTTGTTTTAGATACTTAGCTATAGAGCTCATACCGGAACCCCCAACACCTAAAATATAAATGTTTTTATAACTCATTTGTTAATTTCATCAATGATTTTATTAACAATAGAATCATTGCCTATTTTTATGACATTATTTTTAGAGAATTCTTCAAATAAACTTTTATCAAGTTGTTCAAATTTCTTAAATTCATATTCTAAACTTTCATAATTTGCACACAATTTAGCAAATTTTGACTTAACTAAATATTCTGCGTTCATTGACTGGTGGGTAGATGTTGTGCCATGCTTGTATGGAATAAGTAGTAAAGGAATGTTTATTAATACTGCTTCTAATACTCCTCCTCCCGCTCTAGAGATTTGAAGGTCAATTGAAGAATAAAAATCGGTCATATCTTGAATAAACTCTATTTGCTTATAATTTTTGAATTTTTTTGAATTATCAAGATTATTTGGACCAACGATGTGGATTATCTTTATATTTTTTAAAGTGTTGTTGCCTAAATATTTGTATATCAAAGAGTTTATTTCTTCCGACCCTTGGCTTCCACCTTGTACTCCGATTGTTATTTCTTTATTATTAATTGATTTGTTATTTTGAATTTTTTTATCAATAATTGGTCCAGTGTTGTCTAAATTTGTTTGGTTTATATTGATTGTGTTTGGATAGGAAGTAAATTTATCACTTTTAAAATAGGAAGCAATTTTATTACCAAGTCCAGCATAAATATTTTGTTCTTGAATAAAGAATTTTATTTTATGTCTCCAGCTCAAATACCCAGCCAGAGGTGCAATATATGATCCAGTTGTAAATAAGATTCCACAATTCTTTAAATCTATTTTCTTTTCAATAAGCCGAATAGATTTTATTATTTTTAGGATATTTAGCATATAACCAACCATGCCTGTCTTTGATCTATATATGTCTATTGTATGAACATCTATATCTCTATCTTTAAAATATTGATATCCTCTTTTATCTGTTACTACCTCTATTTTTCTTTTTTCTATGCCTCTTTGACGTAAATCATCAATCAAATTAATAACAGGTAATACATGTCCCCCAGTGCCAACACAAAAAAAGACTATTGTATTTTGTTTCATAATTTTGAATAACCAATTGCTAAACCGCCGAACAAAGCCACCATGGCACTACTCCCGTAAGAAATAAATGGTAAGACAATACCTGTAATTGGTAGTAAACCAACCGCACCTCCAAGATTAATTACAACTTGTATTAAGACCCATGCTCCTAATCCAGAAAATACAAGTTTTTTAAATTCACTTTCTGTTGATATTGCCAAGCCAAACAATGAGATAATTAAAAGGCCTAGAATAATTATAAAAATTACTAATCCTACAAATCCATATTCCTCACCAATAATGGATGCAATAAAATCTGTATGAGAATTAGGAAGCATTCCCCACCTAGCGCGAGATGTTCCAGGTCCTAAGCCAAACATCCCTCCAGAACTTATGGCTATTCTGCTTTGATTTAATTGAAAGCAATCACCTAATAAATCTATGCCATTATCACAATCTTTATTTATCCAGGTTAAAATTCTATTCCATCGATAGTTCCCTGAAATCGCAAGAAAATATAGTGGAACTACAGATAGAGACAAAATACCGACAGGAAACTTTAAATTAATTTTTGAGAACAAAATTTGTGCTAAAACTATTCCAAATATAGTTAGTGTTGTTCCGTAATCAGGTTGAAGATAAATAAAAAGACAACACATTAAAGGTAGGAACATTGCTCTTTTTAAATAAAATAAATCACTATATTTTGAATCAAGGTTTGATAATTGATAAGCTATCCACAAAATAATTAATGGTTTAGCTAGTTCACTTGGTTGAAAATTGATTATTCCTAAGTCAACCCATCTTCGACTTCCTCCTCTAACAATTCCATAAGTTAAAACAAAAAAAAGTGATGTTGTTACAAATACAATTGAAAGATTTATTAATTTTTCCTGAATTGAAATATTTATTTTTTTCCCAATATTAAATATTACAATTCCAAGTAAAACCGCAGCAATATGTCTTTTTATAAAGTAAAAATTATCGTTATATTGATTCATTCCTTGTACAGATGAAGCTGAAATATTCACTAAAACACCGAAGGTTACGAGAAACCATATAGAGAATAGATTCAATCTTTGAAAAAATAAATAAGAAAATCTCAATTTTGTCCACCTTTTAAATTCTTCACTATTGATTTAAAAAATTTTCCTCTTTCAATATAATTTTCAAAATCATTAAAACTCGAACCTCCACAAGAAAATAAAACAGTTTCAAATCTTTGAAAATCTTTTTTTAAAATATCTTCTAATTCAAAAATTGATTTAATAACTTGTACTTCACAATGAAATAAATTGTGATCCAAATTCATATCATTGGGAATAATTATTTTTTTTATTTCATTTGATAATTGAAGTTCACTTGTAGGAATATTTTTTGTAATTCCATGCATAATAAGTAATGCGTTTTTTACTCTTTCACTTGCTGAGGATACAGAGTGAAAATTTGTAGATTTAGAGTCATTTATAAATCTTGTTCCATTGATAATTTCAACTTTTTCAAAACGATGTTCTGTATTTGACTTATTTTTCAAAAATTTATAAGCATTTTCTTTACTGAGATTTAATTTATCAATTAATTTAATAAATGCAATAGAGGTATCAATTGGATAATTTGATAATTTGAGATCAAACTTTTTAGTTATATCTTTGTTTGATTTTTCTTCTGAGGGAATTCCTATTATATTTTCAAGTTTTACCCTAGATACTGTATTTGTTCCAATAATAAGATTATTTTTTGATTTCAAAAATGACAATAATTTCATTTTTGAACTTTTATATTCTTCAAGGTCCTTATGCCAATCAAGATGATCGGAGTGAAAATTTAAAAATACACCAAAGTCTAATTTTAAATTTTTTGAATAAAAAAGTTGAAAACTTGAAAGTTCAACAATTGCATAAATTTTTTCATTTGATTCAAATTCAAGTGGTGATACACCTACATTTCCGCATGCAATAGATTCAATTCCATTTTCATTTAAAAAATTTGATAATAAATTAACAAAAGTTGTTTTACCGTTTGTTCCAGTAACGCCTATAAAAGTACCTTTGAATTCATTTGAGAATAAATCAATATCAGTAATTACTTTATTTTCAGGAAATTCTTTAAGTAATTTATGATCTGGTTTTATTCCAGGAGAGACGACTATTTGATCAACTTGGTCTAAATGTGAATCTCTAAAAACTAGTTCTTCCCCAATATCTTTTAATAAATCTAGATTGTCATCATGAATTAAATAATCTTTAGATGTAGTGTCGAAATATTTTTTGACAGATTGACCTGTATTGCCATATCCAAGAATTAAAGACTTCACTTAATTTCCAAACAATACCCAGTCTCCATAAAATAGACCAAGCCCCATTACGATGAAAATTCCGTTGATTATCCAAAACCTAACAATAATAGTTGTCTCTGCCCAATTACTCATTTCAAAATGATGATGAATTGGTGTCATTTTAAAAATTCTTTTTTGTTTCAATTTATAAGAAGATACCTGAAGGATGACAGATAAGGCCTCAAATATATAAAGGAAGCAAAAAAAGAAAATTAGTCCATCTGCACCTAGCGATATTAAAATTATCGGAAACATAGCACCAATAAAATGAGACCCTACGTCGCCCATGATTATTTTTGCAGGATTTGTATTCCACCATAAAAAACCAAGAGTAGAACCAGCTAAAGCAGATATAAGTGTAGATAGCTCAAGACCAACCATTTCATTATTCATAAAATTTATGTAATAATCTGGATGCCTAAAAATCCAAAAAGCAATAATTAAAATTCCTCCAAAAGAAACCGAGGATGAACCTGCTACAAGACCATCTAAACCATCTGTAAGATTTGTTGAATTAGTAATACCTACAATTAGAAAGACTATAAGGATCCACTTTAAAAATCCAACTTCAAAACCAAAACCGCTGAAAAAATAAAATGTTGATGAGTAATCTAGATTGTAAAAATATAAACTTACAAAAGAACCTACCAATATTTGTAAAAATATTTTATTTCTAGCTCTAAGCCCTAAATTTCTATTTTTTCTAACTTTTAAAAGATCATCAATTAATCCAACTGAAGCCATGAGTGTACCGAATAAAAGTAGATTTAAAATTACTGGATTAATTGATATCAATTCAATCTTAAATCCCTGACCAATTGTCCAAAAATTAATATGTGATAGAACATATCCGGCATAAGTTCCTAAAATTATAAATACACCTCCCATTGTTGGCGTACCTTTTTTATGGTCATGAAAAACCACTTCCTCCTGAATTGGTTGACCAATATTTCTAGATTTAAAATAGTTAACTCCTATGGATGTTGACAAAATTACGAATAAGAAAGAAATTGCACCAGATACAATTATTGCAATCAAATTAAGCCTCCAATGGTCTCATTAATGAAATCGTTATCATTAAAAGGAATATGTGAATTGTTTATTTCTTGATACATTTCATGCCCTTTACCTAATACTAATAAAACTGAGTTTTCCTTGAGCTCATTTATTGCAGAAGTTATTGCTTCTTTTCTATCAAGAATTACAGTAGTTTTAGATAAATCGCATCCTTTTAAAATATCATTTGATATCTGAATAGGATCTTCATTTCTTGGATTATCATTCGTTACTATTACACTATCTGCTAACTGGGAAGCAGTTCCCATAAGTTTTCTTTTTTCTTTATCTCTATTACCTCCAGCCCCAAACAAAACAACAACCTTAGAAAAATAAGGATTCACATATTTAATAACTTGGGAAATTGATTCAGGAGTGTGAGCGTAATCTACAACTATTTTATTAGTTTTGAAATTAATCAAATCAAATCTTCCTTTTGGGTTTTTCAGATTCGAAATATTTTCTATGATTTGGTCTACATTTTTTATTTTTGAATAATATGCCATAGAAAAAGCAAGTAAAAAATTTTGATAAAAATTTGGACCAACGATATCTAATTCAAAATCGTATATTTTTTTATTAATTTCTATTTTCAAACTAGTTTTTGGGTATGTCTTTTTCTCTAATATTTGTAAATCAGCTTGAGTGTCTGAGCTTATTTTAAAAGATGGCAAAGATGAATTTTGGGCAACTTTATTACCCCATTCATTATCTATATATACATACTTATCTGATAGCTGGTTTGAGAATAACTTTAATTTTGAATTAAAGTAATTTTCAATATTTGTATGGTAATCAAAATGATCTTGAGATAGATTTGTAAAACCTGAGGTATTAAATCTAATGCCGTTAAATCTATCTTGATCTAAAGAATGTGATGAAGCTTCAAGAATTATATTGTTGTATTTTTTAAAGTCTGACTTTCCGAGTAATTTAAGAATATTAAATAATTTAGGTGAGGTTAAGTGTTTTTCATTTGTTATTTCAGAAAATAATTCATTTTCATTAGTTCCAATAAATAAACTTTCCGGACCAAGCAATTCTTTAAGATAAGCTCCTGTTGTTGTTTTCCCATTTGTTCCTGTAATGCCAAAGTACTTTTTTGATTCATAGTCATTACATAGGTAATTGTATGAATCAAGAAAAACTTCACTATAATTTTTTGCTTTAATTACTTTATCATCATTCGAACTGCAATTTAAAGATGTAATGACTAGCTTCACTTTCTTCTTTAAGGACTCATCTACATATTTGTCTAACTTATCTTTATCGTCATGATTAATAAATAGTATTGACCCTTCCTCAACATCTAATGAGCTGTTAACAAAATTTTTAATATCAATTTCAGTAAATTTAAATTCTGACAAATTAAGTTCACTCATTTTATTTATCCGGTACTAGGTTTCTTACAATATTCTTAAATATTGGTGCAGCTGTAGAACCACCTGTTACATACTCTGAAATCGGAGAGCCTAATGCACCCCATAAAATTACTGATCCAACTATTGGTCCTTCATTAGTCTCTATAAATCCTGTGAACGATGTATTAAAGCGTTTATCAGAGTATCCAATTCCCTCCAGATATGTCCGGCTAGTTCCTGTTTTACCACCTATTACATAACCATTCATTCTTAAAGACTTACCTGTTCCATTGTCTCCCTCAACAACGTTAATAAGTAATTTTTTCAATCTGTTGGACAAATCATTAGAAATGATTGATTTTTGATTTACATTCTGTTCTAAATTTCTCAATAAAGATAGTTGAATATCTTTACCACCATTTGCAATTATGCTGTATCCCTTGACCATTTGATATTGAGTTGTGTTTATAGAATAACCTATTGAGAGAGAACTAAGACAGGTTTTACATGAGTTATATTCTGTAAATGATCCTTTAGATTCTCCAGATAGCTCTACACCTGTTCTAGAACCAAACCCAAATTTTTTCAAAAATTCCTCAACATTGTCAATATTAGAATTGTTAACAATTTTTATAGTTCCTACATTCGAAGATCTTTCTATAATTTCTTCAACAGTAAGATTTAGTGGTTCATGCTTTAAAAAATCTTTGAAGCATCCTTTATATCCTTCATAATTATCATCACATGATCCATCGATAATTTCTATCTCATCTTCAACTAAGTATGAATTATTCTCATAAACGATATCCGATTCTATTAATGATCCTATGGTAAATATTTTAAGTGCTGAACCAGGTTCGTAGTTTGCTCTTGCACTTATAAGGTCAATATCAAAATATTTATTATCTGAAGATGATGTCTCTGAAGAAATAAGTACTTCGCCTGTTAAAGAATTTGCAAAAACAACTGAACACTTAAAAGCACCTGTATCGAGTAATGCATCGTTGCAGAGATTTTCTGACAAATATTGTAATTCAGAGTCGATAGCAAGTACTAAATCTTCTCCATGTTGTGGTTGAATTGTCTTAATTTCGCCTTGTGGAATTATTGCTCCGTTTGGTGCTGATTCATACCTTAATTCTCCATTCTGTCCTTGAAGAAAATTATCAAAATATAGTTCAAGTCCCTCTATTCCATTTCCATCTGGATCAACTAGTCCTATTAGATTGGATGTTGATTCATCATAAACATTTCTTTTATTTGATTGCTCTAAATGTACACCTTTATAATTCCAAGATTTAATTTTTTGACCAGTTTCAAAATCAACATTACGTTTAAGATAAAAAAAGCGAGAATTTTCTGTAATTTCATTTAAAATTTTATTCTCATCAATTCCTAATATTGGGGACAATACTTTAATGACGCCTAAATCGTTTATCTCATTTGGTCTAATCGCTACATTGTAAGATTGGATGCTACTGGCCAGTACGTTAAAATGTTTATCATATATTGTTCCCCTTTTTGCTTCTAAAACTTCTACCCTTTCCCTGTAAGATAACGCTTGATCTTGAAAGTGTTCAGATTCGATAAATTGTAAGGAATATACTTTTTGAATAAATAGAAATGAGCCAAACAATACAAAAGAAAATATCGTTAAAAATAAAAAATTTAATTTCAGTCTATTTCTGCTAAATCTCATCTACTAAAACCCATTACAGTAGGACTCATTTTTTCTATGTCATTAAGTTTGTATGGGGTTTCAAGATCTAGGTTCAAGTTATTAACCCTTAGCCTGACATATGAATTTAATTTGGATAAATTTTCAATATTTTCAAATGAGTATTTCTTAATGTATTCAACATTTATATTTGCTCTAGAGCGTTCGAGTTCTAAAATTTCATTGTTAATTGATGAAAGTTCATTTGAAATTTCATTCATTTTTATATTTATAAAAAGTGAAAAAATAACAGATATTGATAAGAGTGAATATATTAAACGAAAAATATATTTTTTTCTCATAATTTAATCACGTACCTTAACGTTGCAGATTTTGCTCTTGAATTAGTTTCTATTTCTTTATTGCTGGGGTAATATTTTTTTTTGTTTGGAAATTTAAAACTTTCTACATTGTTACAAACACATATTGCAATTGAAGGATCGCAAGTACAACCAATGGTTAACTCGTTCATAAAATTTTTAACAATTTTATCTTCAAGGGAATGATAAGAAATGCAAACTATCACTCCATTTTTTGAAATTACATCTTTTATACTGGTTAATGAATTTCTTAACTCATCTAACTCGTCATTAACTTGAATTCTTATCGCTTGAAAAATTCTTCGAATACTTTTTTCAATATAAATGGGATTTTGTTTTGGTAAAGCATCTTTAATTAGTTTTACCAAATCCTTTGTTTTGTAAATTGGCCGATTATCTACTATTTTTTTTGCTATTGAACTTGAATATCTTTCCTCTCCATAATTTTGAAAAACTAGTTTTAATTCTTTATAAGAAAATGAATTCAATATATTTTCAGCAGTTAAAGATTCTTGTTGATTCATTCTCATATCTAAATCAGAATTAATTGAATATGAAAACCCTCTAGATGGTGTATCTATTTGATGACTTGAAACTCCAAGATCATAAAGAATTCCACTAATTGGAGTAAATGAATTCTTTTCTAAATAATCTTGAATTTCTGAAAAGTTTAACTG
>CACPJC010000009.1:0-14809 GCA_902634185.1 uncultured Candidatus Actinomarina sp.
TTATGGGGTGCTGTCAAACCTGAGAATTATGAAAATATTTATGTTATTCCAGAAGATAGAAAAAAAATTGTAAATGAACTTAAGGGACTTGCCGACAAAGCACCAGAGGTATATCTTGCAACTGACGACGATCGAGAAGGTGAAGCAATTGCTTATCATTTAAAAGAAGCATTAGAGCTGAAAAAAGAACCAAAAAGAATAAAATTCAATGAAATTACAAATACAGCAGTTTTAAATGCAATTAAAAATCCAGAAACCATTGATATCGGTAAATTCAAATCGTATGAGGCAAGGAGAACTCTTGATAGAATGATTGGCTACGAGATATCCCCAAAACTTAGAGATTTAGGTGGAGCTTTTATATCTACAGGTAGAGTCCAAGGTCCTGCAATAAGGCTCATTGTTGAAAGAGAAGAAGAGAGGTTGAGCTTCGTAAAATCAAAATATTTTGAGATAAATGCAAGTTGTAAGAGTCAAGGTTTTGAATTTGCTGCAAATCTAAAAACAATTGGCGGAACCAAAATTGCCTCATCAAAAGACTTCGATAAAGATGGAAAGAAAATAAGCAAGGATCGAAAATATCTAGATGAAGATCAGTCTCGGGATATTGTAAATATACTTAGAAATTCTCTGGCAAAGGTATCAAATATCAAAGAATCTCAAAGAAGCGGAAAACCGCCAAAACCATTTAAAACCACAAGCTTACAAACCTCTTCAAAAAACAATTTAGGATTTCAACCAAGAAAAACGATGAGTATTGCTCAGAGACTATATCAGGAGGGTTTGATTACTTATATGAGAACGGATTCAATAAGACTTTCAGATGTTGCAATCAAAGCATCCAGGGAATACATTTCGTCAAATTTTAGTAGTGAGCACCTTCCATCTGAACCAAATTTTTATGGTGACAGCAAAAATGCTCAGGCTGCTCATGAGGCTATTAGACCATCCGGAGAGAGTTTTACAACACCTCAAGAGCTGCTTAAAAAATATAAAGAAGATAGCGATGAATTTAAACTCTATGAATTAATTTTCAACGTAACAATTGCATCCCAAATGTCCGATGCAAGAGGTATAACAAAAACAATAGATCTTGAAGTAATAGATAATATTTTTGGATCAATAGTTCTTGGTATCTCTGGTACCACATGGACATTTGGAGGATATAGAGATATCGCAAAAAACCTTACAGAGCAATCTCAAGAGCTTCCAGATTTGCAGAAGGGGGATAAAGTGGAAATAACAAAATCTGATTATGAGAAGAAGTACACTAATCCTCCCAATAGATACTCATCTACATCATTAATAAATAAACTGGAAGAGCTTGGTATAGGAAGGCCTTCAACTTATGTTTCAATTATTGAAAGTATTACATCTGTTTTTATAAATTCTGAATCAAGCCTGAAACCAAGAATTATTGCTCTTGCAATGATCAATAAATTCATGAAACCTTATTTTGACCCATATATCAACTACAAATTTTCGAAAGAGATGGAGGACAAACTAGATGAGATATTAGAAAGCAATAGTCCGGAAGAAGCAAAAGTAAATTTTTTAAATGAATCGTATAAAAAAATTCAAGATCATGTTCGAAAATATGGAGAGCCTGATCCTGTTAATTTGACATCATATCCACTCCCTTTTGATACAAGATATGTAGTTAAAACTGGTCGAGTTCAGGACAAAATTGCATATCCATATTTACAGAGAGACGATAATTTCTATATTGGACTTCCGCCAGATATAACAATTGAAGAAATAAATGAGAACTATATTTACGAACTTGAAAAATTGCAAGAAGCAAATTTGCTAAAAGAAAGAAAAGTTTGCGATTGTGCAGAATGCGGAACAGCAATATACATAAAACTTGGACCGAGTGGAGGATATTATTTCCAACATGGATTGAAAGAAAAAGGTGTAAGACAACCAAAGTGTATATACCGAAATATGATTGGACCTATTTTTGAAGATGAAGATCCAGATTCATTAAATTGTGATGATGCAATAAAAAGATTTAATCTATCAACAAAGAATCCTCGTTTTGTATGCGAAGAAGATGGTTGGAGTTATATGACTGCTGTAGGTCCATATGGTGGATTTGCCATTAAACAAAAAAATAGAGAGGTTTTTGATTTTGATGAATTAGCTAAAATGAAAAAAAATGAAATACTTGAGTTGATTAATTCAGAAAAATATCAGAGTGTTTTAAATTTAATTAATTTTAATCCAGTAAAAATTCCTAAGAGCCTAACTAAAGAGTTACTTCTTGAAAAAATTAAAGAATCATTCTTTATTGACGAAAAAATTATAAAAAAACTTTCAAAAGATGAGCTTGTAAATTTAGCAAAACTACTTGAAATTGTTTTTTACAGAGGAAGGTTCCGAATGAAAGTTGATGATGCAACTAAAAATAATTTAATAAATAAAATTACGATTGAAAAAAAGAATAAGCCACTTGATACACCTCAAAAAGCCCTAACTATTCAGAGTGATGAAATATTAGATTTATTTGGAACGCAGAAATGATCTATTTTATAGACTCAATATTTGATTCAAGATTCATTATTAGTTTTTCCCAGCTGTAAAACTCTTCAACAAATTTTCTTCCATTCAAACCAAATTCTTGAATTTTTTCAGGATTATTTAAAAAGTATAAAATAGATTCCTTAAGTATATTTTTGTCACCTGCAACGAAGCCTGTTTTTCCAGGAATAATTGTTTCTATAGCTCCTCCTGAAGCACCAACAATTACAGGAAGACCATAGCTTGCAGCTTCTAAATAAACTAAACCTAGACCCTCAAACTCAACTCCAAAATATTTAGATTTTGAGGGCATGGCAAATAAGTTAATTGATCTATAAAATTCATCAACATCTTTCTCAGTTTCTTCTTTTATAAATGTCACGTTTGCTGCAGAAACAGATGAAAGTTTTTTAAGATAGTTTTCCTGTTTTCCAAAACCAAGAATTTTTAACTCTATTGGTAAGCCTTCCTCTTTTAAATCATGAGCTACATCTATTAACCAGCTTATTTTTTTTCTTGATACTAATCTGCTGACAACTCCTATTGTCAAAGGCACATTGTTTTCATAACTATTTTCATAATTTGGAATTTCAATCCCTGCACCAATATTTATTATCTCTGTATCGGTAATATCGACTAGTTTTTTTCTTGAAAATTCACTAACAGTAAATATCGTGTTCAAATTATCTAGATTTCTAGAAAGTAGATTTCTAACAATAGGGATATAATTTAATACATTGAACTCTGCGCCATGACAAATCATATACTGTGGTATCTTGACATTTTTAGGAGAATTCGGAACATCGAGGGTATTAAGTTTATTTACAAATAAAAAATTTGGGTTACTGGATCCATGTAAGATAATATCTATCTGGTTGTCATTAACTATTTTTTGAATATCTTCAAAAACTTTACGAGGATTTATTATGAAGGTGTCTGCGGCTGGATACGCATCATTTCCTTCAATCCAACTTGGTCCGTAAATAAAAAATTTATGATCTAAATTTTCAACAAGGCTTCGAAGGTAAGTAGAGATACCACCTGTTTTTGGTTTCCAATCGTTAGTAATTAATAGAATATTCATTAATTAGTTTTGTTTTAAATTATTTTTATCAAAACGCAGATGCGAATATAAGGCTTACGATTGTCATTACTTTAATGACAATATTCATAGCTGGACCAGAAGTATCTTTAAATGGATCTCCAATTGTGTCACCTATAACGGCAGCCTTATGCTCGTCTGAGCCTTTACCGGCACCTCCACCTGCCTCAATATATTTTTTTGCATTATCCCATGCGCCACCTGAGTTGGCCATGAATATTGCGAGCAAAAACCCTGTTACAAGTGCTCCAGCAAGAAATCCTCCTAGTGCTTCTTTATTCCAAAATCCTATTACTAGAGGCAAAACAATTGCTAGTCCGCCAGGTAATAACATTTCTCTTAGTGCAGCTGTAGTAGCAATATCAACACACTCTTCATACTCTGGAACAACACCTTCTTTACCTTCTCTTAAGCCAGGTATCTCTCTAAATTGTCTTCTTACTTCTTCTATCATCTTAAATGCAGCTCTTCCGACAGCATTTATTGTCATTGCTGCAAATAAAAATGGGAACATACCTCCCAAAAACAAACCAAGAGTAACTTCGACTTTTGTAATATTTAATCCAGACTCGGCTAAACCAGCACTCTGAACAAAAGCAGAAAATAAAGCTAAAGCTGTTACAGCAGCTGATCCAATTGCAAATCCTTTTGCGATAGCTGCAGTAGTGTTTCCTAGAGAATCTAATTCATCTGTAGCTTTTCTTACCTCGGGATCTAAATGCGCCATTTCTGCAATACCCCCAGCATTGTCAGCTATTGGTCCGTAAGCATCAACAGCAACAGTAATACCTAATGTTGCCAAAACTCCAATAGCTGCAACAGCGACTCCATAAATACCGCCGCCGGCCCCTAAAGCCCAATCACCTGCCGTGTAAGCACCAAAGACACCAAAAACTACGACAATAACTGAAAAAGCGGCAGATCTCATACCTTCTGAAATTCCTGAAAGAACAAGGGTTGCAGGACCTGTCTTAGCTTGATCGGCAATACTCTTAACGATTGAATGATGATCTGATGTGAACCATTCTGAAATCTGACCAACAGTTATTCCAACTAATAATCCAATGATTACTGAAATAAATAGACCAATAGGATTTTCAGAGTAATCGGCAAACATTGTATTAGAAAGAAAAAATACACCTCCTGCAGTCAAAGCTGCAGCTGAATAAGTTCCTCTGTGAAGTGCTTGTGCTAACTTTCCCTCTTGAGGGACGACAAGAAATGAGGAAACTATGGAAGCTAACATTCCTATAGTTCCTACAGCAAGTGGAAAAAATAAGAGAGAAGGCAATGCTTCCGAATTAGCAAATACAATTGCAGCATATGCTAACGGTGCAACAAGAGATCCGACATAACTTTCAAACAAATCTGCTCCCATACCAGCGACATCACCAACATTATCACCTACATTGTCTGCAATTGTTGCTGGATTTCTAGGGTCATCTTCAGGAATACCAGCTTCAACTTTACCTACTAAATCAGCCCCAACATCCGCAGCTTTTGTATAAATTCCTCCACCTACTCTTGCAAAAAGAGCTATCGAAGATCCTCCTAGTCCTATTGCTGCCAAAATATCGTAGGCGTTTTCAAGTTCTAGGAGTTCAACAAAAATCCAATATCCAAGACCTACTCCCAACAGTCCTAAACCAGCAACTGAGAAACCCATTACGGCTCCTCCTCTAAAAGCAACCGGCAGAGCTTTTAATGTTCCACCGTCTCTTGCAGCCTCAGTTGTTCTACCATTAGCAGCTGTTGCTATTCTCATTCCAATAAATCCAGCTAAAGAAGAAAATGCTGCACCACCAATAAATGATACTGACCCCCAAACACCAAGGTCAGTAAGAGTAGGAATCAAGATAGCTAAGACTAAAACAAAAATGCTAATCCAAGAATATTGTCTTTTTAAAAAAGCCATTGAGCCTTTTCTTATAGCATCTGATAGACTACTTACTTTTTCATCAGAAACGTTTATAGCTAAAATTCTGTTTGCAAAATAGGCTGCTAAAACTAAACCTAAAATAGCAGCAAATATAGAGCCCTGATAATTTAAAAGCATTAATTCCCCCAATTAGTGAATAAATATATATTAATTATATTAATTTTTTTTATCTTCTTATTCTACAACAGGTGTTTCGAACCTTTCATCATCATCTCTTTCAGAAAGAGGTACCTTTTGTAAAATCCTATTTAGTAGAATTGGTGCAATAACTGTAGTGACTATTACCATCCAGATAATTATTGAGATAATATCACCTGTAATTATGTCTGATAGTGTGGTTGTAGCAACAGCAACAAATATAAGCCCAACCTCACCTCTTGGAGACATTCCAATTCCAATTAAAGAAGTATTTAATCCTTTACCCATAGCTCCCAGAGCTGATACATATTTACCAACTAACGCTAAAAGACTGACCAGCATTCCATATAAAAATACATCAAGAGAAGCTAAAGTTTGAATGTTTACTTCCGAACCAATATATACAAAAAATATTGGAACGAGTAAAAAGTTTAGAGGCTTCATCTCATCTCTAATTCTATGAGTCATGCCTGATTCACCAGCAACTACACCTCCTGCAAATGCTCCTACAATAGGATGAAGTCCTACAAAGTGGGCTGCTGCACCAAGCAACATTGCAAATATAAAACTACCAGTTACAAACGTTCCAGGTGATGGAATTTTTACAAAGAAGTTAAATATTGGTTTGGAAAGTTTTCTTCCAACAATTACTACTGCAACTAAAAAACCGATTGCCTTTGCGCTGATTATTCCCAGATCAACTATTGAGAAATCTCCTGAACTTCCTAGAACCCCTGCAACAACAGTAAGAATTAATAAACCTAAAATATCATCTACAACTGCCGCGCCTATGATTGTTTTTGCTTCTTTTGATTTTAAAGCACCTAAGTCTCCAAACACTCTGGCGGTAATGCCTACTGAAGTTGCTGTCATTGCTGCACCTACGAATAAAGCTATTCCGAACTGATCTTCTCCTCCTAAATTGAGTGCATAGATTGAGCCAAAGCCCAAAGCAAATGGTGCTACAACACCAATTAATGCTACAAGAAGAGAAGTTGAGCCTAATTCAATAAACTCGTCTAAATTAGTTTCTAATCCTACTTCAAACAGCAAAAGAACTACACCAATCTCAGCTAAAGTAGACACAACATCTCCAGATTCAAAATGTGGAAGAAGGCCTAGTCCGTAATAACCAATAATGATTCCGATGACTAACTCTCCTATTACTGCAGGTTGATTAATTCTTCTCATTAATTCTGCACCGAACTTAGCAGCTACTAATATAATCGCTATTTCTAAGAATTTTTCAATAATTGTTTCCATGATGACCTATTTTAAATATGTATTGATTAAATGATAATGATTAAAACAACTCTATTAATTTATTTAAAAAAATAATATAATTTGTACATAATATGGGAAAAACATTATTTGATAAAATCTGGGATAATCACCTCGTTACGTCTATTGATGAGAGTACGAACTTAATATTTATTGATTTACATCTTGTCCATGAAGTTACTTCACCTCAAGCGTTTGATAGCCTAAGAATCTCTGATCGAAAAGTAAAATATCCTGAATTAACTTTGGCAACAGTTGATCACGGTGTCCCAACATCGAACAGACTATTGGGAATAAAAGATCCTCTTTCAAAAATTCAAATTGAAGCTTTAGAAAAAAATTGTGAGGAATTTGGAGTCACTCTTTTTGGAATTAATGATCCCCGTCAGGGAATCGTTCACGTTATAGGACCTGAACAAGGGATTACTCAACCTGGAATGACTATTGTGTGTGGAGATAGCCATACAGCAACACATGGTGCTTTCGGAGCATTAGCATTTGGAATTGGTACTTCAGAGGTTGAACATGTTCTAGCTACTCAGACTTTAGCAATGGAAAAACCAAAAACAATGAAGGTTGAAGTTATTGGAGATGTCTCAGATGGGGTTGGGCCCAAAGATATTATTTTAGGAATCATCAGAAAAATTGGAACTGGAGGTGGCGCCGGTCATGTAATTGAATACGTTGGTGATGTTATAAAAAATATGAGCATGGAGAATAGAATGACAATTTGTAATATGTCAATCGAAGGTGGAGCAAGAGCAGGAATGATTGCTCCAGATGAAACTACTTTCAATTATTTAAAAGATAAAAACTATGCTCCCAAAGACTCTGATTGGAATGATGCAATAAATGAGTGGGGTGAACTTTTTTCTGATGATGATGCTGCTTTTGATAAAGTTGTAACAATAAATGCTGGGGAGCTTGAACCATCAGTTTCTTGGGGTACAAATCCATCACAAGTTATATTCATAAATGACGAAATTCCTCATCCTGATAATTTTCAAGACGAATCAGATAAAGAAGCAGCAATTAGAGCTTTAGAGTACATGGATTTAGAGCCCGGAATAAAAATTAATGAAATCACTTTAGATAGGGTGTTTATAGGCAGTTGTACAAATGGTCGTATTGAGGATTTAAGAGAGGCTGCCCAAGTCATAAAGGGCAAAAAAGTATCAGAGACTGTTGGTGCCATGGTTGTTCCTGGGTCAACACTTGTAAAAAATCAAGCTGAGGAAGAAGGATTAGACAAAATTTTTATTGAAGCAGGTTTTGATTGGAGAGAAGCAGGATGTTCAATGTGTCTGGGTATGAATCCAGATATATTAAGTCCAGGTGAACGCTGTGCTTCTACTTCAAATAGAAATTATGAAGGAAGACAGGGAGCTGGGGGAAGAACACATTTAGTAAGTCCAAAAATGGCTGCAGCAGCTGCAATCTATGGAAAATTTGTAGACATAAGGGATTTATAAAATGAAAAAACTTAATCTAATAAATTCAACAATGCTTCCTCTAAAAATGTCAAATGTTGATACTGATCAAATTATGCCAAAGCAATTTCTTAAACGCGTCGAAAGATCTGGTTATGGTGAATTTTTGTTTTATGATTGGAAAAAAGATCCAGATTTTTCATTAAATAAAAAAGAATATCAAGAAGCAAAAGTTTTAGTTGCGGGAGATAATTTTGGAACTGGTTCTTCTCGAGAACACGCCCCTTGGGGACTCCAAGACTGGGGGTTTGATGCCATTATTTCAACAAAATTTGCAGATATATTTAAATTAAATTCTATAAATATTGGTCTTGTGCCAATTGAAACATCTTCAAAAAATGTTGAAGCTCTTTTTAACAAAATTGAAAACAATCCGAAAACAAACATATATATCTCTATTGAGGAAAAGTCTGTTAAATGTGAAGAGATTGAGTTTTCGTTTGATCTTGATGATTTTTCTCAAAATAGAATTTTAAAAGGACTTGATAAAATCGATATTACTCTCGAATATATCAGTGATATTGAAAACTTTAGTAAATCAAGAAAAGACTGGAAACCTAAACTAACTTAGTTACTGGTAAACTTAAACTATCTCCAACCTCAGCAGATAACAACATTCCATTGTGTATCTGCAATGAGGGCCTTAAGTTTGGATTACTTTTATATTTTTCAAACCAATCCTCTATAAGCAAATCATCTATGTAATTTTGCAAAATTGTAGAAAGTTCTATTGAGGATGTTTTAGGAACTGCCCCCGGCAAATTTGCGATTGCTGAAATTATTATCCCGTTTCTTATTTCAAATGGTTCACTATGTGTATTTGGTTTTACATTTTCTACACACCCTCCTTGATCAATTGCAACATCAATGATTACTGTCCCTTTTTCCATCTGGTTTATGTCTTCTTCGGTAATTACAATAGGAGGATTTCTTCCTGGCAATAGTACAGCTCCTATAACAAGATCTGCCGATCTAACTTCATTTTTTGCTTCTTCACTCCCAGCAATTATTGTTGATATTTTATCTTGATATGTATTTTTTAATTCTGTCAAAATTTCTTTATTTAAATCTATTGCAACAACAGAAGCTCCAATTTGAATAGATTTATCAATTGAAGCTCTACCAACTTCACCACATCCTATTACAACTACCTTTGAATTACTCTCGTCTGAAATTGAAGATAATAATAGCCCTTTGCCTTGTGAAGAATATTCCAAGAATTGCATTCCTTTTTGAATTGCTAGATTTCCGGCTATTTTAGACATAGGTATCAAGAGAGGATACTGATTTCCATCCATAATCATTTCAGTAGCAATACTAGTTAACTTTTTTTCTAGAAGCTTTTTTGTCATTGATAAGTTAGATGCCAAATGTAAGTACCCAAACAAAACATGTGATGGTTTCAAAAGATCAAACTCTTGTTCTTGTGGTTCTTTGACCTTACAAATTATTTCAGACGATTCATATAATTCTTCAGCTGAACCTAATATTTTTGCACCTGCAGATTCATAATCTTTATCTGAAAATCCCGAGCCTTGGCCAGCCCCTGATTCAATGTAAATATCAGCGAGGCCTGTAAATTGTGTTATATGCTTAGGTATTAAAGCTACTCTTCCCTCGTCTTGTTTTACTTCTTTTGGTATACCAAGTTTTTTAATCATTAGTTGGAACTGTCTCCTGAAGGTGTTTGTCTAAATATTTCATAAAAGGTGTTCCTCCCGTTCCTACAACATTTGAATTATTTTGGTTAGACAATGACTGTTCATGTATATATGTCCTTGCATACTCCAAGTGTTTATTTCTAAAAGTGTGAACTTCTTTTATTATTTCGTTGGTTAATTTGACTGATTTATCTTGGTTTGTAACGCTGCTTCTCTTACTTTCAGACCATTCATCTAAATGATTTAATATATTTCTATGTTCGATAGGCATATACAATCTCATTTCATCCAAATACTCTCTTAGTGGATCATTCGAGTGGGTTATTCCAAGAAGTGCATCTAAAGCTGGCACTATTGAACTTTGAGCACCAGTTTCTCCTCTAAAAAGCTGAGGTTTGCCATTGTATTCATCAACCTCTTCATAAATTACACCTTGTGGTGTTGCGGGATTATTTTTCCAGCCAAATATATATGGTCTTACACGATTGTAGTAAATAAACGGATCACATTTTTCAGGCATTCTGTTCATTATTGAATTAATTTTTCTTATACTTTCAAGTGCACTTTCTAAAAATGATTGATCTTCATTTTGATCAAGGAAATAGTGTTTTAAGTTAGATAGTATTTCTTTGGCTTCATACTCAATAGCTACGTGAATCATGATAAACCAGTCTTCGTCCATTCCTCCTAAAAAGTTTTGTAAAATTCTTATATTTTCTAAATCGAATGGTTTGTTTTTATCCTGCAGTTTCCAATTATTTAAAGCATAAGATGCATAAGACAAGATTGGTGGCCTTCCCAACTTTTGAGATATTTTAAACCATGTTTTTGATATATTTTTTGGAATTACTTTGTCTGTCTTTAAATTGTCCCAGATATAAGCATGACCAATATACGAGTACAATAACATCGCTCTTTCTAACTCATCAATACCCAGATTTGATATATCTTTTTCTGGTTCTAGATTTAATACTTCAGACTCAATTTGATTGTTTGCTAATATTTTTGGAAGATTGTTTCCAACATATTCAATGTCATCAAATTCTTTTGAGAGAATAGTTGATATTTTTGATGGCAGAAAGCCGCTTTCAAGAATAGAAAAATCCAATCAGTCCTCCCCCATGGTGATTTATTTTGTTGTTACTAATAATGGTAAACTATGTTTTGGAATCATGAAGGATAATTTTTTTGTTATATTAGGAAATCAATTATTTGATCCAAAATATCTAAAAGACCAAGGCTGTAATGAAGTTTTTATGGCTGAAGATTATGGTCTATGCACATATGTTAATCATCATAAATTAAAAATTTACCTGTTCTTAACTGCGATGAGGGAATATCGAGATGAACTAAATAAAAAAGAAATAAAAGTAAATTATTTTGATCTTGAAAGTAGAAAAGACAAAAAAGACTACTTCGACTTACTGATTAGTTTTTTGAAAAAAAGAAAAATTGATAAAATCCAAATTTTTGAACTGGAAGACAAGCCTTTTGAGAAGAAGTTCCTAAAAAGAATGATTGAAAATTCAATTGATGTAGTAGTAATTAAATCCCCAATGTTTATTTTTGAAAGAGAAAAGTTTAATGAGATGGCAAAGGGAAAAAAAGTTTATAGAATGGCATCTTTTTACCAAAAAGCGAGAAGGGACTTAAATATTCTGATGGATAAAAATGATCAACCAGTTGGAGGTAAATGGTCATTTGATGAAGAAAACCGCAAAAAGATTCCAAAAGATACATTAATACCCTCATTACCAAGTTTTAAAGACTCTATACATAAAGACGACGTAATTAAAGTAATCAGTAAATATTTTCATAATCATCCTGGAGAATTAACAAACTTATGGTTTCCAGTAAGTAGAAAAGATGCAAAAAAACAACTTGATGAATTCATAAAAAATCGTTTTTTAAATTTTGGAATTTACGAGGATGCAATGTTGGAAGGTGAAAATTTTCTTTTTCATAGCTGTATAAGCTCACTTCTAAATATTGGCCTTTTGACACCTTCTTATGTTATTGAGAGATCAATCAAACTTGCAGATAAATATAATGTTCCAATAAATTCTCTCGAAGGGTTTATAAGACAAATAATAGGATGGAGAGAATTTATTAGAGGGATTTATCAAGAAGAAGGCGAATATCAAATCAAGCAGAACTATTGGAACCATAAGAATAAATTAACTGACGCCTGGTATGAAGGTGAAACTGGAATTATTCCTTTAGATGATGCAATTAAAACGACAATAAGGGATGGTTATGTCCATCATATTCCACGCTTGATGGTGATAAGTAATATTATGAATCTTTGTGAAATACATCCTGATGAAATATACAAATGGTTTATGGAGATGTATATTGATTCTTCAGATTGGGTAATGGTTCCTAATGTTTATGGCATGGCAACTTATGCAGATGGTGGTTTGATGTCAACAAAGCCATATACCTGTGGATCAAACTACATACTAAAAATGAGTAATTATAAAAAAGGTGAGTGGTGTGATACCTTAGATGGACTGTACTGGAGATTTACAGAAAAGAACAGGGATTTTTACGAATCAAATCCTAGACTTTCATTGCTTACTAGGTCTTTAGATAAGATGGGCCCTCAAAGAAAGAAGAAGATCTTTGGAGATGCAGAAAAATTTATTAAGTCTAATACAAAGTAACTAGCTATTTCGCTCTAAATATTTTCTTAGCTTTAGTGGTTCGTCAGTCATAATTCCATCACACCCAAACTCCAAACATTTGTCAAAATCTTCATCATTATTTACAGTCCAAATATGTAAATATAAGTTATTGATTTCACAAAATTCTTTCAACTTTCTTGAGTGGACTTTTAATCCTCTATAAATAAAAGGTGCTTGAAGAGCTTGTATTCTAAAATTACGATTTTTTGTTGGTAAATATCTTGCAATGACATTTTCCCTAAATGATCCTGAAGTTAATATTTCACCATTAGAAACCTCTATAAATTCATCCAATCGTGATGGACTAAAAGAGGAGACTAGGGTTCTATCTTCAGCCTTTGTCTCTTTAATTATTTTGTATACTTTTTCCGCCATACCAGATTCTTTTAAATCTAAATTAAAACAAAGTTTATCAAAAATAGATAAGGCCTCTTTCAATAAAACAAAGCTGGTCTTTCTGTTTAAATCTTTTCTTTCATAAAATTTTGATCCAGCATTAATTTTTTTTAAATCTTTCCAATTTAACTCAGATATGTTTCCTTTTTCATGAGTTGTTCTATCTATTGTTGCATCATGGTTTAAAATAATCTCCCCATCTTTTGTCATTCTCAAATCAGTTTCAAAGTGTGTAAAGTTGTGTTCAACTGTATGTTCTAAAGCATGTAAAGTATTTTCAGGGACTACATTAATTCCACCCCTGTGGGGAATTATGATTGGTTTTTCTCCCCTAAAATAATAATTTCTATCCAGAAACACCACCGGTGAAATTAAATTCTTTTAAATGCAACATTGGTACATTTAAAATACCTTCACCAAATTCGGAATCGGCAAATCTACTATCTGACCCAACTCCCAAAACGTTACCTTGTCCTAAAGATGACATAAAACTTTGTGTAAATCTTAATCTTCCAACAGGCTTTGTTACTTTACCATTCTCAATTAAATATGAACCATTTCTATTTAAACCAGTAACTACTTGAGTTATTGGATCTAGAACTCTACAGTACCAAAATTCATTTATATAGATTCCTTTTTTAACATTAGAAATCATTTCTTCTTTGGAAATGTCACCAGGCTTAAGATACAAATTTGTTCCAAGTCCCCCAAAACTATCTCCCCATCCGAACATTTCATGAAATGTGTTGCTTTGATTAAGTTCATTTGATGTCCGCCTCGTATGAAAATAGTTTTTTGGGATACCATTTGTAATTATTTCTATTTTTTTCTTAGGTGCACCTGATGCATCAATTTTAAAATTAAGTGCTCCCTCTTTGTGTGGATCGTCTTCTAGATTTATCTTTTCATCAAATTGCTCAACATTTATTTCTATAGGAGATGTCCCATCAACTTTACTCTTTGCATTAAATCCATAAACGGAAAGAAAAACTAAAATTGTACTTACCGCATCAGGTCCTAAAATTACCTCGTAAACTCCTGGGTCAATGTCTTCTGGATTTTGAGATTCTTTAGTTATTGAAAAAGCTTCTTGTCCAACTTTCTGAGCATCAATATCACTTAAGATTTGATTTCCAATATGAGACGAACCCGCAGATGTCTCCGATCTAAAGATTCCATCTAAAAATGCACTTGTTGCGGTATCACTAGAGTTCAGTCCATTTGTGTTCCATACAAAAACATTTGATACGTTTGAAGAACAATAACCAGCACCATTGTATGTTTGACCTTCTTCTATAAATTCTTTTACTTTTTGTGCTCTGATGTCAGGATCATCAGGAGATATATCTTTATAGCCGTTAAAGGAATTCTCCTTACTAGTCAGTCCTGGCCAAGTTGAGTCTTTGGGATTGTTTCCAATCTCTGAAAGGGCTTTTTTGATAATATCTTCAATTGATCCCATAGAGGTAATGTTTAAATTTAAATTTGTTGTTTTTCCATCGGCATGGAAAGTTAAAAAGATATCTGTTAATTCTTCTTCAACATTTTGATGTATATGGGAGTTAGCAAACCTTGTAAGAGACTCTGTAGAA
>CACPJC010000010.1:0-11555 GCA_902634185.1 uncultured Candidatus Actinomarina sp.
TTTACCTAAAGGGCTAGCAATACTTGTTTTATAATTTTCCCCATAATTAAAACTGATAATAATACAAGATTTTGCCCACTTAAATTTATCTCCTAACCCAGAATAATCAGGATTAGAAAAGGTAAATTTCATGTCAGCATGTTTGTTTTCATTTTTGACGTGTTTTATTTCCTCTGATTTATTAACAAGTGAAGGCAAACTCACAGTTGATACACTCATATATTCGGGAACATCAATATTGTGTTTATTTAAATAATTAATTAAATTTATGTCTTTCATTTTTATAAGGTTTAACTATAGTTATTCATAATGAAAAAAAGTGTAAATTTAATTTCTTTACTAGTATTAGTGCTTATGTAGCGCTCATTTACTAGTATTGAGCGCCTCCCCAAAATAGGGAGGTTTTTTTTTGAAAGAAATGATATGAGTGAAGAAAAATTAAGTGGAGCTGAACTTGTCGTAAGAAGTTTAGAGTACATGAATATATCAACTATTTTTGGTTTACCTGGTGGTGCAATATTACCTGCCTATGATCCGCTATATGACAGTCCAATAAGACATATCTTGGCCAGACATGAACAAGGGTCTGGACATATGGCAGAGGGATATGCACAAGCAACGGGTGAATTAGGAGTTGTAATTGCTACTTCTGGCCCAGGTGCAACTAACTTAATTACCCCACTTACAAATGCACTGATGGACTCTACTCCTCTTCTAGCAATAACTGGTCAGGTAGCTTCCGAAGCAATTGGTAATGACGCTTTCCAGGAAGCGTACACTGTTGGATTAACTATGGCTGCAACAAAACATAACTACTTGATAACTAGTGCAGAAGAGATACCACAAGTGTTACTTGAAGCAAAACATATTGCTACGACTGGAAGACCTGGCCCTGTTCTTGTTGATATACCAAAAGACATATTAAATCAAAAAGTTGAATGGATTGAGCCTAAATTAATAGAAATGCCAGGTTACAAGCCAACATTAGAACCAAATCCAAAAATGATTAGTCAAGCGTCTGAATTAATAAAACAATCAAAAAAACCAATTCTTTATGTAGGTGGCGGAATTATTCATTCCAAAGCAAATCAAGAGCTATTTGAACTGGCAACGAAATTTAAAATTCCAGTTGTAACAACATTGATGGGAAGAGGTGCATTCCCAGATGGAAATGAACTATGTTTTGAAATGCCTGGAATGCATGGTAACTATACAGCGACTACATCAATTCAAAAATCAGACCTCTTAATTGCTATTGGTGTGAGGTTTGATGACAGAGTAACTGCAAATCCAAAATTCTTTGCTCAAAATGCAAAAGTCATTCATGCAGATATTGATCCTGCAGAAATTGGAAAGATTAGAGAGCCTGAAGTTCCAATAGTTGGAGATGCAAAAAGTGTAATAACTGGATTAATTGAAAAATTAGCTGATACTGATTTAAATACATCAGATTGGCTTGATGAACTAAATCAAATGAAAAAGGAATATCCTCTTTCATATAATCAAGAAGAAAAAGGGCCTTTAAAAGTTCCTTTTGTACTAGAAGAGTTACAAAAACTAGCCGACGATGATGCAATTGTTGTTTCAGGGGTTGGTCAACATCAAATGTGGATATCACAACATTGGAATTTTACGTCCCCCAATACCTGGTTAAATTCTGGTGGTTTAGGAACAATGGGTTATTCCTTACCTGCAGCTATTGGTGCAAAAGCAGCCTATCCAGATCGTCAAATTTTAGCTTTAGATGGTGATGGATGTTTCCAAATGACATGTCAAGAATTGATCACTGCTTCAACTGAAAATATTCCTATAAAAATTGTTGTCTTTAACAATGGAAATCATGGAATGGTTAGACAATGGCAAAAAATATTTTATAAAAATAGATTCTCTGCATCAGAATTAACACACCATACACCTGATTATGTTGCCCTTGCAGAATCAATGGGGGCTACAGGGTTAAGAATGATTGAAAAATCTGATGTAAAAAAAGTTTTTGAAAAAATGTTAGAAATTGATGACAAACCTGTTCTTGTAGAGTGCATAGTTGATCCAGAAGATATGGTTTTCCCTATGGTTCCAGCGGGAGGAAGTAACGATGTTGTTATTCTAAATGAGGATGATCTAAAGAAATTATGAGTGAGAGAATATTAAGCGTACTCGTTGAAGATAAACCAGGTGTATTAGCTCGAGTTGCCTCAACGATATCTAGAAGAGGGTTTAATATAAACTCTTTAGCAGTAGGACCAACAAATATTGAAGGTAGATCAAAAATGACAATTGTTACTGAACTTGAATCAGTTGAACAAGTGAAAAAACAGTTAAACAAATTAATTAATGTAATAAAGATTGTTGAACTTGACCCTGATAATACTATTGAATCTGAGGTCCTTTTATTAAAGGTTTCAATAAACAAAGATACTCAAACTTCTGTGATTGAAAAAGCATCCTTATCAGGAGCAAAATCAGTAGATGTCGGACAAGACTATGCCGTTTTTGAAATGACTGGTTCTTCAAAAGACCTTGATAAGTTAGAAAATTTATTGAAGCCATTCGGGATAATTGAAATGATTAGAGGTGGCAGAATAGCCATACAAACAAAATTATAGGAGAAGTTATGTCAGCAAAAATTATATATGATGACTCAATTGATGTTGAGCTTATTAAATCAAAAAAAGTTAGTGTAATTGGATTTGGTAGTCAAGGCCATGCGCATGCTTTGAATCTACATGATTCAGGTGTTGATGTAACAGTTGGTCTAAGAGAGGAATCAAATTCTTTCGAAAGGGCAAAAAAAATGGGTTTAAAAGTAGAAAATCTTGAGAATGCTACAAAGGATGCAGACGTCGTAATGCTTTTATTGCCTGATCAACTTATGGCGGATGTATATGAAAAAGATATAGCCCCCTTTATGAAAGAGAGCTCGACATTGTTTTTTGCACATGGATTTAATATACATTTTGGTGAGATTGTACCTCGTGAAGATATTTCAATAGCAATGATTGCTCCTAAAGGTCCAGGCCATTTATTGAGAAGAACTTATGAAGAAGGATCTGGTATGCCTTGTTTAGTCGCGGTCGAAAAAGATTTAAATGACAACACAAAAGATTTGGCCTTATCTTATGCGTCGGCAATAGGTGGAGGAAGAGCAGGAGTATTAAACACAACATTTAAAGAAGAAACTGAAACAGATTTATTTGGTGAGCAAGTTGTTTTATGTGGTGGTTTGACTGAATTGATACGTAATGGATTTGAAACATTAGTGGAAGCTGGATATCAACCTGAAAGTGCTTATTTTGAAACATTACATGAAGTCAAGCTGATAGTAGACCTAATGTATGAAGGTGGGTTTGAATGGATGAGACACTCCATATCAGATACAGCAGAGTATGGTGACTTCTCAAGAGGCTCAAGAATAATTACAGATGAAACTAAGAAGGAAATGAAAAAAGTGTTGGAAGAAATTCAATCTGGAGCTTTTGCAAAAGAATGGATGTCTCAAGCTCGTGAAGGTTCTCCCTATCTTAAACAAGAACGTGAAAAAGCATCAAACCATCAAATTGAAAATATTGGTAAAGAATTAAGAAATATGATGCCTTTTTTAGATGCTAAAGATATCAAAAAAGATATATGAGTTCTGACCAGTTAATTATTTTTGACACCACCTTGAGAGATGGTGAACAAAGCCCAGGAATTGCTCTTACGCCGTCTGAAAAACTCCTAATTGCTCAACAATTAGAGAAACTAAAAGTTGATGTTATAGAAGCTGGTTTTGCTGCTTCCTCCCCCGGGGATTGGGAAGGAGTCAATCTCATTGCAAATAATATCGAAAATTCTACTATTGCCTCTCTAGCTAGGTGTGTTCAAGAAGATATTGAACAAGCTCATGAAGCAATAAAAGTTGCAAAGAAATCAAGAATACACGTATTTACCTCTACTTCTGATATTCACATGGAACACATGCTCAGAAAAACAAAAGAAGAAGTCTTGAAAGATGCTAAGGAGTCGGTAAGATTTGCCAAGAAACTTTGTGATGATATCGAGTTTTCAGCGCAAGATGCAACAAGAACAGACCATGATTTTTTAATAGAGATATTAAAGGTTGCTGTTGAAGAAGGCGCAACCACAATAAATGTTCCTGACACTGTTGGGTATGCGACACCTAGTGATTATCTTGGGCTATTGAAAAAAGTTTACAGTGAAGTCAGAGGAAAAAATGAGGATGTAATCATCTCGACACATTGTCACAATGACTTAGGGCTTGCAGTTGCAAACTCATTAACAGCTATAAATGCTGGAGCGAGACAAATTGAAGGTGCGATAAATGGAATTGGAGAAAGAGCAGGTAATACATCAACAGAAGAAATAATCATGGCAGTCAAAACCAGACAGGATCAATATGGAGTTGAAATAAATGCTGAAACTACAGAAATTTCAGAAACGTCGAGACTTGTATCAAAACTAACTGGATACCCAGTTCAATACAACAAAGCAGTCGTAGGAAGAAATGCATTTAGTCATGAATCAGGAATACATCAGCATGGTTATTTAAGAAATACAATGACATATGAAATTATGACTCCTGATTCAGTTGGACAAGAGTCTAAAATAGTACTTGGTAAACATTCTGGTAGAGCTGGTTTTAAAGACGCTTTAGAAAAACTTGAAATTGATATTGATGAAGAAACATTCAATATAAGCTTTGAAAAATTTAAAAAGTTAGCAGATAGAAAGGGTGAAATTGTTGAAAATGAACTTCGAGCAATTATTGGTCAAGTTGAAATCAATGAAGCACCAGTGAAGCTTGTATCTGTATCAGTAAACAGTAAGGACCAATTTGCATCAGCAAAAATTACTTTAAGTGTTAATGGTGAAAATAAAACACAAGAAGCTGAAGGTGATGGAATGATTCATGCAGCATTCAAAGCTTTAAAAGAAATATTACAGTCTGAGGCTGTATTAATAGACTACAGAGTTGAGAGTATAACTAAAGGAGCTGATGCTACAGCTGAAATTGTAACTATTATAAATGATGGACACAATCTTAAACAAGGAAGAGCTGTATCAACTGATGTGGTACAGGGTTCAGTTGAATCTTTTTTGAATGCATTGAATAGGTAATATGAAAAAATATAAGATATCAATTATTGGTGGAGATGGTACTGGACCAGAAGTTGTTGATGAAACAATTAAAGTTTTGGAGCATACAAAATCAAAATTTAATGTTGAATTTGATTTTGTTGAAAATGATTTAGGTGGAGATAGGTATTTAAAATCTGGAGATCTAGTAACAGACTTAGACATCGAACAACTTGGTAATAGTGACTCAATACTTTTAGGAGCTATAGGACATCCAGACGTTAAACCTGGAATTCTTGAACAAGGAATTCTTTTGAAATTACGTAAAGAATTTGACCAGTACATAAATCTTAGACCAGTTGTTTTATACGAAGGTGTTGAAACGCCACTAGCAAATAAAACACCAGATGATATCAATTTTGTTGTTGTGCGTGAAAATACAGAAGGTTTATACGCTGGTGCCGGTGGCTACATTCACTATGGAACAGATAAAGAAGTAGCAACTCAAGAATCTATAAACACACGTAGCGCTATACAAAGATGTATTGAGTATGCTTTTGAATTTACAAGTAAAAATAATAGAAAAAAAATAACACTCTGTGCTAAAACAAATGTTTTGACATATGCTCATGATTTATGGGAAAGAGTGTTCTATGAAGTTGCAGAAAAATATCCAGATATAGAAACGGACTATGGCCACGTTGATGCAGTTTGTATGTGGATGGTAAAAAATCCAGAGTGGTTTGACGTGATAGTAACAGATAATATGTTTGGAGATATTATCACAGACTTGGGTGCAATGATACAAGGAGGAATGGGTATCGCTGCAGGCGGTAACATTAATCCAAATGGAGTTTCAATGTTCGAGCCAATTGGAGGATCGGCTCCAAAATACACAGGTAAAAATGTGATAAATCCCCTTGCCTGCATTGCTGCTGCTTCAATGATGCTTGATGTATTAGGTGAAAAAGAATATGCCAATGAAATAGAAAAATCAATTATAAAAACTGCTCAGAATCTTGACTCTCTATCTGCCGGAAAAATGGGTATGAGTACCTCAGAGGTCGGAGACATAGTAAAAGAATTTATCTTGACTAATGGAGAATGAAAAAACTTATCTCCAAAATTTAATACTAAATAGAAGAATCGTCAGAAACTACATTGATTCAGACAAGCCCTATCCCGACCTATCTGAAATATCAAAACTGACAATAAAAATTCCAACTGCTGGTTTTTCAAGAGGGATAGAAATTATCTCAGTAGAAGACAAAAAAAATATTCAAAAATTAGCAATTTTTGCAAATGAAAAAAATTACTTAGATAAAGGATTTAGTAAATGGATATCCAATTCAAAAGCAATTTTTTTAATTTTGATAAACGAAGAAGCTTATCATGAAAGATATAAAATGATGGATAAAGAAAATGAAACTAACTCTACAAATTGGAGTGTCCCATATTGGTATGTTGATGCTGGGGCTGCAATGATGAACTGTATGTTATTAATCGATGAGACTGGATTGAAGAGTGGATTTTTAGGTTCACATAATATGGATATACCTAATATCAAGTCTCTATTACATATTCCAGAAGAAATAAACATATTAGGCTTTGTAACAGCAGGTATTGAAGATTCTTCGAAAATGGTTAAAAAAAATAAAATTTACAAGAAAAAACTAGTGCATAAAGAAAAGTATGAAAAATAAGGAGATATCTTCGCTTACAAATCCTGAGCTTAAATTTTTAATCTCATTAAGGAAAAATAAAATAAGAAGATTGGAGAAGAAATCTCTAGCTGAAGGTTATCGAGAAAATATCCAACTTATTAACTCAGATTATGATATTGATACGCTTTATATATGTAATGAGTTATTTGTGGGAGAAAATAATTCTGAATTAATAGAGAAATTTATAAATAAAAATGTAAGGATAGTTGAGTTAACAAAAAAAGTCTTTAGTGCATTATCATATCGTGACAAGCCTGACGGATTAATCTCTTTATTCTTTACAAAAGATTTAAATATTGAAAATGTTGATTTATCTGGACCAGTGTTGGTTGCAGATGCCATTGAGAAACCTGGAAACCTTGGAACAATGATTCGAACTGCAAGAGCATTCAATTTCCTTAATATAATATCGTCAGATGGAGTTACGGATATTTACAATCCGAATGTAGTAAGAGCCTCAATTGGTCATATTTTTAACATAAATCTATTCTCAGAAAAATCAGAAAAAATTGCTACAATTTTAAAAAATTTAAATTACGAAATCATTTCATTAGATCCATATTCAAAAAAAAGTATAAAATCTTATAAAACAAATATTAATTACGCATTAGTGATTGGGTCAGAGCAGTATGGTATATCCGATATATGGAAGGAGAATGCAACAGAAATGCTAAAAATTGATTCAGAAATTCAAGTTGATTCTCTAAATGCATCAGGAGCTGCGGCAATTGGAATGTGGGAGCTTTATAAAAACCATGACTGAAAAATTATGTATATTGGATATCGAAACAACAGGTTTTGAACCAGAGAATTCTGAAATATTGGAACTCTACATTCTTAAAGTTGCTGCTAATGAAATTATCGATGAATTTTATAGCTTGTTTAAACCAAATCAAAAAATAGAAAATTCTAATATCCATGGAATCACTGATGAGAAGGTTGAAAACGCACCTACTTTTCAAGAAATGGATAATGAGATAACTAATTTTGTAGAAGATACAATCTTGGTTGGGCACAACATAAACTACTTTGACTTGAAATTTCTAAATTATTATCTGCAAAAACCATTAAAAAATAAAACAATCGATACTGTTCAATTAAGTAGAAAAAAACTTAATAAAAAAGTTAAAAATCACAAATTGATAACAATCGCGGAGTACTTTGATGTATCTAAACCAACGCATTCCGCAAAGGATGATGTAATTACAACTTTTGAAATTTATAAAAAACTATCGTCAATAGAATAAAATCGTGTCAGAAATATTTTTAAAATCGAATGATTTGAGTCTAGGTTACTCAAACCAAATAGTGATAAAAGGTATAAATCTTAATTTGTTTGATGAGAAAAATTATCAAATAATTGGAAAGAATGGAGCTGGTAAAACTACCCTTATGAACTTTATTTCATCAAATTTTGATGGTACAAATTTTGAGTCAAAAGTTGATAGATTAAATATATCTGTAAATCAGATATCTTCTACCCCAACATTAATATATGATCTCACACTTGAAGAAAACTTGAATTACTTCACCTCAGATTCATCGATATCGACAGAAAATAAATTAAATGTGGTATTCAAATATATACCAAGAGATTATTTGGATGAAAAAGTAAAAAATTTTTCTAGCGGAATGATTCGTCGAGTTGAATTATCGATAATTGAAATAAAAAATCCATCAGTGTTTTGTATTGATGAACCATTAAACTTTCTAGATACAGAGGGAGCCTTATTACTAACAAACCTCATTAAAAATAGATCTTCAAGTAATAAATGTAATATATTGTCATCCCAAGAGTTTGTAAAACTTGATGACGTAGATTTTGAGGTTATAGATTTAGATGAAAATTAACAAGTATATCTTAAAAAAAGAACTTTTAATTGAGTTGAAAAATAGTTCTTCTCTCTTTTTAATAACGCCTACGATGTCTGTTTTGATAATAATTTTTCCAATTTTGATTGAGAATAGATTTGCGGTAGATGAAGATTTATTCATAATTTCACGTTTATTATTTTTAATTATTTTTTCAACCCTTTTTGCGATTAGAAAGCCTATAGTGTTAAATCAGTTAACCAAAGAATTAAATTTTGGTAATTACATGAAAACAGAGTTCTTCAATAGTAAGTCACTTGCTGAATTTTTAATTTTTATTCCACAAGTCTTTATTTTAAACATACTATTTTCAGGATTTACAAACTCAAACGTAAACACCTCGTTAATTAATTTAATTTTATCTATTGTCTTTTTTGCTGTTAACGTTTGTATGATAAATATAATTTTTCAAATATTTACAAGTTTTAATAATCGATTCGTACAATTTATATTAATCGTTCCAATGTACCTTGCTCTTTCAATATTTATAGGTCCTTTATGGCTAGGGTTAGGTCAGGAATTAGCTAATATTTATTTATTGATGTATTTAGGCATAACTATTTTTATATTTGGCACAACAAATTACTACATAGAGAAAGTTAATATACGATGATGCTTTACGGACCGCTTCTTGTTTGGCTTCTAATAAGTGCGCTAGGTCCATTTGATACTGTTCAAGGGCCTTCATCAAAACTACTTTATGTCCACGTCCCTACTGTTTGGATTGCTTATCTTGCATATACCCTGACTTTTATTTATTCATTGCTTTATTTAATTAAAAAAAATCCAAAATATGATTCAAGAGCAGTTGCAAATGCAAAATCAGGTGTTTTATTTACTGCAACTACCCTTATAGCTGGATCTGTATGGGGTAAATTTACATGGGGTACATGGTGGGTTTGGGGCGATGCCAGACTAAATTTAACTGCAATTCTATTACTTGTTTATCTTGGATATTTAGCTTCACGAAGATTCAGTGATGATATCGCCAAAACTGCAAAAAATTCATCATTCATTGGTATTTTTGGAATTATTCAAATACCAATTCTACATTTCAGCGTTATTTGGTGGAGATCAGTTCATCAACAAGCATCCATACTAAGCCAGGAAACTGTATCAAGTGGAGATGCACCAATGTCCCCAGATATACTTACGACTCTTTTGATAAGTGTTGTATTGGTCACGCTGGTTCATGTATTCTTATCAAAAAAATTCAGAATTACTGCTGACCAAATATGGGATGATTATCTAAATCCCAAATCAAGGGCTAAAATCTAAATAATAAGTGAAAAAAAATTTATTTTTTATCCTAATTGGAACTGTAATTATCGTTTTTGCAAGTATCAGAATTGCTTCGAATAATACTATTTATTATTACACAACTACTGAGGCTAACTACTTATCAACTACCTCCAATGAACGAATTAAGCTTGGTGGATTTGTAGTATCTAATTCAGTAGTAAAAGGAGACCTTGGAGTTACCAAATTTTCAATCACTGACGGAAATATAATCATGGAAATAAGCTTTGATGGTTTCATTCCAGAGTTATTTCAAGATGAGATGGGAGTGATTTTAGATGGTTATTTTGATAGTGGAATATTTTACTCTGATGATATGTTGGTTAAGCATGATAATGAGTATATTTCAGAGGATGGAGAAGTTTATAACGTAGAAAATTACAAAGAATGATATCTTCAATTGGAATTATTTTGACTTGGTTTGGTTTTTTGAACTTGATCTTGATGTGCTTTTCAAATAAAAAAAATTTATTTCAAACTCTTGTAAGAATAAATTTATTTATTCATTTCTTGCTATTTTGCTTGCTTGAAGTTGGTCTTTTTTTAGACGACTTTTCACTTTACTATATAGCAAATCACTCAGCTTCGAGTACGCCGCCAATGTACAAATTTGCCTCACTTTGGGGTTCATTAGATGGTTCAATACTTTTGTGGAATTTAGTTTTAAGTATTTATTTTTATGTATATGTTAAATTTTATCGAGCTACCACTGAGCTTTATGATATAAAAATTTTTGCAATGATAATTCTTTTTTTTAATGGATTTACTATATTTAGTTCCTCTCCTTTCTCAGGATGTATACAGTTAGCATCTATTGGATGTCAAGATTTCACATTATTACCCTTTCAAGATTTAGTATTATCTGAATTTGGAAGAGGGCCTAACCCCTTACTTCAAAATCATCCATTGATGGCAATACATCCTCCTATATTATATTTTGGATATATCGGGCTGGTTCTTCCCTTTGTAATCGCTACAAGCGAACTATTTAATAGATACAAAGATGAAAATTGGATAAAAATTGCAGAAAAAGCAACTTATTTTCCATGGGTGTTTCTAACAGCAGGTATTGCTTTAGGAGCTGCATGGTCATATGAAGTTCTTGGATGGGGTGGTTATTGGGCTTGGGATCCCGTTGAAAATGTTTCATTTATACCGTGGTTACTTGCAACTGCCTTTTTACACTCTTCAAAAACGCAAATTAAAGAAAAAACTCTGATTAATTGGAATTACGTTTTGGCCTGCTTAATGTTTTTATCAGTTATTTTTGGAACATTTATTACTAGGTCTGGTGTATTAATTTCTGTTCATGCTTTTTCAAATGGAAATATTGGAACTTACCTACTGATAGGATTATTAATTTTTACGTTTTTATTTATGTACATAGGTATAAAGAATATTGAATATTTTAAAATATCAAGAAAAGTTGAAAATATTTTTGGTAGATCAGGTTTTTTTGTTGCAAACAACATTATCTTATCTGCATCTGCATTAATTGTTTTAATCGGCACAATTTATCCAATATTTTATGAATCATTTTTTTCAAGACAACTTACTGTTGGAAGATCATTTTATGATATCTTA
>CACPJC010000011.1:0-11257 GCA_902634185.1 uncultured Candidatus Actinomarina sp.
ATCGATCTTAGATACATTAAGGTTTGGTATGGGCGATGCAACAATTGGTTCATTTACTTGGAATCAAGTAGGAGGTTTATTGTTAGCGTTATTGGGATTTTTATATTTTCAAAAAAATAAAAATTTAAAATAAGCTAAATATAAATCCAAAATATGCAGCGATGAAAATAATTCCCACAAGGACATTTCTTTTTATAACGTATCTTGTTAAGAGAACTGCGAGAAAAGATACAAAATACATAAGAAACATTTGATAATCGATATTTGAACTAATTTCGCCAGGTTCAAATATAATTGCAGATCCACCAACGAGACCAATATTAAATAGATTGGATCCAAAAACATTTCCCATAATTAAATCTGGTTTCTTTAATCTTGCTGCTGAAATTGCCCCTGCAACTTCTGGAAGGCTTGTTCCTATTGCAATTATTGTTACACCTACTATCAAGGACGATATATTAAATAAGTCAGCAATTGCAATGGCATTATCAACCACTAACGAACTTCCAAATATAGTTATTGAGATAGCTAATATTCCCCTTAACCAAATATATTTTTTTTCTTCCGAGACGAGCTCTTCTTCATCAATTGCTTCTTCATTAACCATCTTGTAAGTTACAAAAATAACAAGCGACAGTAAAACAATTCCTAAAACTAATGGAAATTGATTTGTAAGTATATAAGTTGATACAAATATTGTGGTAAATATCATCATCCACACAGGACTAATTTGATTTATATTAATTTTTTTGGAAAAGCCTTTATCAATAAATAAATAAAGGACAGCCAAAACAAGTAATGAATTTGCAATATTAGATCCAATAATATTTCCGATAGCCAGGGACAAATCACCATTGATAGCAGCTCCTGTACTTGTAAATAATTCTGGTGCTGATGTTCCAAAACCTATAAAAGTTGCACCAATAACAGAATTTGGAAGTTTAAATTTAACTGCAATTTGAATTGCAGATTTGACCATTTCATCAGCGCCTTTAACTAAAAGTATTAGTCCTAAAACAAAACCACCGAATATTAAGAAAGTTTCCATAGGAATCTAGTCTTTAGAGTCTCTCCAAGCAATCCACTCTTTGACGATTGACATGTCATAGTCCGGTCCGTTTAGGGGAAGAGTTATTTCAGTTGCTCCTGCTTCGACAAGTTCATCGGCCTTGTCAATTCTCTTTAGGTCTATTCCTATTGACCTTCCAATCTCAGAAGGGTCTCTTCCTATTTCTTTACACCAGTTATCTAAAACACTGTTTTTATGAGCAACTGTCTCTATGCCTGAGCGATCTTCTGTCTTTGTTGCAAATCCATGCCAAACATCTGCATATTGAGCTGTGATTCTCAAAGTAACTTTTTCCCCTCCACCGCCAATTAATATTGGAATTTTTCTTTTTGGTTGAGGATCTAACATTGCCATTCTTTTTTCAATTCTCTCAAGAGATTTTTCTAATTCTTTTAACCTCCAGATAGCAGTTCCGAATTCATAACCATACTCCTGATAATCTTGTTCGAACCAACCTGAACCAATTCCAAAAACAAGTCTTCCATTTGATATATGGTCAATAGTTCTTGCCATATCAGTAAGCAATTCAGGATTTCTGTATGAATTACAAGTTACAAGAGGACCAATTTCTATTTTTTCAGTTACTTCTGCCCAACTCGCAAGCATAGTCCAGCACTCAAAATGTTTACCCTCTCTTCTTTCTCCTTCAGCCCATTGTGTACCATCTTCTTTATATAAGGGGTAGAAGTGGTCCCAATTATAAAGAACGTCTGCCCCCAATTCTTCTGCTTCAACAGCTGCATTTCTTATTTGATCATATTCTGCATGCTGTGGGTGTAAAAATACTGCAATTCTAGGTTTCATTGTTAACTTCCTTTAAATTATCCATAAATTCTATGTTAGCTTCCAATCTTTCTAATTTTTGTGCTGCAAGTTTTTCAGATGATGGAAGCGGATTCTTTTTGATAAAGTTTTTTATATCATCAGCAAATTCTTCGTCATATATTGCTGGAAGTGCGTCTAAAATCCTTGATGCGGTCCAATCTGGCATAACACTTAGCAAGTCATTAAAATTTTCTTTAATTACCTTCCATGATTTTTTCCCGATATATTTGTTGGTTATCATCGAAGCTAATATATATGGGCAATCTGCTCCGCGGATTCTTCCATCAAGCATAAATTCAACAATTTTTTTACTTGCATTTTGGTCTCTTACTTGACCTAATACCGCTCTGTACCTTCCTTGCATTTGAGGAGACTCTGCGTTTTCGAACTTTTCTAAAAAAATCTCAATTTTGTTTGTCTCATCAAGTGCGGATATAAAAAGGATCGAGCTAAAAAATGTTCCTTCTGAAATAGACTCCATTTTATTTTCTTTAAAAATATCACTAAATTTTTTTATAAACGAATCATCATCTAAATTTTTAGCTCTCAACTTGTTAATAGTATCTCTTACTTCTTTGATTTCTAATTCTTCGTCTTTTTTAACCTCAAATCCAAGCTCATTGTGCAACTCGTCAGTCAAGTCCCTTACAAAAGCTTTAAAACTATCAGAGTTATTAGATTCAAAAAGATTTGCTAATGTTGCTATTATCGAAGACATATAAATCCAGATGTCTTCGTCTTTCTCCTTTTTAAAGAACATTAAGAATTTATAAAAGTCTTTTATATCTGTCGGAGCTTTTTTAAATTGCATCCATTTATCTTCAAGAAGTCTGTATTTTTCGAGATCATTTAGTTTGTCAAAATTTGCAAGTATATTTTCAAAAACCTCATCATCATAAAATGTATGAAAGAATCCCCAACCTCCACTATTTATATGAGGAACTTCACCTAAATTCTTTAAATCTATGACTAGTTCAGTTTCGTCCAGCAAAAATTTTTCTTCATTTCCTGTATCAAGAAACTTAATTTGAACAGGTACTGGTTTTATATTATTTTTATCAGTTTCTACATTTTTAAGAAGAAAAGGTTTTTGTTTAATTGTTAAAAAATTATTGGAGCAGTCTACTTGTAAAAAGGGATAACCTTTTTCTCTTATCCAAAAAGGTAATATTTTATTGAGAGGTTGATTACTTGCCTCACTTAATGCATCCCATAAATCAGACGAGTTGGTATTTTCAAATTTAAATTTGTTTAAATAAGCTTCAACTCCATTTTGAAAAGCTTCTTCGCCAATAAACATTTGAAACATTCTTAAAACAGTTGAACCTTTTTCGTAGGTGAGAACATCAAACATCTCTTCTGCTTGATCCGGAGTTTCAACATCAAACTCGACCGGTCTAGAATTTTCGAGTGAGTCGATAGAAAATCCAGCAGTTCTTGACATATTCATTGCGTTCCACTGTTTGAATTCAGGATATGTATTATATGATGCAATTACTTCCATCAGACTTGCAAATGCCTCATTTAACCAGATTCCATCCCACCATTTCATAGTGACTAAATCTCCAAACCACATATGAGCAAGTTCATGTGCGATTACTGTTATTGATCTATCAAGTTCTGATCTAGTAGCTTTATCCTTATTAAATAAAAGCAAGTTCTCACGAAAAGTAACTGCTCCTACATTTTCCATAGCGCCCATTGCAAAGTCCGGGATAGCAATAAGATCTAATTTAGTTCCTGGATAGGGAATCTTGTAATAATCTTCAAAGAAGTCTAAAAGTTTAATCGCAGCTGTTCCCGCGTAAGAAGTTTGGTGTGAAAACCCAGGTCTATGTATTATCCGTATATCTGTCGTTTTAGACTTTCCAACAACAGTAGCTTCAAGATCTCCTATTACAAAAGCTACAAGATATGATGACATTTTCATCGAGTCTGCAAATTTAGTTCGTAGTTTATTATTTTCTACTTTTTCTTCCTCGACAACCATTTCATTGCTGACTCTTAAATACTTTTCATCAGTTATTATTGTCATTGAAAATATAGCTTTATATTCAGGTTCGTCCCAGCAAGGGAAAGCCGATCTTGCCGCAGTTGGTTCAAATTGTGTGGTAGCAATCCATTTTTTTTCACCATCTTCAGACATGTAGCTACTTTTATAAAAGCCTTTAAGGTCATTTGTAATTTCCGAATTGAATTCAAGATATAATTCGTAAACACCTTCACTCAATGTCTCTTGGGATTCAAAAACTATTTTTTCATCTTCCTCTATATAGTTAACTTCCAAAGGAATATCTTGTTTAGTTGTTTGAATTTTTGCTTTTGTAACTTCAATTCCAACGCTATTTAAAACAATATTGTTTGTTGCTTCAACAACATTTAAATCGACTTTTTGTGCCCCGGTATATGAGAAATTATCTAAATCAACATCAAGTTCGATTTCGTATCTATTGGGATAAGTTGATTTGGGCAACCTCTTTTTATTCATTAGGTTAACTTAATCCCAATCAATATTTATGTCGTTGGATGAGTCAATTAGTTGAACTTTGTGTCTTCCAAAATAATCTCTTTGAGCCTGAATCATGTTCGATGGATTATCTACAGAAGTCACATTATTGAACCAATTTAAAGATGCTGATAGTACAGGTGTTGGTATGTTGTATTTAGTTGTTATTTGCAGAACGTTGCTGATAGATGCTCTGTTTTTGTTCAAAGTACTAAAAATAGTATTTAAATTAAATACATCATTACTTTCGCCAAATTCTTTTTTTAATTCGGATAATAAATTGGATCTAATGATGCATCCTCCACTCCAATTATCAAGAACTTCTAAGATTGATATGTTGTGTTTTTCATCATTACTAAATTTTGATATTAATTCTAAACCTTGAATCATTGAGCACACTCTAGAAAAATATAGTGCATCACTGAGTTCTTTAGTAGATATATTCTCACTTATTAGTTCCTGATTAATTTTTGTAGTGTATTGATTACTGCTCTGAACACGTGCATCGTAAGAGGCTGCAATAGATGGTATGGACACATTTAATTCCAATGAAGTTTGTATTGTCAGTCTTCCAGTACCTTTATTTTGTGCGACTGGTTTTATCTGATCAATAATAAATTTATCTCCATCTTTTTTTTGAAGAATTTCTGATGTGATTTCAATAAGGTAAGATGATTTATTCTTTTCTGTTTGAGAGGAAAAGAAATTGGACATATCCTCATTTGTTTTATTTAAATTTTTTAATATTAAATATATCTCAGCGATTGTTTGCATCTCAGCATATTCAATGCCGTTATGTACCATTTTTATAAAGTGACCTGTTCCGGGACCTTGATATACTCCCAGACACTCCACTCCACTTTTTGCAGCAATATTTTTGAGTGTATCTAAAAGAGGAGTCTCTAAAGTTAAATCAGAACCGACCATCAATGCAGGGCCATTACGAGCTCCATCTTCACCACCTGAAACTCCCATTCCAATAAAATGTATAGATTTTTCTGAGAGATACTTCCCGTTATCAATACTGTCTACATAAAAAGAATTACCTCCGTCAATAATCATGCTTCCCTCTTCCAATAAATCAGCCAGTCTTTCTATTACTTCCCTAGTTGCTTTGCCTGATGGAACCATAAGCAATATTATTTTTGGGGTTTCTAAGCTCTCAACAAATTCTTCAAGATTGGTGTAGCCTATAAATTCATTTGAAAATTCTTTCTTAATGTCATCAAGTTTTTTCATTGAATCATTGAAGGATTTAATTGTTACCCCTTTATCTGATAAATTTAGAGCTATATTTTTACCCATGACACCAAGGCCAACTAATCCAATTTCGTTAAGCATTTATATTCTTTTCCATTATTTTAAGATTTAGAAGCCTGTCAACTAATTTATCTCTCATCTCTAATTCTAAGACTAAGTAATTTAATTCATTCTTAACATTAAGGATTTTTCCAAATTTGGCAACAGTGTCTAATTTTGATGGATTGATTTGGTAAGACCCAAGGCTAACAATACCAAAAATTTCCTCTGCGATTCTATCTTTTAATAAATCTAGTCCGTCGTTTTTTAGAGATGAGACAAACGATGCTTGAGGGTAAGATTCTTTAAGTTGATTTAATGATGCCTTGTCAATCTTATCAATTTTATTGAATACCATAATTTCATTAGATTTCGCATCAATTTGTTTGAGAATATTAACAACCGTGTTGATATGCATCTCAGGAAGGGCAGTGGCGGCATCTACAACGTGAATTAGCAAATCAGCTTTTGTCGCAACCATTAATGTTGATTTAAATGATTCTATTAACGTCGTGGGAAGATTTTGAATAAACCCAACTGTGTCCGATAATATTAATGGATCTTGAATATCCTTAATTCTTAATTCTCTTTGCAAAGAGTCAACGGTAGCAAAGAGTTCATCAGCAGCGTAAGCATCAGAATTAGTTAATTTCTTTAATAAAGTAGATTTACCAGCATTTGTATAACCAACAATTGATACCAATGGAATATTATTTTTCTCTCTTGAGCTTGATTGAACGTTTCTCTGTTTCTCTATCTTCTTTAATTCTTTTTTTAATTTATTTATACGATTATCGATAAGCCTGCTATCTGTTTCTAATTTGGTTTCACCTGGACCTCTTGTTCCAATTCCACCACCCTGTTGATTCAAGGTTTTGCCAAGTCCAGCTAATCTTGGCTTTAAATACACAGACATTGCAAGCTCAACTTGTAATGAGGCTTCTTTTGATTGAGCATGTAGAGAAAATATATCCAGTATCAAACCAGTTCTATCAACAACATCACATTGAAAAATCGTTCTCAGTTCTTTTTGTTGGTTTGGTGTTAGTTCGCAATCAAATATTACTACGTCAATATCATTCGATTTAGAAATCTCTTCTAATTCTTTTATCGAACCTTTGCCAATAAATGTTTTTGGATCGATTTTATCAACACGTTTAGTTTGGACAATATATGGAGTCGAACCAGCAGTTTTTACTAAATTAGTAAGTTCTTTAAGAGATTCTTCTTTATCTGCTCTAGTTTCATTTTTTAAAATTATTCCAACCAAAAGAGCTCTCTGTACAGTTACAAAGATATCCCTATCAGATACCGTCAGTAATCGTCTATCAACCTGGTTTGGATTATTTCTCTCGTTCAATTACTCATTAATTTTTAATTTAATGTTATCTATATTAATAAATAAAACTAGCGGAGGTGGACGGGAATCGAACCCGCCAAAGACACTTAAGCCTTTCAACAGTTTTGAAGACTGCGGAGCCCACCAGGCGCTCATTCACCTCCACAAATAAGACTAATTGTATAAAAACTAAATTATCGAATACAATTATTAAATAGTGAATAATTTTTCTACAAACTTTGTAAAGCTTAGGGAAGAAAGAGGTCTTTCTATAAAACAAGTAGCATCTTTTACTGGGGCAACAACAAAAGATGTAAAAAAATGGGAGTCTGGAACAAGCTTACCAACAGATACAAAAATAATAGCTGCGCTCGAGGGATTATTAGGAAAAGAAATTTCTCAAACTTTAGAATCAAATGACTTTAAACCAATCAAAACTTCAGAAAAAATAATTGAAGACTCATTATTTACAATCGACAAGGAAAAGAATGTTGATCTAAAGTCTGGAATATTTAATAGATTTAAATCAGACAAAGAGAAAAAACAGAAAAATACTACATCAGAAATGAATGTCTTTGATGTTTACTCAGATAAGGAAGTTATTGATGATGACAAAAAAATTGATTTTGATGAATTATATGAAAATGCATTAGAAGAAAGACCTTATATTGCAGATCCAAAACAATTATCATTTTATTTTTCTAGGAACATAAAAACTTTTATTTCTGTAAGCATACTTTTGTATATTGCAGTAAAAGCATTTCAGATGTTTTTAAATTCTTTCAACTTATTTATTGATAATCTTTTATGAAATTGCATACTCTAGCAACTGCAGGCCTTGTAACCTCAATTCTCTCAATTCTTGCAGGAGCAATTGTGAGAGCAACAGGATCTGGTGACGGATGTGGAGCATCTTGGCCAACTTGTAATGGAAGAGTAGTTCCAAGTCTTGATACAACATCTGAGATTATTGAATTTAGTCATAGGTCTATCAGTGGAGTTTTATTAATCATCACAATTTTGTTGTTTATAAAAAGTAGAGATTCACATACGCCATTGATTCAAAAAAAAATTATAAATTACTTAACTTTTTTTGTTTTACTGGAAGCTTTAATAGGAGCAATAATTGTAATTTATGAATGGGTTGGACTGAATTCATCATTACCAAGAATTATTGCAGTACCACTACACCTAGTAAACACCTTTGCACTTTTAGGTTTCTATACTTTAATTTATTTTCTTCTAAATGAATCAAAAAGTAGCTTAAATTATTTTTTTGATCAGAGATTAAAGATTGCATTCATCCTGTTCTTCTTAACTGGAGCGACGGGTTCAATTACAGCATTGGCAGACGTACTATTTCCAAGCGCATCATTTATTGAGGGACTTGCAGACGATTTTGACTCAACAAGTGAACTACTTACAAGATTGAGAATAGTTCATCCAATAGTGTCGATGATTCTATCAATCTTTCTCTTTTCGGAATCGAATAGGTTGAATAAAGAAATCGGAATTAAGACTCAAAGTATAAAATTGTTAATTTACATCGGTGTAGCACTTGGAACATTAAATGTAGTATCAAATATTATTTTGCCCTTAAGCATCCTTCATTTGTTACTAGCTGACCTCTTGTGGATTACATATATATATAAATCAGCCAAAAAATCAGTATTGTTAGAAAACACTGAAAATATTGGAGAATTTAATTAGCTTTAAATTAAAAACAGCTCTATCCTTACTTTTCGGTAACTAGAAATTAAATTTAAAGGTCAAAACAATGGTGACAAAAACAATCCCATCTAAACCTAAAGCTTCAAAAATGGAAGCAGAACTTGCTGCTGAGGAAGATTCATTAACCCCTGAGCAAGAAGCTGAAGCTAGAGAAAAAGCAAAATCATTGGTTAAGAAACTTGCTGACGATAAAGGAAAACTTACAACCGATTTAGTTAGCCAATATCTTACTGCTATCGGAAACTTTGATCTTTTAACTGCTGAGCAAGAAGTTGAATTAGCCCAAAAAATTGAATCTGGTGAAAAAGCTGCTGTTAAATTAACTAAAAAGCAATACAAAGATAAAAAAGGTGAAATTAGGTTAAAGCGAGACCGAAAAAAAGGAGCTGAAGCAAAAGACGCGTTCCTAACTGCTAACTTGAGACTTGTAGTCGCAAATGCTCGAAGATATGCAAACACTTCTGGAATTGACTTTTTAGATTTAATTCAAGAAGGGAACTTAGGATTAATAAGAGCAGTTGAAAAATTTGATTGGAGAAAAGGATTTAAGTTTTCAACCTATGCAACATGGTGGATCAGACAAGCAATTACAAGAGCAATTGCTGATAAATCAAGAACAGTAAGGATACCTGTACACTTGCACGATACAATGGCTGCTGTCAGAGCCGCTCAAGCACAATTAAAAGCTGAACTTGGAAGAGATCCAAAACCACAAGAAATAGCAAAAGAAGCAGGTGTTGGTGTAGACAAAGTTGAATTAGCTTTGAGCGTAGCTGATACTGTTTCTCTGGAGCAACCTGTCGGAGAAGATGGAGCTCAACTTGGAGATTTTATACAAGATGAAGACGCAAGTGATCCATCATTAATCGTACAAGATCTTGATGTTGCTGAAAGTTTGCGAGATAGTATTAGTAGGCTACCTGAAAGAGAAGGAAGAATACTAGCTCTCAGATATGGTTTCTATGATGGTGTACCAAGAACTTTAGAAGAAATTGGTGAAGAATTTGATTTAACTAGAGAAAGAATCAGACAGCTTGAAAAACTTGCACTTTGTAGGTTAAGACATCCTTCATTTGGAATTAGAGAGCAAGACCTAGTTTAATTTAGATATAATTTCCTCTAAATCTTCAATACTTTCAAAATAATTTATAAACTGTTTATCAAGTTCCATATTCTCGGGAAGATTATCAATAATTTCTTTCCAAAAATCTTTTTTCAAGTAAATGGGGATTAAGTCATATTCTTTATTAATGTTGTACAAATAATTTGAGTTCCAAGCAACAAAAAGCTCGGTAAGTGTTCCAATTTTACCCGGTAACACAATGAAAGCTTTTGATTCGTTCAGCAAATAATGAATTCGATTTGATAAACTTTCAGCTTTAATTTCATTGTTTACATATGAATTAGGTGTACGTTCGAAACCTTTACTTGCTTTATCTGAAAATAATGTTGGTACAGTAACTCCGATAACTTTAACTCCTTGCTTCGCTGCTCCTTTTGATACGGCTTCCATAGTCCCCTGATACCCACCAGTTGCAACATTATGTCCATATTTACCGATCAAGCTACCAACACTTTCAGCAAATTCATATTCTGAGTCACCTTCTTTGCATCTTGAAGATCCAAATACTGTAATTTGTTTCATATAAAAAGATTACAGACGCTCAATCATATAGAGGTGTAAAATAAAATAAATGTTTAATGAAATAAACAAAAGTATTGATGTAGCAATAAGCTCAGGTGCACAATACGCTGACGCAAGAATTCTAATATCAAAAAGTAGAGATATATCTTCAAAAGACGGTGAGTTGGAGGATTTTAGTAACTCTGAAAATATGGGTTTAGGTATACGAGCCTTAGTGGGATCGTCATGGGGATTTTATGCTACTTATGACCTATCAGATGAGTCACTAAAGGAGGCTGGAAAAAAAGCATATTTAATTGCAAAAGCATCTTCTAAGGTACCAGGTAAAGATTTTCCATTAGCTGATGTTCCAATTGTAAAAGATGAATATGTAACACCACATGAACAAAATCCTTTTAAGGTTTCGACAACTGATCAAATAGATTTAATAGTTTCCTCAACTCATGAAATGAAAAAAATAGGTAGCTCCAGAGCCTTTGGCAGGCTAAATTTTTGGGATACTGAGAAGTGGTTTGCATCGAGCCAGGGTCATGAAATATACCAGAACATAATTGAATCTGGTGGTGGCATTTCTTCCTTAAGTATTGGTGATGGAGAAACACAAATACGATCATATCCACAATCTTTTGGTGAATACAGAACAGGAGGATGGGAAGTCATTCAAAGTTTTAAATTTTTAGATCATGTTGAGAGAATTTCTGAAGAATCTAAAAGACTTTTAACATCTCCACAATGTCCTGAGGGGACAAGAGATTTGATTTTAGAAGGCAGTCAACTTGCACTTCAGATACATGAGTCAGTTGGTCATGCGATTGAGCTAGATAGAATTTTAGGTTGGGAAGC
>CACPJC010000012.1:0-7439 GCA_902634185.1 uncultured Candidatus Actinomarina sp.
AACAATTATTTGATTTTCATAAACATTTACATCTTTTGGAATACTTTCGATTATGGAGTCTGATACTGAAACAGATGACTTAATTGAAATATCTTCTATTGTCTTACCAAGGAGAATAAAGCTAATTATGAATCCTCCAGTTTCTAAGTACATTAATTCTCCATTATTTGGCAATATTCCAATGGCGAAAGAGGAGAGACTACCAATAGAGATTAATGTATCCATATTGAAATTAAGTTTTTTTATATTTTTTAAAGCAGATACGTGAAATTTTCTACCAAAAATAAAAATTATTAATGAACCTACTCCTAATGCGGCGAGATCTTGATCAGCCCCAATGAGTGGGTTGATACTAAGTGTAAGTATTAGAGAAAGAAACGGAGTAAGAAATTTTCTAGTATTACTTTTTTTCTCCTCAGCTATTTCTTCTTGGGCTGAATATCCAATTGATCTAATTCTTTGAATATATTCATCCGAATTATTATCTTCGGGGTTAACTTCTAAGATTGCTTTTTTTAGGGGAAAGTTTACAACTACATCTTTGACAGATTTTTCTTTTGTTAGAACCCTCTCTATTCTTGCAGCACATGCTGCACAGGTCATTCCTTCAACAGATAAAACTAACGTTTTTGTCTCAGCTGACAATGGTATAGCCTTGTTCATCAAGAAGTGATTTAACAAGATCTAAATTTATCTCTTCTGAGGACTCCAGTGTTACATTTTTTGTCTGAACGTCAACATCAACTGATTCAATATTTTCAACACCTGACAAAGTGTTTACTATAGTACTTTTACAATGATCACAACTTATTTCGGGAACGCTAAATTTAGTAGCCATAATAGAATAATAATTGTTAGTTGTTTATATTGTTAAGTTGAATTTTTAAACTTATGCAGTTTCTTGAAGAATTCTTCCTCTAACTCTTGGGTATTTAACAGGAGCATGGTTAAAGCAGTGCTCTCTTTTGTTATAGATACTTAGTTGAGTATTGCAAGATTCTTCTTTACAAACTCTGCCCTGGTCAAAACTCTTTGAAGGTCTTATACCGCCTTTAATTTGACTTGCTTTTAATCCATCAGTCATTTAGTTCCCCACTTTGTGAATATATTCACAAGCTTAACAAATATTTGAAAAACCTGCAAGTTTTTCCAAACTTTTTATCCAGCTACGTATAGTAACATTTGTTTATGGAAATCAAACTAGAATTTTGTATTGTTTGAAACTATACACCCCGTGCAGTTAGTACGGTAGAAGACATACTTGAAAAATACGGAAAAGAAGTAAAATCAATTGATCTTATTCCGGGAACAGGTGGTGTTTTTGAATTGTATTTAAATGGTGAACTTATTTATTCAAAACTTGAAACGGGAAGGCATACAAACGAAGGTGAAATATTAGAGTTAATGGAAAAAGCACTTAGTTGACATATCCATTTGATCTTTCCCTAGTTGAGCTTATATTTATTTCAATACTTCTATTTGTAAGTGCAGCGATCCAAGGAATATTAGGTTTTGGCTTTGCTGTTATTTCTTCACCAATACTTGTCCAAATTGAGCCACTACTAGTGCCACAAATTCTGAGTTTACTTGCCTTGCCTATGGCTTTTCGTATATATCAACGTGAAAAAAAAGAAGTAGATTGGAAACCGTTTAAATTCTTATTCCTAGGAAGAATTATTGGTGGCCCTTTGGGTTTATTGCTCCTTATTAACTTGAACGAGAAACTACTTTCAATAAGCGTAGGAGCAATTGTACTTGTTGCAGGAATTGCAACATTATTTAACTGGACTGTGAATAGGAATAATAATTCGTCATGGATCGCTGGAACATTATCTGGAATATTTGCAATGATTGCAGGAGTAGGGGGCCCTCCTATTGCAATTTTGTACAGAGGAGCTTCGGGTAAGGAGTTCAGACCATCGTTAAACGCTGTTTTTACGTTTGGAATAATGATAACACTAGGTCTTCTGCTTTTTAGTGGTGAGATTTATAGAGATCATATAATTTTATTTTTATATCTTGCAATTCCAGTTGCTGTGGGATTAAAAATATCTTCTTTACTGTTTTCAGATGTCTCTGACAATGCAATTTCAAAAGGCGTAACATACTTTTCAATAATCTCAGGATTGGTTGTTATATTCAGAAATATAATTTAGTTTTGAAATCTGAATTCGGAGTTAACATTAAATAGACAATGAATACTAGAGTCATAATATCCTCAGTGCTATTTTTTTTGAGCTTCCCCCCATTTAACTTCTGGTATTTAATTTTTCCATCTCTGTTCTTTTTTTACTCAGGGATTTTATTAAGTAGTAAACCATTTCTTTCAGGCCTAGTATTTGGAGCAATATCATTTGGTGTAATTTTATTTGGTATCCAATCAATTGGTTACGAAGCTTGGATTCCTCTTTCTCTTCTTATGGGTCTTTTATATGGATTTTATGGAAAACTTTTTAAATTTATTGCTGTAAAAACCAATAACAATTTTTTTATATTGATTGGAATAATAAGTACTTTTGATTTACTAAGGGCTTACTTTCCATTTGGCGGTTTTCCATGGGGTTCAACTTCAACAGTTTTAATTTCAGGATATAGAGATACCTCGTTCAATCTCCTACCAAGCATTTTTAAAACATTTGGTCCGACAGGTTATTCTTTAATCATTCAATCGTTGACTCTTTTAGTTGTCTTATTTGTACTTGAAAATAAAAAGAAATATACATACTTGAAAGATTCACTAGTATTTTTCATTTTAATATTTACACCTCTTTCATTATTTTTACTAAACGACAGTTTTAATTTATTAGACAAAAATAATAAATCTGAACAGGTTAGTGTTGTGATTGTCCAGGGAAACAGTCCTTGTCCTGGAGCAAAAAACAGATGTAATAATGAAAGAGCAAGAATATATGAAAGTCATATAAATTTAACAAAAAGTATTAGCTCCGAAAAAGATCTGATTATTTGGCCTGAAAGCTCGACAGGTTTTAACAATGATCCTCTCATTCACGATCGGGTCTTGACCGATATTCAAATAGAAGTTGAGAGGTTAAATTCTTATTTTTTAATTGGTGGAGATAGGCCAATACAGGAAGCTAATTTTGAAAATTATGGTCTATTTATCAACAATGAGGGAACAATTGTAGATCAATATCTGAAACAACACCCAGTACCTTTTGGAGAGTACATTCCTTTTAGAAGATATCTTGATTGGATCCCTTCCCTTTCGCTAGTTCCGAGAGATATGATTAGGGGAGAACAAGAGAAAATATTTCAAATGGGATCACATAAATTGGCCTCTGTGATTTCTTTTGAGGGATCATTCCAAAGATATATTCGAGGTAGTGTTCAGGCTGGAGCAGAGATTATTGTAATTCTTACAAATCAAGCCAGCTATGGAGAAAGCGGAATGTCTGATCAATTTATATTAATGTCTCGTGCAAATGCGATTTCAAATGATAGGCCTGTCATACATTCTGCAATAACTGGAAAATCTGCATTCATCGACAATAATGGAAAGGTTTTATCACAGACAAATTTATTCACTTCTGAAATCTTGAACGAAAACATAAATCCAATTAACTCACAAACTCCATTTAGTTTGTTTGGAAATTACTTTAATTATCTAATAGTTGCTATTGCATTTGTTATATTCTTAAGAAAGAGAGTTTTAAGTTAGTTTTCAAGACCCTCATTAAAGTGCAAATTTTTCATTGCTGCAGCTTCGACAATACCATCTTGGTAGGCTCTCAGATCAAACTTATGTAACACTGCTATTAAATGATCAAATATATCTGACTGAATGTTTTCATATTCAACCCAGTCAGTAGTTTTTGTAAATGTATAGATTTGTATAGGGACACCCTGGTTTGTTGGTGATAATTGTCTTACTAAAAATGTCATGTTTTCAGTATCTAGGTTTTCATTTTGTCTGAGATAGCTTTCTATATAGGCTCTGAATGTACCAATATTTGTTAAATTTCTTTGTTCTGTTACTGATTCTCCAGACGATAGTTCGCTATTAAATGTTTCCAACTCCTGCACTTTTTCATTCAGATAATCTTTGATAGGAGCAATTTTTTTTAATTTTTCAATTTCTTCAAATGTTAAAAATTTAATACTTGAGATATCAATACTTATTGATCTCATGATTCTTCTGCCACCATAATCAGACATTCCTCTCCAGTTTTTGACTGATGTAGAGATTATTTTTGAGGTAGGTATGGTTGTAATGGTTTTATCCCAGTTTTGTACTTTTACTGTGTGAAGAGCTATGTCAATTACATCCCCATCAGCTCCATATTCTGGGACCTCTATCCAGTCACCATTATTTATGATATTGTTTTGTCCAATTTGAACCGATGCAACAAAAGATAGAATTGTGTCTTGAAATACTAAAAGGAGAACTGCTGTTAACGCCCCAAGTCCACTTATATAATATGTAACTGACTGTCCAGATAAAATTGCAAAAATAATAATGAATATAAATGCGTTCAGAATAATTTTAACGATCTGAATATAACCTTTAATTGGCCTGTCTTTCAATGCTTCATATTTACTTGATGCATTATTAAATATTGAAAGCAATTCATTTAGAGATAAACCTAAGAACACTGCTAATAGCGAACTAATTATTCGTTGACTAATTTCACTGTCTAATAATTCTGTTGAAAAGTCTGTAAATAATATTCCATTTAAAAAAGTAAATACAGCGACAAAAGATACTCTATTTAAAAATTTTTTTTCTAAAAAAAGATCGTCAATGATAGTATTTGTTTTTTTCGCTATACGTTTGAGAAGTGGAAAAATTAGTGTTCTTAAGGCTATATAAATACCCAGACTGCTTCCTGCGACAATCAAGAGTTTTAAATTATCTTCTACCATATAAGCATGATACCTTAGTCAGAATCCTCTTTGTTGACCTTTCCAAGGGGGAGGAGTATTGTTTTTAAACTCTTCAACACTTGGACCATGTAAAGCTTTCAATTTATTTAAACCAATAAAATATGAAACTACCAAAAGAATTAAAGTAGTTTGGTTTGAAGTTGCCAATTTAATAACTGCAAGCACTTCTGGGTTATCAAAAAATAAAACTTGTAAACCACCTTTTACTCCAAGAAATATGACCCACAAGATTGCAACCCGGTTATATGCTGGTTTTACTGTTGGTAATAAATACCACTCTCTAGGCCATTTTCTAAAATACATTGATGAATAGATCGTAAATGGTTTTCTCAATAAGATTGATACCAATCCTATAAATGCAATGCTTAAATCTCTTATAATGCCTGGTAGAAAAAAACCTGATGCAGTACCTTGAATCTGAGCAATTAACAAAGCAACTAAAGTTCCAAGAACACCGTAAAATGCAAATTTAATTTCATCTTTTTTTACCAACCTGTAGCCAAACGTAAGGGCAACCAATACGGCTGTACTTATAATTGCAATATTTAAATCAAAAAATCTAAATGTTAAAACAAAGAACACTGGAGCAAGAATTGAATCAAAGATATTATTTTGTGATTCATTTAAACCCAGTACTTCACTTTTTATCTCAGTGAATTGATTTTTAAATCTTTTAAACAACAGAATTTATTTTTTCTTCAAAATTTTTGTTGGTTTTCTCAGAAAGAAAACTTTTTCTAATTTCCTGTAATTCTTTTTCTTCAACTTCCTCAAAATTTGTTGAAATATTTTTTATATAAGAATCTAAGTTATCGATTTCAAATGATTGAGATTGCAAAAATCTATATGCTTCATCCCTTTCAATCCCTTTAGTTACTAAATGAGATAGAAAAGATTGAGTTAGCAAACTCACTTTTGCTGAATTAATATTTGAATTTATTTTTTCATGATTAATGTTGATATTTTTTAATAGCTTTTCCATCTCAATTGTTGAAAAACAAATGAGATTAAAACTATCTGGAAAAATGATTCTTTCTACTGATGAATTTGATATATCTCTTTCATGCCAAAGAGATATATTTTCAAGCGCACTTACAACATAACCTCTGAGGATTCTTGAAATTCCTGATATTCTCTCAGAAGTAATTGGATTTTTTTTATGTGGCATTGCAGAAGAACCTTTTTGTTCGCTTGAAAATGATTCATGAATTTCACCCACCTCTGAACGTTGATAACCTCTAAGATTTATAGCTATACGATCATAGGAACTTGCAAGCATTCCAATAGAGCTGATTACTTCAGCATATCTATCGCGGCTAACAATCTGAGAAGCAAATAGCTCTGGCTTTAGATTTAACGTCTCTAAGGATTTTTTTTCAACATCACTGTTAATTATGGTGTAGTTCCCAACAACTCCACTTAGCTTTCCGACGCTAATATTTTCTTTTGCTCGTTCAAGACGTTCTTTATTTCGATGTATCTCCAACAACCAGTTTGAAATTATATTTCCAAGGAAAGTTACTTCTGCAAATACGCCGTGAGTTCTCCCGATTATTTTGGTATCTTTTTCTTTTATCGCAAGATTCTTCAAAGTACTGATTAATTCATCAACTACTCCTATTAGGAAATCTAATGATTCTAAAATTAATAAACTATTTGATGTATCAACTACGTCTGAACTAGTAAGGCCGTAATGTATCCATTCGGAATTTTCATTTACCTTATCTTGTAATATGTCAACAAATGAAGCTAAGTCATGGTTTGTTACTTTTTCTCGAGCTTCAACTTCTTTTACGGTTACATTTGCATCAAGTATTTTTTCTGACAAACCTTTAGGTACGATACCTTCCTCTTCAAGACTTTTTGTAACAGAGGATTCAACTTTCTTCCAAGTGTTTAACTTGTTTTCTTGACTCCATATATCAACTATTTCTTTTACTTCGTATCTTTTTATCATTTATCTAATTATATTTTGGTTTCTCTCTGGTCCAACAGATATATATTTAATTGGCACATCGATGAAATCTTCAATAAATTCAATATATTTTTTAGCATTCTCAGGAAGTGCATCATATTTTATAATTCCAGAAATATCTTCATCCCAACCCTTAAATGATTCATAAATAGGTTCACACTTATCTAATATCTCATCAACTAATGGATAGTCTGTAATTTTTTTATCTTCAAACCTGTATCCCACGCATACCTTGATTTCCTCAAGGCCACTTAAAACATCTAATTTTGTTATAAATAATTGACTTAGAGAGTTAATCCTTGTCGAATATTGTAATGAAACTAAATCTAGCCATCCACAACGTCTTCTTCTTCCAGTAACTGTTCCAAACTCAGCTCCTTTTTCAATCATGTAATCACCAATTTCATTTTCTTGTTCAGTTATGAAAGGACCAGTACCAACTCTAGATATGTAGGCTTTGGTTACACCAACAACTTCATCAAAATTTAAAGGCCCAATTCCAGATCCAGTAGCTGCATTACCTGCACTTGTATTGGAACTTGTGACAAATGGATATGTT
>CACPJC010000013.1:0-4640 GCA_902634185.1 uncultured Candidatus Actinomarina sp.
TACTTGAGTTCGTAAAGGAAGATGCACAGTTTTTAATTGTTACTCATCAGCAACAAACTATGCAGGCGGGCGATGTTCTTTATGGAGTAACTATGCAACCAGGATCTGGCTCAAGAGTATTTACAAAAACTAAAAAAGATTTTGAAACTTTAATTACAAAAGGGGAGTAATTGTCTTCTAACGATCAAAAATTAGCAGACTTAGCAAAAGAGATCGCTAAAAAAGCCTATGCACCATACTCTAATTTTCGGGTAGGTGCGGCTTTAATTACTGACTCTGGAAACATATATACAGGCTGTAATATTGAAAATGCTTCATATCCTGCAACAGTATGTGGTGAAGATGTAGCAATCTTGAAAGCTATATCAGAAGGTGAGACAAAGATCGATACAATTGCAGTTGCATGTATTGATGCAAAAAGCGAGACAGCAATATTTCCTTGTGGAATTTCAAGACAGAGGATGTCAGAATTCAATACTGAATATGTAATCGTCGTAAATGATAACGACTTTCAAAAATATAAGTTTGAAGAGGTATTACCTTTTGACTTTAAGTTTTAAATTATAAATTTTCAGTAATTTTTGGAACAATAGACAAAGTATCTGCGACTATTCCAAGATCAGAAATTTGGAATATAGGAGCTTCTTCATCCTTATTAATTGCAATAATATATTTTGAATCTTTCATTCCAACTTGATGTTGGGTAGCTCCTGAAATACCTAATGCAATATAAACATCAGGTTTGACAGTTTTACCAGTTTGACCAACTTGTTGTGAATATGGCATCCAACCTGCATCAACTATGGCTCTTGTACCTCCAATTGCTGCATTAAGCTTACTTGCTAGATCTTCTACTAGAGATAAGTTTGAGCTATCAACCATTCCTCTTCCAGCAGATACAACTATTTTTGAATCTTCTAGCTGAGGACCGGATTTCTCTTCTATAAATATATCAAATACCTCAGGATCTTCAGAATTGATTTCAATCGTCTCATAATTTGTGTTGCTAAGTTCTACTTGAACCTCTTCAAAAGATTTAGGTCTTATTAAAAGAAACTTTTTATCTGAAGTAATTTTTGAATTATATTCACTTTCTCCACCGTTTATTGAATTAGAAGTTATAACATTGCCTTCCTCAATCGAGAAGTTAATAACATTTGACACTTGACTGGAACTAAAATCAACAGACAAAAATGCTATTAGATCTCTACCAACATAAGTTGATGGAGCCATAATAAGTGAAATGGATTGTTCATCAACCATTGTTTTTAAAGTGTTTGCAACTGACCCAAGACTCAATTGCGTTTCATTACATTTTAAATATGTGTTTTTGAAACTCTCAGATCCGATGTTAGGTGATTCTTCTGTTCCCACTGTTGCAACTTCAAACTCTAGTCCTAATTCTTGTGATTTTGCAATGATTTCCAAAGCTCCACTTGAAAGCTTACCTTCTACTACTTCACCAATAATTAATGTTTTCATATAGCTTTTAATTCCTTAAGTTTGTCTATTATTACTTGAAAGCCTTCGCCCTCATCTACTATTTTTTCACCTTGTTTTGTTGTTGAGACATCTTTAATGTCTATAAATTCAATATTCTGAACAGCACTAAATTCGATATCGCTAAGTGATATTTTTTCAACTGGTTTAGACTTTGCCGCCATGATGTCTTTAAAGTTTGGATATCTTGGCTCTACACCTCCAGCTGTAACTGATAGGACACAATTTGATGGCATTTGAACTTTTTCTGAACCTGTTGATGTCTGTCTAGTAAGAGAAACAGTATCTGCTATCTCTACTGCTTTTATATATGAGATACATGGCAATCCAAGCATTCTTGAGACTTGTTGTGGAATTACACCTGAATATCCATCTGTTGATTCAGTACCAAAAATTGTAATATCAGCTCCAACTTTTTTGGAAAGTTCACTTAGGACATTTGCTGTCATTAATGAATTTGATCCTGAAAGAGAATCATCCTCTAAAACTAGTGCTTTGTCTGGGCCCATTTGTAAAGCTTGCTGTATACCCTTTTCTGTACCCATTTTTCCCATAGAAATAACAGTTACTTCTGCGTCAAATTTTTCTTTTAACTGTAACGCGACTTCAATACCATATCTGTCTGTATCATCTAATACTTGTTCATTCGGCCTACTTACAAGACCTTCCGAATATGTAATATCTAAAGCGGGATCTGGAATTTGTTTTGCACAGACTGCTATTTTCATATTTTCTATTTTAATATTACAAATTTAAATAGCTAAATTAATTTGACCTAAAAAACTTCTCATAAAATTTTGAAATGTTTTTGAGGTTTTATCTGCAATTTCTATTACTTCTTCATGAGATAATGGTGAATCAGAAATGCCTGCTGCTAAGTTGGTAACCAATGAAAAAGCAGTAACATCAATTCCAGAATGTTTTGCGACTATTGCTTCTGGAACAGTGGACATTCCAACTAAATCAGCACCAATAGTTTTTGCAAAATTGACTTCCGAAGGAGTTTCATAAGTTGGTCCAGTAAACCAAGCATAAACACCCTCCTTGTATTCAAAATATTCTTTAGAAATTTCTTTTGCTAAAGCTCTAAACTTCGAATTATAAACTTCTGTCATATCAGGAAATCTTGGTCCAAATTCATCTAAATTTTTACCTATTAATGGGTTATTGCCTGTTAAATTTATATGATCTTTTATTGCAACTATGTCTCCTGGTGAGTAATTAGCATTAATACCACCTGCTGCATTAGTTACAATTAGATTTTTAATTCCTAAAGTAGCTAAGACTCTAGTGGGTAATACAAGGTCATGAATGAGATAACCCTCGTAATAATGTGCCCTACCAGATAATATTGCAGTTATTTTATCTTCAACTTCAACAAAGGTCAGAGTTCCAGAATGCCCTTGTACGGCTGGTTTTATAAAGTTTGGTATTTCCGAATAATCAAAAGTTGCAATTGGATCAAAGCTATTTTCAAAGCCTCCCATACCTGAGCCTAAAATAATTGCAGACGAAACCTCTGAATTAAAATTCTCTTTTAAATAATTACTTGCTTCATTAATTTTATCTAACATTTTGTTTCTATCAGTCATGATAAATGATTGGCACTGCTTTTACCTGGAAATATATTTTCGATTTCATAAATATCTGAAATAGTTGAAGCAATATCTGAAAAAGTATTACCTTCACCAATATATTTCGGATTTAGATTCTTTTTGTAAATAACAAAAGGCACATACTCTCTAGAATGATCAGTTTTACCATCAGTTGGGTCAGTACCATGATCACCAGTAATAATAATTATATCCTCATCATTCAAGACACTCATTAGCTTATCTAAACCATCATCAATAATTTTTAAACCTTCATAATATCCTGCTGGATCTTCTCTATGTCCGTAAAGCATGTCTAGGTCAACTAAGTTAATAAAATAAAAATCATAATTGTTATCTTCATATTCATTAATCAATATTTCCAATCCATTTCTATCACCTTCTGTGTGAATTGAATTACTGAGAAATTCATCACCAAATAAATCAGAAATTTTTCCAATTCCCAGAGAATTTTTTCCATATTTAAATAATTGGCTAAGAATTGTTTCTCCTGGGGGAGTAATTCCAAAGTCTTTTCTATCGTAAGTTCTCTGAAAATTATCTTTCTCGCCAATAAATGGTCTAGCGATTACTCTGCCAATATTGTATTCGTTACAATATTCTCTTGATATCTTGCAAATTTTATAAAGCTCATTTACTGGGAGAATATCTTCATGAGCTGCTATTTGAAAAACTGAATCACCTGACGTGTAAAGAATTAATTTTCCACTTCTAAGATGTTCTTCACCAAGTTCATTAATTATTTCTGTTCCAGATGCATGATAATTTCCAATAAATTCGTATCCTGATTCTGAAGATATTTTATCAATTAATTCACTTGGAAAACCTTTTGGAAATACTGAAAAATCTTTTTGTGTTATTAATCCACCAATTTCCCAATGCCCAGTAGTTGAATCATTTCCTTTTGATGACTCTGCAAGCTTTCCTACAATAGAGCAAGTTACTTCATCTTCGAGTCCGTTTATATTAGTGATTGCTCCAAAACCAAGCTTTTCAAAAGTAGGTAGATAAAGCTCACCATTTGCTTTTGCTACATTACCAAAAGTATTTGCACCTATGTCACCATAACTTTCAGCATCAGGAGCTTCACCAACTCCTAGGGAATCTATTACAATCAAAATGCATTTAGACAATATTTTTAAGTTGTTCCAAATAGCCTATCGCCCATGTCCCCAAGACCAGGAACAATGTACCAGTTATCATCTAATTTTTCATCTATTGAAGCTGTTACTAGAGTAATGTCAGGATGGTTTTCCTTGATTTTGTTTATGCCTTCTGGCGCTGAGATAACTGTTAAGGCATGAATATTTTTCGGATTATATTTTTTTACAGTTTCAATGGCGAACGATAATGAACCTCCAGTTGCTAACATTGGCTCTAAAATAAATACATTTTTATCAACTAAATCAGGAAGCTTTTCATAATAATTTTCTGGTTGAGCTGTTTCTTCATTTCTTTGAACTCCGATATAACCAAATGAGATATTTGGTATTAATTGTTGCACACCATCCATGAGTCCAAGACCAG
>CACPJC010000014.1:0-3700 GCA_902634185.1 uncultured Candidatus Actinomarina sp.
CAATTTGTAAAAGAAACGTAAAGACTATAACCAGCCGGAAAAAGAACAAACGCTATAAGAAATATAAAGCCAGGAGTAATCCATTTCAATGCTTTTAATCTCTCAGTCAGGTATGTGAAATTGATTAATAATGTTATTAATCCAACAATAAGTAATAAAAACCAAGATTCAAAAGAAATAGCTAACGGTATTACATAAAATGCAGCAGCATTAAAAACTGCTAAAAAAAAGTATCTCACTGCTGTAGAAAACTTCATAATCAAATATATCACATAAAAAATTGGGGCTCATATAGAGCCCCAATTTATAAATTTAGATATTAATTATCCGCCTGATATTGCATCTCTAACTTGTTGAGCTGCTAGTTTCATGGCGTCAGAAGCAGAGTTAACGGTAACTCCAGTTTCTTCATTGGTACCATAATTTTGATCTCTAATAATTAACATAGCGTCTCCAACAGGACCCCAAACATTTCCCATCTCAGGAATATTAGGCATTGGGATACCATTAGATGCACTAGCTGCAAACTGTGCTGCAATTGGATCTTCAGCTTCTACAACAGCAAACAATGATTTTGTTGCTGGAAGTCTAGGATCTTCTGCATACATAGCTGCTTGAACATCAACTGTTGAGAAGAAGTCCAAAATAAAGCTTTGTGCTAATACTTTCTTTTCACTGAATGCTGAAACAAACATTCCTCTTACACCAACAAATGGTGTGGCAGGACTGCCGTTAAATGTAGGTATAAGTCCTACACCATAATTTACAGCTGCAGCATCATTTCGAGCCCATGGTCCAGTCATCCAAAATAAGGATCTGCCTTCTTGGAAAGCTGACATGGATGCTCCATAGTCAGTAGATGCGACAGTTCCATCTTTGACAAGTGAGTCAAGATATTCAGCTGATGCTAATGCACTTGCGTTATCTAATCCAACATCTGAAGGATCAAATCCTCCATCGAATTTAAAGATATAACCACCATCTGATTGAACAAATGGAATGTTGTGATAAGCGTCTCCGCCGCCACCACCACCAGGTGCACCAACACATAATTCTGTTCCTGCAGCATCACAAGCTGCTTTGACTTCATCCCATGTGGTTGGAACGCCATCAACTAAATCAGCGTTGTAATACATCGCAATAGCTTCTGTTGCATATGGAAATCCATACACTTCACCGTTATAACTAAAGCCCGCAATACCAACATCAAATATGTCTTCTGCTATGGAACCTAGATCTAATGGAGCTACAACACCATTGGCAACTATTTCACCAACCATGTCGTGGGGACCAACAAACAAGTCAGGTCCCTCTCCAGCAGGTCCAGCTGTGAGCACATCATTTTTAATTGCTCCGAAATCGTAAATTACTACTTCAACATCTACTCCAGCTGCAGATTCATAAGCACCTACAAGTGGGTCTAAAGCAGTAGCTATTTTCTCTTCAGCCCAGATTACTAACTTTTCCGGTGGTGGAGAAGTTGTAGCAGGGGCTGCAAGTGTTTCAGCTGGTGCTTCTTCAACCGCTGGTTCTTCAACTGTTTCTTCAGTTGAACCACCACAGGCTACTAACACCAGTGAAAGAACTAATAAAATTGCACCGAATCGCAATTTCGTATTATTCATACACTCCCTTTCTTAATATACGTATATTCACAAAATGAACTATTTAAATTATATGATTTAATTAGAAAAATTTCTAATTGATAGAAAAATTTAGCTCTCTTTTATTATTAGTCCAAAATTATCTGCTATGTCTGTAATTTTCAATTTACCTGAATCAAGTTCAATATTGCAATCACCATAAACAATGTCGACACTATGAGCATTTGTATTCAATTCTATGTCTTTGTTTTTAAGATCCCTATTTACTATACACAAAAGTGACTCATCGTTTAAAACTCTTCTAAATATTACATAGTTATCGTCATAAGTAACCATTTCAAAGTTGCCATATCTTAGAATCGGTTGACTTGTTTTTATACTCATTAGCTCACTTGTAAACTTTAAAAGGTCTTTATTCCATTTATCTTCCGATTCCCAAGGGAATGGCTCTCTGTTCTGCGGATCATCAGCTCCACCTAGGCCAATTTCATCACCATAGTAAATTCCAGCTATACCAGGGAAAGTTGCCTGAAGAAATACAGCTCCAAACATGCCGTCAGTATTTGCTCCACAACGATTCAGGAATCTCTTTACATCGTGTGAACTAAGTAGATTTTGACACGAGGATAGGGCCTCAAAAGAGTACATCGAATATAAGTTAGCAAGAGAATTTGCGAACTCTTTGTTATCAATTCTTTTCGTAGCAAAATAGTCTGTCATAGTCTCTCTAAAGGAATAGTTCATTGTCCCATCAAATCTCTCTCCTTGAAGCCATTGTGAAGTATCTCCAAATATTTCTGAAATGAGCAATATATCTTTTTTTGCACTATAGGCAACATCTCTGAAGTCTTTCCAAAATGAAAAATCTAACTCTTTTGCAACATCCATTCGCCAACCATCTATATCAAAATTTTTAATCCAATGTTCTGTAACATCCAGTGCCCACTGTCTAGCACCATCATTTTTGAAGTTTATTTTTGGCATGTCAGGGACACCCCACCATGCTTTGAATGTTGGTTCTATAATTGGGCCATCATCATCAACAACTTCAACTGGAACTTTTGTTTCTTTAAAGGTCTTCTCAAGGTATGTTTTATATTCTTCAGCATTACCATCCCATCCTACTTTGTAAGTATTCGCGTATAAGTGTGGTCTATGTAAAAAACGAACGGGATAATCAAATACAGTAAACCACTCTTTATATTCTGATTTTTCACCTTTTTCAACAATATCTTGAAAGGCAAAATGTCTTGGATGAACATGATTTAAAGAGCAATCTAATACAACTTTCATATTTCTGTTATGAGCTTCTTCGATAAGATCTTTTAATGCTTCGTCACCCCCAAAAGTGTCATCAACTTTAAAATGATCCCAAGCATCATATTTATGCGTACTTGAAGATAAAAATATAGGATTCAAATAAATTATATTTACACCTAAGTCTTTAATATAATCTATTTTTTCTGTAACTCCGTGAAGATCGCCACCGTGAAAATCTAATCTTGTTGGAGTACTTTCCCAAGGAATAGAATTTTCAGGAGTAATTTCATCATTTCCATTCCTAAATCTTTCAGGAAATATCTGATACATGACACCTCCATAAACCCAATCAGGGATGGTGTGTCGAGGAAAGTCCTCTGAGCTGTAAATCCATTTTTCTGAAGGAGAAATAAAATTAGCTACCCCACTTGTTCCAAAATAAATATTTAACTCATCTTCTGTTTGAGCTGCAAAACTAAACTTTGAGACTGTAGTTCTAAAATTAAAATTTAAATTCCAAAACTTAAATCTATCTGTTTCAGCATACATTTCAAGTTCCAGTGGTCTTAAGTCATCATCCTCAACTAAAAGCCAAACCTTTGCTATCTTTGGTTCACTGTGGATTCTAAGGTTTACGGTGCCATCTGCTGAAATTGAGAAAAACTTTTTATCGTTAAAATCAAAACGGAAATCATAATGGCCTAGATGTACATCGCCTTCAAAAAATTCGAGTTTCTGTGCTTCGTCTTTATCTGTAAATTCTACCGAGTGTCTTTCAACCATAAATGTATTTCCGAATAAGTATTGTACTATATACTTTAGTTGAAAGGATTGAA
>CACPJC010000015.1:0-2433 GCA_902634185.1 uncultured Candidatus Actinomarina sp.
TCCCCAACCAAAACCACCAATCAGTAACATAATTACGCCGATCAATGCTAGTGGTATCGACTTGTAAATTATTGCATATCCCAAAAAAGGAAGACCAAAAGCCATAATTACTGGAAAATAAGATGGGCTAGGAAGATGTATTTCCTCTTTTGGATTTAGTCCTTCTTCCTCAAGTTGTAGTAACAACTCATCCGTACCTTCTCTCCTTACTGCTCTACCATCCTCATCTTCTCCATACTTTTGATGCCAAAAATCATCTAACGATTTAACTTCAGGTGCGTTTGAAAAATTCCACACCGGAGTAGGAGAAGGAATACTCCACTCAATTGTTCTTGCGTCCCAGGGATCAAAAGGAGCAACCTCACCTTTTCTTCTTGAATATATCCAGTTTGCCATAAAAACAAGAGTTGCAATGGCTAGAATAAACGCACCAATCGTAACAATTAGATTCCAAAATCCAAGATTGGTTTCTTCAGCATACACCCAAGTTCTTCTAACTTGACCCTGTAGTCCTAACCAATGCATTGGTCCAAAAGTTAAGTTAAAACCAATAATCATTAGCCAAAAGTGAATTTTTCCCATTGTCTCGTTGTACATTCTTCCCCATACTTTTGGAAACCAGAAATAAAGTCCTGAAAAAATTCCAAAAAGAGCACCACCAAAAAGTACATAGTGGAAATGTGCAACTATATAATATGTATCTGTCTGTTGTGTATCTGCTGGCACCACTGAATGTGTAACACCACTTAAGCCACCAATTACAAACATCCCTATAAATCCTAAAGCAAATAACATTGGGGTATTAAGAGTTAGCCTTCCTCCCCAAATTGTCCCAAGCCAATTAAATATTTTAACCCCTGTAGGTACTGCAATAATCATTGTTGATAGGCCAAATCCAGCCTGTGCCACAGGACTAATTGCAGATGCAAACATATGATGTGCCCAGACACCAAACCCAATAAATGCAATTCCAAATCCAGCAAACACTATTGCTGGATATCCAAATAATGGTTTTCTTGAAAAAGTTGGGAGGACTTCTGAAACTATCCCAAAAGCTGGAAGGATAAGAATATAAACTTCTGGATGACCAAATAACCAGAATAGATGTTGCCATAACACTGGATCGCCACCACCTTCAGTGAGAAAGAAAGTTGTCCCAAATTGTCTATCAAATGTCACGAAAAATAACGCAATTGCGATTATTGGTAAAGAAAAAGCGAGAAGGAATGAAACGGCAAATGTCATCCAGGTAAATACTGGCATTCTCATTAATCTCATTCCTTTAGTTCTCATGTTAAGAATTGTTGTGATGAAATTAAATGCTGAAACGAGGGATGCAATACCTAGAATCTGAAGTCCGATTGCCCAATAGTCCATTGCGGTACCAGGTGAATACTTAAGCCCTGCATTAGGTTGGTATCCAAACCAGCCACCATTAGGTGCTGAAGCCAATCGACTGACTTCCTCAGCTAGATAACCTCCTTCTGGAGCGCCGGCTGTACCAAAAAGAAAAGTTGAGTATAGAAACAATCCACCTGCAATGAATATCCAAAAAGAAAGTGCATTTAGTCTTGGGAAAGCCACATCTCTTGCTCCAATTTGTAACGGTAAAAGATAATTAAAAAATGCAGCACTTATCGGCATGATTGCTAAAAATATCATTGTTGTTCCGTGCATTGTAAACATTGCATTATATTCAGCAGCACTCAAGAAGTTGTTATCTGGTTGGGATAACTGGATTCTTAATAAAAGAGCTTCAAGCCCACCGACTAGCAAAAAGAAAAATGCAGCATAACCATACATTATGCCAATCCTTTTATGATCAACAGTTGTGATCCAGCTCCACACACCTTCTTCAGAGGAGGGTCTTGAAAAAATATTCCTTTGTTTTTTTGGTTCTATAATTTTTGTCATTTAAGTGTTCCTAAATATTCTATTAAAGCTTCAATCTCTCTCTCAGTCAATTCTAGATTAGGCATGAAAGTACCTGGTTTTAACTCAGCTGGATTTGCTAACCATTTCGTTAAATTTTCACTATTGTTTTTTAATGCTGCTCCTGCAAAGACATTTCTATTTGCAAAATGTGTTAAGTTGGGCGCTATCCGTTCACCTTGAACATCCCAAACTCCACCAATAACATGGCATTGGGTACAGCCTGCATTTAGATATATCTGCTGCCCTTCATATGCCAAGGAACCTTCAGAAAGTGTATTGTCAGCATTTTTTTGTTCATTAATTACCCAGGCATCAAAATCTGATTCAGACATTGATAAAACTCTACCTCTCATTTTTGAGTGACTTAATCCACAGTATTCTCCACATTGTGCCCAGAATTCTTCTGCATTATCAGCATGTAAATTTAAATAAGTTTTCTGTCCAGGAACAAGATACCTTTTTCCATTTAATTTAGGAACCCAGTAATTATGAAGGACA
>CACPJC010000016.1:0-2245 GCA_902634185.1 uncultured Candidatus Actinomarina sp.
CATCCAATGGCAAAAGACTCATTAGAACAATCTGTTAAGAATGAAAGAGAATTACTTAAGCCTATAAGAGAATTGGCTGACTTGGTTATTGATACATCTGATATGAATGTCCATGATTTAAGAAAAAGAATTATTGAAGGATTTCAAGGCACCGCCAGTAGTCAAGATCTAAAAATTTCTGTTACATCATTTGGATTTAAAAATGGATCTCCAAGGGACTCCGATTTGGTATTAGACGTTAGATTTCTTCCTAATCCACACTGGAGAGACGAGTTAAGAGATTCAACCGGACAAGCACCTATGGTTAGAAATTATGTTCTCTCTTTTGAAGATGCTCAGACATTTCTTGATAAAACTAAAGATATGATTGATTTCCTTCTACCTCGTTTTACATCTGAAGGAAAGTCATATGTAGGTATTGCAATAGGCTGTACAGGTGGAAAGCATAGAAGTGTTGTTATGACTGAAGAAATTGGCAAATGGTTAAAAAGTGATGGTAAGGACGCAGTGATTATTCATAGAGATATGAAAGAATCATAATTGTTTAATTTAGATTACATTATTATCTTCAAACAATGAACAAACTAAATAATCACACTGATTTAGGAGACGTTTTAATTAGGTCAGATTTAAATGTACCAATGATAAATAATGAAATTACTGATAAATTTAGAATTTCTAAATCAATCAACATTATTAATAGTATTTATGAATCCTCAAGAACAATTACTTTTACAAGTCATCTTGGTAGACCGAATAATAGTGACCCAAATTTCTCACTTATTAAAATAGCTGATGCAATGTCAGAGTTACTAGATAACGAAAAAGTAATGTTTATTGATGCAATTCACGGCGCAAAAGTTGAGGAGGCAATAAAAAATCAAAAATCAAAAATATTTCTTCTCGAGAACCTGCGATTTGATGAAGGCGAAATAAATAATAGTTTTGATTTCGCTGCGAATGTAACAAAGCCTTTTCAAACATATATTTTTGACGCATTTGGGGCAGCTCATAGAGAGCATGCATCAGTTGTAAGCTTTGGGAATTTTCTTAACTCTTATCAAGGACCACTGGTAAGTGAAGAATTAGAGGAATTAAACAAAATATTAAATACAAATAAATCTGGATATTCGGTTTTACTAGGAGGTGCAAAAATATCAGATAAGTTATCTTTAATTGAGAATTTACTTCCAAAAGTAGAAAAATTAATGATCGGCGGAGGAATGTGTTTCACATTTCTAAAAGCACTAGGTTATGAAATTGGCAATTCGATTTTTGAAGAATCGTTTGTTGCAAAAGCTAAATTTTTAATGGATTCAAAGTACGGAAACAAAATAGTATTACCTACTGATTTTGGAGTTACTGAATCCATTGAAAGTAATATTCGATCAAATATAAAAGTTGAAGATTTCCAAGAAAACCATATTGGAGTAGATATCGGAAATGAAACGTTATCTGAATTTTCAAGAATATTAAATGCTTCAAAATATATTTTTTGGAATGGGCCGATGGGTATTTTTGAAATTGATGAATACAGTACTGGTACGAGAGAAATTACAAAAGTTATATCAATGTCTCAAGCATATTCCTCTGTTGGAGGAGGAGACTCTGTGAGTGCTATCAACAAGTTTTCTGACAGAAAAAAGTTTAATCATATTTCTACTGGTGGTGGAGCCTCCCTAGAGTTTTTAGAAGGTAAAAAATTACCAGGAGTTAACATTTATAAACCACTTATAATTTGATAATGAAAAAAATAATTATTGGAAACTGGAAGCTAAATTTAGATCATTTAGAGGCTATACAGCTTTTCCAAAAATTAAATTACTCACTAAACAACGATGTAGACAAGAAAATTGATATTGTTGTTGCCCCTTCATTTACTTCACTTAGGTCTATTCAAACAATAATTGAAGCAGATAAGTTAAATTTATTTTTATCTTCTCAAAATGTTTCGGAGTTTGTTGAGGGCGCATATACTGGTGAAGTTTCATCCGAACAGTTAATAAAATTAAAAGTTTCTTATTGTATTGTTGGTCATTCTGAAAGAAGACTGCATTTTAAAGAAACAGACGAGTCAATTAATCTAAAGGTCCATAATTTAGTAAACAAGAAGATCACTCCAATAATTTGTTTTGGTGAAAGTATTGAACAAAGAAACAGTGGTAAGTATTTGGATTACATAATCAAACAAGTTGATAGTGCTACAAAAGGACTTAGAAAAGATAAGGTTGATGAGATAGTTTTT